>DDTA01000244.1 GCA_002344285.1 Myxococcales bacterium UBA2376
CCGGGCTACGGGGCACCGCCGCCGATGGGCGGCGGGGGCGCGCCGCCGCCGGGCTACGATCCGTTCGCGGCGCCGCAGCAGGATCTGCCGGGGCCGCTCGACGATCTCGCGCGTCGCCTGCCGCAATCGAAGCCGGGCACGCTGTTCGGCATCCCGCTGTCGACCCTGCGTGACGTCGGCGTCCAGAAGACGCTCATGCTCATCGCCGGCGTCGCGCTCATCGCCGCGGTGTTCGTGCCGTGGCAGCTGTCGCCCACCGAGTTCTCGTGGGACATGCGCGGCATGGACGGCGACAAGATGATCTTCTCGCAGGTCGTCTGGCCGCTCATCGCGGGCGCCGTCTACCTGCTCCTGACGGTCGCGCCGCCCGATCTCCGCAAGAACGTGCCACCGATCGTCCTGCAGTGGCTGCCGTTCGGCGTCGCCTTGCTGGGCATCGCGATCACGCGCGCCGGTGGCTTCACCACGTTCTTCGCCGCGCTCGAGACGCTCATGGCCAAGCGCGATCGTGAGGCCCTGACGACCGCGAAGGACATGTGGGACATGCTGTGGCTGTACTCGCTCGGCTACTCGGTCCTGTGCTTCGGTCTGCTCGCGCGGCTCGCTCAGCCGCAGGATCAGATCGCGCGCATCGTGATCGCGGTCGGCGCCGGCCTCACGCTCCTCATGTTCTTCGGCAGCTTCGGCGTGTTCTTCTCGTTCAAGGCCGGCGCGCTGTTCGGCATCCACAACCTCCTGTTCTTCGCGGTCTCGCTGCTCTGCCTCGCGTGCTTCGCGTTCGTCGTGCCGGCGAGCAAGGTGCCGGCGCTCGCCGCCGTCGACGCGCTCGCGCCGGCGGTGACGGCGGTGCTGCTCGCGTGGCTGCCGCTCGAGGCCGTCCTGCTGCTCCTGGCCAAGCTGGTGCACGGTGACGACAAGTTCCTCACCAACATCCTCGGCTTCGCGCACGTGCTCCTGCCCGTCATCGCGTTCTTCGGCGTGCTCATGGTGACGGCGCCGGCCGCGTACGACGAGCTCAAGGCGCAGCTCGGCAAGAAGGGCATGGGCGGTCCGCCGCCGCCCGGCGGTTATCCGCCGGGTGGTGGAGGCTATCCGCCGCCGGGTGGTGGCTACCCGCCACAGGGTGGAGGCTATCCGCCGCCCGAGGGTGGAGGCTTCCCGCCGCAGGGCGGCGGTTATCCGCCGCAAGGTGGCGGCTACCCGCCGCAGGGTGGCGGAGGCTTCCCGCCGCCGCAGGGTGGCGGAGGCTTCCCGCCGCCAGGTGGCGGGTACCCCGGGCAGTGACGCGCGCGCGCGCGGTGGTGCTATAGACCGCGCGATGCTGCTCCTCGCCTCCGCCTCTCCGCGTCGCCGCGAGCTGCTGGCTCGCGTCGGCGTGGCGGCCGTCGTCCGCCCGTCGGACATCGACGAGCGCCAGCACGACGGCGAGGCGCCCCTGGCCTACGTGCGCCGCGTCGCCGCCGAGAAGGCGGCCGCGTGCGTGCGCGCCGCCGGCGACTTCGTGCTCGCCGCCGACACGATCGTCGAGATCGATGGGGTCGTGCTCGGCAAGGCGGCCGACGACGCCGAGGCCGCCGCGATGCTGCGGCGCCTCGTCGGGCGGACCCACCGGGTGACGACTGCGGTGTGTCTCCTCGGTCCGGACGGCGCGAGCGGGCTCGAGGTGACCTCCGAGGTCGACATGGTCGCCGCCGGTGAGGACGTCATCGCCGACTACGTCGCGTCGGGCGAGTGGCGCGGCAAGGCCGGCGCGTACGCCGTGCAGGGCATCGCCGCGGCGCTGGTGTCGGCGGTGCGCGGCTCGATCACCAACGTGATCGGGCTGCCGCTCGCCGAGGTCGTCGCGCTCCTGCGCGAGCGCGGCGCCGCCGCGATCACGCTGCGCGCGGGGACGCCGGCGTGACCACGATCGCCGCGCGCTGGCGCGCCGTGCGCGCCGAGGTCGACGCCGCGTGTCTCGCCGCCGGCCGGCGCCCCGAGGACGTCACCATCGTCGCCGTCTCCAAGCTGCACCCGGCGGCCGCAGTCGACGAGGTCGCCGCCGCCGGCGCGACCGACGTCGGCGAGAACTACGCGCAGGAGCTCGTGGCCAAGCGCGCCGCCGTCGCCGTCGCCTCGGCGTCCCTGCGCTGGCACTTCATCGGGCGGCTGCAGCGCAACAAGGCCCGCCTGGTCGCGGGCCAGGTCGCGCTCGTCCATGCCGTCGACACTGTCGACCTCGCCGTCGAGCTGGGCAAGCGCGCGCGGGCGGCCGGCGCGATCCAGCCGATCCTGTGCGCGGTGAACGTCGGCGGCGAGGCGCAGAAGACCGGCGTCGCGCCGGGCGAGGCCGCCGCCGTCGTCGAGGCGCTGCGCGCCGTCGACGGCGTCCGCCTCGACGGCCTCATGACCATGCCGCCGCCGACCGACGATCCGGAGACCGTGCGCCCCGCCTTCCGCGCGCTCCGCGAGCTGCGCGACACGCTCGCCACGGTCGCGTCGCCCTTGCCGCACCTCTCGATGGGCATGAGCTCCGACTTCGTGGTCGCCATCGCCGAGGGCGCGACCCTGGTCCGCGTCGGCACCGCGATCTTCGGCGAGCGTCGATCCGCGGCGTAGCGCTACGCGCCGTCGGTCAGCGGCGCCTTCGCCGGCAACTCGATCGTCAACGCTTGCTCCGCCGGCGCGTCGAGAACCCGCACGGGCGTGCCGTACACCTTCACGGCCGCGCGATGCTCGCGCAGTTGCTTCATGCGCGCCTGATCGTGGGGGCTCCACGCGAGCGGGATCGCGCAGAGCGTGTAGTCACCAGGCGCGACGTCCTCGAACCGCGCCGGACGATTCGCGTCGCCGTCCCAGGTCGCGAGCCCGTACGCGTCCGGGAACAGGCGCGCTGACAGCTGCGCGTAGTCGGTGAAGGTGACGGTGCCGGGGAACAGGTGGAGCAGCGCGCCCGCGATGTCGCCCGCTGCGGCGCTCACGCTGACCGACAGCCGCGCCCCACCAGCGGGGAGGTCGATGGTCACGCGCGTCGCGCGGTCCGCCTCGACCAGCACCGTGCGCTGGTGGGCCCGCAGCATCTCGAACGGCAGGCGCACGCGCAGCGTGACCGGGCCGATGGGCACCCGCGCGAGGACGAAGGCGCCGTCGTCGCTGGTCAGCGCCGCGCCGAGCTCCGGCCAGCCCGCGCCGACGCTCGCGCCCTCGACCGGGTGCCCGTCGCGCGTCACCGTGCCCGCGATCGCGCCGCAGGCGCGGAGCACGAGCGTGACCGGTGGCAGCGCCACGTCACCGGTCGGGAGCGCAACCGGCAGCGAGCGTCCATGCGCGGGGTGATCGGCCGCGACCACGAGCGGCGAGGCCGCGAGCGTCCGGGTCTCGACGCGGCCAAGGATCGCGAAGGCGCCGATCGCGTCGGTCACCGCGCCGGCGAAGCCCTCGTACGGCTCGTCGAACCTGCCGACGCCGCAGAAGACGCCGCCGCGGCCCACGCACACCCGCGCACCCTCGACGCCGCGACCGGTCTCGTCGACGACCGTGCCAATGAGGCTTCGCCCGCGTACGACGCCGATCGTGCCCACGTCGGTGATCGCGGCCGCCTCGATCTGGACGTCGTCCGTGGCGGCGTCGAGGAATCCCGGGCCGCGCACGATCACCGCGTGGGTGCCCGGCCGCAGCCCGCGCACCTCGAAGCTTCCGTCTTCGCCGCGCGTCACGACGTGGTCGTCGCTCGCCGGCTCCACCTGCAGCGTGAAGTCCTGCACGGCAGCGCCGCCATCGGCGAACGCGACGCGGCCGGAGAGCCCGCCCGCGCGCGGCACGGCGAGACGGACGGCCGTGTCGCCGGCGCGCGCCATCGTCGGCTCGGGATCGACGATCCAGAGCCCGTACGCGCCGGCCGGGAGCCCGCCGATCGAGAACGCGCCGCGCGCGTCGGTGCTCGTGGTCTCCTCGAGCCAGCGTTCGTGCGACGCGAGCTGGACCGCGACGCCGGCGAGCGGGACGTCCTCGTCGTCGACAACGTGCCCCGCGATCGAGCTGGCTGCGGGATCGAGGGCCAGGAGCACCAGCACCTCGTCGCGGACCTCGAGCGGCTCGTCGAGCCGCACGTGCGCTTCTTCGCTCACGCCGCCGTCGGAGGCGGCGTAGGCCAGGACCGGCGCGCGCGGGAGGCCCTTCACCTCGAACGCGCCGCTCGCGTCACTCATCACGACGCGCCGGCGCGGCCCCAGTGGCCCCACGGTGTGGACATGCACGCGTGCGCCCGCGACCGGCGCGCCGGCGGCGTCGATGACACGCCCGGCGTAGACGCCGCCCGGCTTCATGACGATCTCGAGGTCCTCGATGGGCCGGTCGACGTCGAACGACGGCGTCATCGCGGGCGCGTGGAGGTCGTCGATCGCGAACAGCGTATGCATGCCGACGACCGAGGCGACGAGAAAGGTTCCATCCTCGTCGGTCGTGGTCGCCGCTGGATCGCCGGGTCGGAGCTCGCTCGCCCCCGCCGCGTGGCGCGCGTGGATGCGGACGCCGGGGAGCGGATATCCCTCGCGGTCGACGACGCGACCACGGATCTGGAAGCCCTCGGGAGGAGGGCGCGCCGTCACGTGACCTTGTCGCCGAGCATGTACATGACCTGGCCGCCGCCGGCGGCCATGCCGAGGGCGGCGCCGACGATGATCAGCTTCCACTCGTCCTGCTTGAAGGCGGGACGGAGGACGCCCTCGAAGCTCTCGGCGTCGAGCACGGTCATGCGGTCGAAGAGCTCCTGGTAGACGTCGACCGACTTGCTGGTGAAGACGTGGAGGAAGCCGCCCCTGGCGGGGAGCTCGGCGCGGATCCGCTCGAGCAGCTCGGCGCGGATCGCGTCCCACTCCCCGGCGGGCACGAAGCCGGCCGCCATCGGGTTGGTCTTGTAGCGGTCGACCATGGCGCCGATGTGCTTCTCGATGATCGCCATCAGCTTGGCCCCGCCCGGGCCGCTGGTCATGTGCGCGACCATGTTGTCGGCGTTGATGACCTCGCCGGCGATCTTGTGCGCGAACGCGTGCGCCACCTGCTGCTGGCGCTTGTGGAAGAGGCCGTGGAACACGAACGGGCCGTACTTCTTGGGCTCCGCGGGCTCGAAGATGAGCTTGAGCGCGAGCCAGTTGGTCGCGTACCCGACGAAGAAGCCGGCGAGCGGCAACGACCACCACGCCGGGTAGAACAGCCAGAACGCGAGCTGGAAGAGGCCGAAGACGAAGCCGAAGTAGAGGCCGGAGATCTTGATGAAGCGGAACTCGGCGTCGCCGACGGTCTGGAACATGTTGCCCATGAGCGCCTTGTCGGCGGTCACGGCCTCGACCACGATGTTCTCGATGTCGAGGATCTCCTCGATGTTCTCGCCCATGTCGGCCAGGAGATCGACGACGACCTTCTCGACCTCGGCGCGGATCATCATCCGCACCTGCTGCTTCACCGGGTCGGGCAGCTGCTGCCACTGCGCGCCGCCGCGCTTCTCGGCGATCTCCTTGATGACCTGATCGGTGAGCTGGTCGAGGACGCCGCTCATGTGGCTGCCGGCGAAGCCGTTGGCGTCGAAGCTCGCGAACAGGCCCTTCAGGTTGAGGAGCTGGTCGGTGATGAGCCTGGTCGACTTGCGGGCCAGCGTGCGCGCGTTGCGCGGGATGATGCCCTGCCAGCCGAGGAACGGCGGCACCCCGACGAAGTCGAGCGGCTGGAACATCATCCGCACGGCGGCGACGTTCGTGACGTAGCCGATGATCGCGGCCACGAAGGGGATCGTCAGGTCGAGCCACTGGAACTGCAAGGCGCCGCGAGAGTAACGCGTCGCCCGCCGCCGCTCCAGGCGGCGCGCCCGGCTACAGCTCGCCGATCAGCCGCTCGATCTCCGTCGCGTCCGCCGCCGCCCCGACCTCGACGATCGCGGCCGAGAGCCGCTCCACGTCCGCGCACCCTGCGATCCGTTGCCGCAGCTCGTCGCCCAGCGTCGCCGCCCGCCGCGTCGCGAGGTTCAGGAGACTCTCGCGCAGGGCGTCGATGGCCTCTGCACGCCCTTCCGCACGCCCTTCCGCGCGCCCTTCCTCGCGCCCGGCGTTGAAGTACTTCCGGGCGAAGTCGCTCTTGTACTCGTACTTTCCAGGTTGCATCTCCGCCTCCAGTCGAACCCGGGTGTCGGCGCGGAGCGCCGCCAGGATGAGATCCACGAACAGCGTAGCATGTCGCTCGTCCATGCCCGAGACGCCCTCGATTGCCGCCAGCACCAGCTCGACGCCGCCAGGGCCGTCGCCATGCACGAGCGCGGAGAGCACGGCCAGGTGAGGCTCTCGGTGGGCGCGCTCGCCGGAGACCCGCGGGATGAGTGACGGCCCGAGGACCAGCGGGTGGAAGGGCGATCGGGGCTGGAACGTCGTGATCGGCGTAGCCGCCCAGCGCGCGACGCCGTCGTCCGGCGCCACGACGAGCAAGCAGGTCGGGCACTTCACGCGAGCGTGCAAGGCCGCGAGGTAGAGCGGCCATGCGCGCTGCTTGTCCTCGTCCCGGCGTCGCTGGACCTCCACGACCACCGCCAGCACCGGCGCCCGCTCGACATCGCGCAGGATGACCACCAGATCGGCGCGGAACTCGGCGGGCAGCGTCTGGCTGAAGTCGGCGTCCGAGGTCTCCGCGCTGTCGAACGCGGGCACCGCGAGGCGGAACGCCTCCTCGAGCAGGAGCGGCACCAGTCGCGGCTCCGCACGCAGCACTTCGATGGGCGCCTCGTGGGGCAGGGAGGGCACGGAGACCTCCCGAGCAACGACCATGCCGCGCGTAGGTGCCTGCTGCGCCGCGTCGGCCGGCCGGTGGGACGGACGCGAGCGTCCGGACTTCGGACGTCCCGGACGGCGGCCCGATCCGCGGCGCGTCCTTCGACTCGCTACGCTCGCTCGGGACGAACGGCGCTCGCCTCGGATCAGAAGAGGCGGCCCTGGGGGCCGCCGCCGGACGGCGCCTTGGCGGGTGCGGGCAGGCCGAGGTGGGCGTAGGCGGCGGCGGTGGCGACGCGGCCGCGCGGCGTGCGCGCGATGAAGCCGATCTGGAGGAGGAACGGCTCGACGACCTCCTCGAGGGTGCCGCGCTCCTCGGAGAGCGAGGCGGCGATCGCCTCGACCCCGACCGGGCCGCCGTCGAAGCGCTCGCACACGATCGTGAGGTACGCACGGTCGAGGGTGTCGAGCCCGGCGTGGTCGACGGCGAGGCGATCGAGGGCGCTCGACGCGATCTTCGCGTCGATCGTGCCGTTGCCCTCGACCGTGGCGAAGTCGCGCACGCGGCGCAGGAGGCGGTTCGCGATGCGCGGCGTGCCGCGCGAGCG
>DDTA01000083.1:0-144 GCA_002344285.1 Myxococcales bacterium UBA2376
TCGACGTCGGTCACCGTGAGCTCGCGCGCCTCGGGGCGCCCGTAGCAGAGCGGCCCCGGCGACGCGCCCGCCGACGCGGGGCCGACGGTGAGGCGCACGCCGTCGTACCGGCAGATCGAACCGCCGCCGGCGGCGACGGTGTGG
>DDTA01000083.1:156-13754 GCA_002344285.1 Myxococcales bacterium UBA2376
ACGTCGGTCGACGTGCCGCCCATGTCGAACCCGATCGCGCGCGCGACGCCCGCGGCGCGCGCCGTCGACGCCGTCGCGATGGCCCCGCCCGCCGGCCCCGACAGCGCGGCGTCGCGCCCGCGGAGCCGCGCCGCGTCCGCGAGGCCTCCGCTCGACTGCATGAGCCGCACCGTCGAGCCAGGCAGCTCGGCGCGCAGCTCGGCCAGGTACGCGGCGAGCACCGGCGTGAGGTACGCGTCGACCGCCGCCGTCTCGCCGCGCGCGAGCAGGCCGAGCTCCGCCGCCACCTCGGCCGAGGTCGTCACGTGCGCGAGGCCGGCCGCGCGCGCGATCGCCGCCAGCTCGGCCTCGAGGTGCGGCGCCGCCCACCCGTGCTTCACGACGATCGCCGCGCTCGCCACGCCGCCCGCGACCAGGTCGTCGAACGCCACGCGGGCCGCCGCCGCGTCGACCGGGACGAGCACGTGCCCGTCGGGCCCCGCGCAGGCGTCGACCTCGACGACGCGCTCGGGCAGGGGCGGCGGTCGCACGATGTCGAGCGCGAACAGGTCGGGGCGCGTCTGGTCGCCGATCGCCAGCAGATCGGCGAAGCCGCGCGTGACGACGAGCGCGGTGCGCGCGCCGCGCCGCTCGAGCAGCGCGTTGGTCGCGAGCGTGGTCCCGAGGCGCAGCTCGAGCGGCGGCGGCGCCTCGCCGTCGGCGAGGCCGAGCACCGCGCGCACCGCCGCCATCACCGATCCGACGCCGGAGAGCACCTTGGCCGTGCGCACCTCGCCGGTGGCGCCGTGCAAGCCGATCGCGTCGGTGAAGGTGCCACCGCGGTCGATCCAGAGCTGCCAGGTACCCGTCAACGCTCCGAGGATAGAGCGAGCCGCGTGATAGCGTCGCCGCCATGCTCCAGCGAATCGCGTTCGCCATGATCGTCGGGCTCGCCGTCGGGCTCGGCGCGTGCGGCGGCAAGTCCAGCAGCGCCGGCAGCGGCACGCCCGCCCCCGGCCCGTCCGCGCCGCACCCTCTCGCCGACCCGACGAGCGAGTCGCTCGGCGGCCTCTCGCTCGGCGATCCGGCGGCGAAGGTCGAGGCGGTGCTCGGCGCGCCGTCGGAGCGGGGCCCGGTCGAGGAGTGGGCCGCGACCGGCGACCGCGTGTCGATGTGGAGCTGGGGCGCCCAGGGTGTCACGTTCGCGATGAGCGAGACCTCCGGCAGCTTCACGGTCCTGTCGATGACGCTGCAGACGCCGTCGACGCTCACGACCTCGCGCGGCATCGGCCTCGGCGCGACCTTCGAGGCGGTCGACGCCGCCTACCGCGAGTTCCGCGGCCAGGGCCGCGAGGACGGCGAGCCCGAGCAGTGGAGCCTCGAGGACGGCATCACCGTCGGCTCGATCTACGGCGGCACGATGTTCACGTTCACCGACGGCAAGGTCTCGCACATCTTCGTCGGCGCCGGCGCCGAGTGAGCGTCGATGCGGGCTCTCGCCGCGGCGCCGACCCTCAGCGGGCCGTGTCCCCGCGTCCGGCGGCACGCGCCATGAGCCCGCGCAGCTGTTCTTCGCGCACGGCGTAGCGCTCGGCGAAGCCGGCGCGCACCCGCTCGACCAGCTCGGCCGGCGCGCTGCGCGGGTGACCGCACGCGAACGGCGGCGCCGGGTCGTACTCGAGGTAGAGCTGGATCGTCTTGGCCACGTCCTCGCCCGCGACCTCGGCGACCACGCGCAGGCCGAAGTCGATGCCGGCGGTGACCCCGCCCGCCGTGATCCGGTTGCGATCGACGACGACCCGCTCGGCGACCGGCGTCGCGCCGAAGAGCGCGAGCAGCGGCTGGAAGCCCCAGTGCGTCGCCGCGCGGTAGCCGCGCAGGAGGCCGGCGGCGCCCAGCACGAGCGCGCCGGTGCACACCGAGGTCACCCAGCGCGCCTCGGCCCCGCGCGCCGCGATCCACTCGAGCACGGCGTCGTCCTGCATGAGCGCGATCTGCCCGCCGCCGCCGGGCACGAAGACGAGATCGAGCGGCGGACAGTCGGCGAAGCCTCGCGTCGCGACCAGCCCGAGCCCGGTGTCGGCCGTGACCACGCCGGGCTCCTTCCAGACGAGATGGACGGTCGCGCCTGGCAAGCGGGAGAGGACCTCGAAGGGACCGGTGAGGTCGAGCTGGGTCAGGCCGGGGTAGAGGAGGAAGCCGAGCTGGAGCGTCATGGCTCGATCGTGCCCTGGATCGGCGCTGGCACGTATGACATCGTTCATGCAATTCTTGCCACATGCCCGAGTCCGCGCGCCGCGTGGTGATCATCGCGCCGGACGGCGCGCAGACGCTCGACGTCGCCGGCCCCGCCGAGGTGTTCGCGGCGGCGTCGCGCCACGCGGGCCGGCGACGCTACGACGTGGTGGTGGCGTCGCTCGGCCGCGGTCCGGTCGCGACCAGCGCCGGGTTCGCGCTGACCGCGACCCCGCTGGCCTCGCTGCGGCCGACGCCGCGCGACACCGTGCTGGTCGCCGGTGGCGACGACGCGGCGATCCGCGGCGCGCTCGCCGACGGGCGCGCCGCCGCGTGGGTGCGCAGGGCGGCGCCGATCGTCGAGCGCATCGGCTCGGTGTGCTCGGGCGCGTTCGTGCTCGCCGCCGCCGGCCTGCTCGACGGGCGGCGCGCCGCCACCCACTGGTCGGCGTGCGAGCGCCTGGCGCGGTTCGCGCCGCGCGCGACCGTCGACCGCGACGCCATCTTCGTCACCGACGGCAAGCTGTGGACGTCGGCTGGCGTCACCACCGGCATCGACATGGCGCTGGCGATGGTGGAAGCCGATCACGGCGCCGCGCTGGTCGACGAGATCGCGGCGCGCCTCGTGCTCTACGCCCGCCGTCCCGGGTTCCAGGCGCAGTGGAGCTCCGCGCTCGTCGCGCAGCGCGAAGCCTCGGCGCCGCTCGCCGCCGTCGTGGCGTGGGCGCGGGAGAACGTGGGTGCGTCGCTCGACGTCGCCGCGCTCGCCCGCCGCGCCGGCACCAGCCCGCGCACGTTCCACCGCCGCTGCGTCACCCACCTGGGCACCACCCCCGCGCGCCTCGTCGCCCAGCTCCGGCTCGAGCGCGCCCGCACGCTCCTGGTCACCTCGGCGCTCTCCCACAAGGAGATCGCGGCCCACTGCGGGCTACGCGACGGCGCCGAGCTCGCCCGCCTCGTGCGGCGGCAGCTCGGGGTCAGCCCCGGCGAGTACCGGACCCGCTTCAGCCGGCCGGTCAGCCGAGGACGATCCGGGCACAACAGCGCGGGCGCGCGTCTGGATCGTCGGCGTCGACGAGGTAGCCGGCGGCGCCCACGCGGTCGCCGAGCGTGAACGTCTGGAGGTGCACGCGCACGCGATCGCCGGCGAAGCTCGGCTTCCGGTACGCGATGTCGAGCGAGCGCACGAGCGCGCGGCGCGCGCGGCCACGGGCGGCGAGCCGGCGGAAGGCCGCCTCGGCGAAGAGCCGGGGATAGACCAGCGAGTTCACGTGCTGGTTGGAGTCCGTGTGATCGAGGCCGAACACCGTGACCGCGTCGTCGGGGAGGTACTCGCCGTCGAGCGAATCGGCGCCGGATGGCAGCTCCATGGCGGTCCCCGGCGGCGAGAAGTCGTAGGTCGCCTCGGGCACCGGCGGGAGCCCCTCGAGCTCGAGGCGCGTCACCTTGCGATCACCGGGCGCCGCGAAGATGCGCGTGAACGTGTGCTCGGCGAACACGCGGCCGGCGACGACGGGCTCGCCGGGGCCCTCGGGGGGCACGACCCGGCCGCGCGCGCCGCGGACCTCGACCCACATGTTGAGGAACAGCTTCTCGACCTGCCCGTCGTGCTCGTGACGCGCCAGCTGGTAGCCGCCGGTCGCCTCGACGCGCTGGCTGACGTGGATCGGCTCGTCGGTGCCGTCGACCGTCAGCCGCGAGAGGATCGCGACCAGCCCTTGCTTCTGCATGCTGCGCGCCGAGGGGTGATCGGCGAGGAGCTGACGCCAGACGGTCCAGCCGATCGCCGGCGGGAGCGCCGTCATCATCATGCGGCCGTCCTGCGCGATGTCCTCGTAGCGCAGCGGAAACGACGCCGTGGCGACGCGCTCGGGCGCGAGCTCGGGCATGGGCGGTGACGGGAACGGCGAGCGCGAGGACATCGCGCCGACTGTAGCGCCCGGCGCGGCGGCGGCGACCCGGCGCCGGCCTCGTGAAACCCCCGTGTTCGACGGTGTAAGGTGCGCCGGTGCGCGCCTTGCCCACCTTGCCCATCGACGACGTCCTGGCGTCGCTCGTCGCGGCGGTGCGCGAACGCGGCGCGGCGGTGCTGGTGGCGCCGCCCGGCGCGGGCAAGACCACGCGCGTGCCGGGGGCGCTGCTCGACGCAGGGCTGGCCGGCGACGCCGACGTCGTCGTGCTCGAGCCGCGGCGGCTGGCGGCGCGCCTGGCGGCGGCGCGCGTGGCGAGCGAGCGCGGCGGGCGCCTCGGCGACGAGGTCGGGTACGAGGTGCGCTTCGATCGCAAGGTCGGCGGCGCGACGCGCATCCGCTTCGTGACCGAGGGCATCCTCACCCGGCGCCTGCTCGACGACCCGACGCTGCGCGGCACCGGGGTGGTCATCCTCGACGAGCTCCACGAGCGACACCTCGCCGGCGATCTCTCGCTCGCGCTGTGCCAGCGCCTGCGCCGCGGCCCGCGGCCCGACCTCAAGATCGTCGCGATGTCGGCGACGATCGATCCCGGCCCGGTCGCCGCCTTCCTCGACGCGCCGGTGGTCGAGTCCCTCGGCCGGACGTTCCCGGTCGACGTCGAGCACGCCGCCGCGCCCGACGATCGCCACGTCGGCAAGCAGGTGGCGAGCGCCGTCCGCCGGCTCGTCGGCGAGGGGCTCGACGGCGACGTGCTCGTGTTCCTGCCCGGCGGCGGCGAGATCCGGCGCGCCGCCGAGGACCTCGCCGAGCTGGCGGCGCGCGCGAACCTGCTCGTCCTGCCGCTGCACGGCGAGCTCTCCGCCGACGAGCAGGATCGCGCCGTCGCCCGCGCCGACCGGCGCAAGATCATCCTCGCCACCAACGTCGCCGAGACCTCGGTGACGATCGACGGTGTCGTCGCCGTGATCGACGCCGGCACCGCGCGCGTGGCGCGCCACGCGCCGTGGTCGGGGCTGCCCAGCCTCGTCGTCGAGCCGATCTCGAAGGCGAGCGCGACCCAGCGCGCGGGCCGCGCCGGCCGCACCCGCCCGGGCCGCGCGCTCCGCCTCTACACGAAGCACGATCACGACACGCGGCGCGAGCGCGACGCGCCCGAGGTCGCACGCGCCGACCTCGCCGAGGCGGCGCTCGAGCTGCACGCCGCCGGCTTCGCGCGCCTCGCCGACTTCCCCTGGTTCGAGGCGCCGCCACCCGCCGCCGCCGAGGCCGCCGACGAGCTCTTGCTCCGCCTCGGCGCGGTGGACGCGCGCGGCGCGGTGACGGCGCTCGGCCGCCGCATGCTGCGCTTCCCGGCCCACCCGCGCCAGGCCAGGCTCCTCGTCGAGGCCGAGCGGCGCGGCGTCGCACGCGAGGGAGCGATCCTCGCCGCGCTCCTGGGCGCGCGCGAGCTGCGCGTCGAGCGCCGCGGCCCCGGCGCCGCCGCGCGCATCGCCGCCGACTCCGATCTCATCGAGGACCTCGACGCGCTCCTCGACGCCCGGCATGGCGGGCTCAAGCCGCACCGCCTGCGCGACCTCGGCCTCGACGTCGCCACCGCGATGGCGGTCGATCGCGCCGCGCGCCAGCTCGAGCGCCTCGCCCGCGACGAGACCCGGGGCCCCGACGGCGACGCCGCCGTCGACGAAGCCTTGCTGATCTCGGTCCTCGCCGGCTACCCCGACCGCGTCGGCCGCAGGCGCGCACGCTCGGCGGAGATCGTGTTCGCCGCTGGCGGGTCGGGCACGCTCGCGCCGTCCTCGGTCGTGATCGACGCCGAGCTCGTCGTCGCCGTCGACGCGGGCGAGGTCGCCCGCGGCAAGGTGAGCATCCGCCGCGCCAGCAAGGTCGAGCCGCTGTGGCTGCTCGAGCTCTACCCCGAGCGCGTGGCCGAGACCGACCTGCTCGTCTGGAACCGCGAGGCCGAGCGCGTCGAGCGCGCGCAGCGCACCACCTTCGACGGCCTCGCGATCGACGAGCGGCTCGACCCCGCCGCCGCCCGCCGCGATCCTGCCGCCGCCGCCGTCCTCGCGCGCGAGGCGCTCGCCGCCGGCGTCGAGCGCTTCGTCGACGCCGACCGCCTGGCCGCCTGGCGCGCGCGCATCACCTTCGCGGCGACGCACCTCCCCGAGCTGACGCCGCCCGGCGACGACGCGCTCGCCACGCTCCTGGCCCGCGCGTGCGAGGGCATGACGTCCTTCGCCGAGCTGCGCAAGGCGTCGTTGCTCGACCTCCTCGACGCGCAGACCGCGACGCACCGCGCCGCGCTCGATCGCGTGGCGCCGATCCACGTCCAGCTCCCGCGGCGGCGTGTCCCTGTCCACTACGAGCTCGATCGTCCGCCGTGGATCGCCTCCCGCCTGCAGGACTTCTTCGGCCTGCCGCGCGGGCCCGCCGTCGCCGGCGGCCAGGTGCCGCTCGTCCTGCACCTCCTCGCGCCGAACCAGCGCCCGGTGCAGGTCACGCAGGACCTCACGGGTTTCTGGCAGCGCCACTACCCGGAGCTGCGCCGCCAGCTCATGCGCCGCTATCCCAAGCACGCCTGGCCCGAGGACCCCATGACGTTGATTGCCGGCGACGACTGACCGGCTCTTTGTTAGGGTCGCGCCATGTCACGGAAGCAATGGCCGATCATCGCGGGCGGCATCGGTGTCGCGGGCGCGGCCGCGATCGTGTCCGTCCTTCTCCTCGGCGGCGACGACGAAGCACACGACGGCGACCGGCGGCAACGCGCTATCGCCGAGCACAAGGCAGCGCTCGAGCGAGATCACCAGCGCTTGCTCGCCGAGACCAAGATCGAGGCGGCGCGCCAGGCGGCGATCGAGGCCGCCGAGCAGGCCGAGGCCGCCGCCCGGGAAGAACGCCGCGAGCGCGAGGCCGAGGAAGCGCGCCAGCGGGCGATGGAGGAAGCGCGCAAGCACCGCGTCGTCGGCATCCTCGGCTCGGACGCGCTCACGCAGGGCGGCGCGTTCGCCTCGCTGACCGGCGCCGGCGACATCACCAGCGGCTTCGACGACAAGGATGTCTACGGTGGCCTCCTCGGCGACTCCGGGGACATACAAGGCGGCCTCGGCCTCGGACTCGGTGCCTCGGGCTTCGGCCCCGGCGACGGCTCCGGCTCCGGCTCCGGCACGATCGGCCTCGGCACGCTCGGCCACGGCAGCGGCACGGGTCAGGGCGACGGCACCAGCGGCGTCGGCATGCGCGGACGGCGATCGCTGGCGCCGACCGTGCGCACCGACGTCACGCAGGTGATCGGCGAGCTCGACAAGGCGATCGTGCGTCGCTACGTGCGCCGCTACCAGCCCCGCGTCACGTTCTGCTACGAGAAGCAGCTCCAGGTCGAGCCGGGCCTGGCCGGCACGGTGACGGCGCGCTTCGAGATCGGCGAGGACGGGGCCGTCACGTCGGCGAACGCGAGCGGCATGAACGAGGAGGTCGCGAGCTGCGTCGCGAAGGCGATCCGCACCGCCACGTTCGCGCGCCCGAGGTCGGGAACGGTGGGCGTCACGGCGACGTTCCGCATGTCGCCGCCGCCGGCGCCCTGACGAGCGCTGCGCATCGGGCGTACAGCCGCACGCCCGGCGTGTCCGGCTTCCGTACGCCCGCGCACCGACCTTTCGCGCGGTTGCGCGTCGGTACGGCGGCTGCAGAGCTTCCGCGCAGCCGAGGAGGAACCATGCGCACGCAACTCTTGCGGGCGGCGCTAGCCGTCTGCCTCGCCGCCTGTGGCGGCGATCTCGATCCGGGCTCGGGCAACGACCCGGGCACGGGCACCAGCACCCTGTTCGTCGACGGTGACGTCGAGGCGACCCCGACGATCACCAACGCGTCGCGAGCCGCCGACTTCTCCACCCACTTCCAGGTCGCCGTCCGCAAGAACGACGCCGCGGTGACCACCGGCGAGGTGACGCTGACGTCGAACGGCGGCACGGTCGCGCTCGTGTACGACAGCGGCGAGAATCGCTGGGTCGGTCAGCAGTCGGGGTACCACGAGGTGTACGAGCTCTCCGTCACCTCCGGCGACGACCGCGTCTCGGGTGTGCGCGTCGACGGCCCCGCGCCCCATCACTTCACCGCGCCCCTGCCCGGCGCGGCGGTGGACGCGACCGTACCGCTCGCGGTGCGCTGGGACCGCGACGAGGCCGCGGACATCGCGCAGTTCGAGACCCAGGAGATCGGCGAGCTGGCCATCGCCGACACCGGCAGCTACACCGTGCCGGTCGGCGGCCTCAAGAGCAACGGCGGCGAGGCCACCGAGGAGCGGCTGCGGCTCGATCGCGCGTCGCAGGTGACGCCGGCGGGTGCGGTCGTGGGCTCGTCGGTGCGCGTCCGCATCCGCAACGAGATCGACCTGCTCGTCCAGGCCACGGGCCAGTGAGCTGATCGCGCGCTTCAGGCGGCCACGCGCAGGCGGACGCGGCCGTCCTCGCGCGTGACCGGTGGCGGCGCTGTCGCCGGATCGACGACGTCGCGCTGCGATCGGAGGCGATCGACCTTGCTCGCCATGTGCGCGTACGCGACCGGGCACGTCGCCGCGCACGCCTTCTTCGAGTCGAAGGCGCGGCGGATGTCGTCGACGGTGTACGTCGCGAGCGGCGTCGGGCTCGAGCCGAAGCGGGGGCCGCACAGGTGCACGAGCCCGTCCTCGCACACGTGGAAGAAGCGTGCGCCGGCGCGGCACTTCCAGTCGACGGCGCCGTCGCGGAGCAGCCTGTCCTGGAAGTCCTCGCCGAGGAGGCCGAGCGAGCGCCCCTCGAGGTTGGCGATCTGATCGTAGACGGCGCGCGCGGGGGCGTCGAGCGGCGCCATGGTGCCATCGGGGTTGCGGGCGAGCGCGCACTTGGCGTCGAAGCCGAGCGCGATCGCCGCGCGCGCCACCTCGAGCGCCTCCTCGGGGGGCGCCGCGCCGAAGACACAGTTGATGCGGACGCGGAACCGGGCGTGGGCTGCGAGCAGGCGCAGCTTGGGCAGGAGCGGCTTGAGGGTCTTCTTGGTGACCGCGTTCGGGGTCACGCCGTCGACGCTCACCTGCAGCGCGTAGAGGCCGGCGGCGTTCAGCCGGTGGATGATCGGCTCGCTCAGCAAGAACGCGTTCGAGTTCATCGCGGGCGTCATGCCGCGCGCGCGCACGTGGCGGATCACCTCGTCGAGCTGCGGGTGGAGCAGCGGCTCGCCGCCGGTGAGGGTCACGATCACGGTGCGCAGGCGCGCGAGGTGATCGATGCGCTCCTTCAGGACGTCGAGCGGCACCGGCGGCGACACCTTGTCGTACTCGTTGCAGTAGCCACACGAGAGGTTGCAGCGGCGCGTGACGATGAGGTTGGCCATGAGCGGACGGTCACGGTCGACGGCGGCGGCGACGAGGCCGCCCAGGAGCTGGGCGCTATGGGCGAGGGAGGAGAGCGAGGGCATGGCCGGCTTCGTCGCAAAGGCCGGACCATTTCACAGCCCTGCGGAATGATTCGGTGTCCTGACACTCCCAGCGTCAGGGTGCGACAGAAGTCTGCCGCCCTTCGTCACGCAACCCGCGCCTCGGCGATGTGACCTTGAGGACGTGCGCCCTCCCCTCCGCCTCCCGCTCTTCGTCGCGCTCCTCACCGCCTGCGGCGGCTCCGCAGCGCCACCGCCCGCCGCGCCCGCGGCGACCACCGCGCCCGAGATCGCGACCCCACCGGCACCAACGACGCCGCCACCTGTCGATCCGTACGTCGACGCGCTGAACCTCGGCTTCGAGGCGGCGACGGACCACCGCCCCGATCGCTGGTCCGGCATCGGCGGCGGCGAGGGGAAGTACGAGATCGCGATCGACAGCGACGCGCACGGCGGCGCGGCCAGCCTCCGCCTGCGCGCCAACGGCGCGACGGCCGGAGCGTTCGGTGCCGCCGGAACCTCGACCGACGCGACGCCGCTGCGCGGCAAGCGCGTCCGCCTGCACGCCTGGATCAAGACCGATGGCGTCGTCAGGCCGGGATGGGCCGGCGTGTGGCTCCGCGTCGATGGCAGCAAGCAGCGCGCGTTCGACAACACGGGCGATCGCGGCCTGAGCGGGACCGAGGGCTGGCGCGAGGCGTACGCCCAGGTCGACGTCCCCGCCGACGCCGCGCAGCTCGTGATCGGCACGCTGCTCTCCGGGCCCGGCACGGCGTGGTTCGACGACCTGCGACTCGAGATCATGGACCTCCCGCCGGCGAAGCCGATCACGCTCGCCGGCGTCGTCGTGGATCCGGCGGGCAAGCCCGCCGCCGGCGCCACGGTCACGCTGATGGCCGCAAACGGCGACGTGCGCGCGTTCGTGACCACCGACGCATCGGGTCGCTTCGAGCTCGATGCGACCGCGGGCGCGTGGGGCGTGTCGGCGCATCACGTGAGCGGCACCGGCGCCTTCTTCGATCCGCGGGAGCTCGTCGGCGACACCCGCGATCTGCGCCTGGCGATCGGCGGCGGTGGCGTCCTCGTGCGCGGCCGCGTGGTCAGCGCGAGCGCGTTGCCGGCGGGCAGCCACGTGGAGGTGGCGCCGTACAGCGACCACGTGACCGACGTCTTCGCGATCCCGGTCGGCGCCGACGGGCGCTTCGAGGCGCGGCTGCCGCGCGGCGAGATCTATCACGCGAAGATCCGCAGCGAGGGGCTCTCCGGCGACGCCACGGCCGGGCGCGCCGGCGACGAGGTCTCGCTCGAGGTGAAGGTCACCGTGCTGGGCCCGCCGCCTGCCGAGGTCAGCGCGTGGGTGGCGAAGGCTGCCGTGCCGCTCGCCTCGGCCGAGGCCGGTCACGGCTTCGCGGACCTGAAGCCGATCGGCAAGATGATCGGCCAGGCGCGCATCGTCGCGCTCGGCGAGGCGACCCACGGCACGCGCGAGTTCTTCCAGCTCAAGCACCGCTTCCTCGAGTACCTGGTCGCGGAGCACGGCTTCGACGCGTTCGTGATCGAGGCCAACCTGCCCGAGTGCCGCGCGATCAACGACTACGTGCTCCACGGCAAGGGCGATCCGCGAAAGGCGCTCGACGGCATCTACTTCTGGACGTGGAACACCGAGGAGGTGCTGGCGATGATCGAGTGGATGCGGGCGTGGAACGCGGATCCGCGCCACCGCAAGAAGGTGCGGTTCTACGGCGACGACATGCAGACGACCACGGTCGCGCACGCGAACGTCGTGGCCTTCCTGGAGCGCGTGGTTCCAGCCGAGGCCGTCGCGATCGCCGCGCCGCTCGCGGTCTTCGGCACCGAGAAGTCGCGGGAGACGTTCGCCGCCCTGCCGGCCGCCGAGGCGAAGGTGACGCTCGACGCGCTCGCGGCGCTGGACGCGCGCTTCGATCGCGAGCGCACGGCGTGGTCGAAGCGCGCGGGCCGGGACGTGTACCTCGACGCGCGCGAGGACCTGCGCGTGATCGCGCAGGCCGCGGCGATGTTCCGCGCCCAGGGGATGGACGCCTTCGAGGCCCGCGACGTGGCGATGGCAGACAACGTCGACCACGTCCTCGCGCGGCTGGGCAAGCGCTCGCGCGTCGTGCTGTGGGCCCACAACGGCCACGTGTCGAACGGCATCGGCGGGATGAAGAACCAGGGCCAGCACCTGCGCGAGCGGCACGGCGAGGACTACGTGATCTTCGGCTTCGCCTTCGGCGAGGGATCCTTCCAGGTGCGCGACTGGAGCAAGGGGCAGAATACGGCGGTCACCGCGGTCACGCTCGGTCCGCCGCCGGCGTCGGACGTGAGCGCGCCGTTCCGCGCCACCGGCAAGCCCATCGTCGTCGTCGATCTCCGCCAGGCGCCGCGCGGCGCGGTCGCCGACTGGTTCGCGGACGCGCGGCCGATGCGCGACACCGGCTCGGTCTTCATCAACGAGGCCAACATGAGCGGCCCGCAGGAGCTGTCGAAGCGCTACGACGCGATCATCTACGTCGACAGGACCACGCGGGCCCGCCCCAACCCGGGCGGCGTCCGCGAGTAGCCGTCGAGGCCCCCGTCAGAGCTGGTAGCGGCTCAGGTTCTCGGCGCTCGCGAAGTAGAGGACGGCGCCGGTGCGGTCGTACGCCATCACCGCGGTCGCCTTGTCGACGACCTCGCCGGTGACCGGATCGTTGGCGACGCGCGACGCCGGGTCGGTGCCGAGGCGGGTCTTGCAGCCCTCGCAGCACCCCCAGTACATCTTGCCGTCGACGGGCACGGGGATCTGGGTCTTCCCAAAGAACATGTTGTTGACCATGCAGACCTGGCTCGCGTCGGACACCGGTGTCAGCGACCGCGCGGGGGCGGGCGCGGCGAGCACGTCGGTGGCTGGCACCGGCGTGGGCGGCGCCTGGTCACGGGAGCAGCCGACGGTGGGTGACACCGCGAGGAGGATCACGAGGAGTCGCAGCAGCATGGCCCCTCGTAGTGCAACGCTTGCACCACGAGAACCCCCAGTCCTTTCATGGGCGAACGCGCCCATGCGCGCAGGTCTTGCGCCTGGGCGCTACACGGCGAACGCCTTCTGCGCGCGTAGCTCGCGCCGCTTCCAGATGGCGAAGAGGGCGGGATAGACGGTCAGCTCGAGGAAGAACGAGGTGACGAGGCCGCCCACCATGGGCGCGGCGATGCGCTTCATCACGTCGGCGCCGGTGCCGTCGCTCCAGAGGACCGGCACCAGGCCGATCATCGTGGTCAGGACGGTCATGAGCTTGGGGCGGATGCGGCGCGCGGCGCCCTCGACGATCGCCTCCTCCAGGTCGGCCTCGCTCTCGAGCCGGCCCTCCTCGCCGCGACGTTTGTGGGCGAGCGTCAGGTACAGCAGCATCACCACGCCGGTCTCGGCGTCGAGGCCGGCGAGCGCGATGAGCCCGACCCACACCGCGACGCTCATGTTGTAGTCGAGCAGGTAGAGCAGCCAGATCGCGCCGACCAGCGAGAAGGGCACGGCGA
The DNA here is from genome assembly GCA_002344285.1 of Myxococcales bacterium UBA2376. Classification (GTDB taxonomy): domain Bacteria; phylum Myxococcota_A; class Polyangia; order Haliangiales; family Haliangiaceae; genus UBA2376. Next base: position 13,224 of record DDTA01000083.1, read on the forward strand.
GGAGCACGATGCCGGTCTCGACCAGCGACCGCGTGCTCAGGTAGAGGAGGAGGAACACGATCGCCAGCGTCACCGGGACGACGATCGTGAGCTTCGCGCGCGCGCGCTCGAGGTGCTTGAACTGGCCGACCCACTCGATGCGCGTGCCCGCCGGCAGCTTCACCTCGCGCTCCACCACCGCGCGCGCGTCGGCGACGTAGTCGGCGATCGGTCGGTCGGTGTCGACGAAGACGAAGCCGACGAGGCGACCGCCCTCGGAGCGGATCATCGGCGGGCCGGTCAGCGTGCGGATGTCGGCGACCTGCGACAGCGGCACCTGCGTGCCCTCCATGTTCGCGACCAGGATGTCGCCCAGGCGCTCGGGGTCGTCGCGTAGCTCGCGCGGGTAGCGGACGTTGATCGAGAAGCGCTCGCGGCGCTCGACGGTCTGCGACACGGTCATGCCGCCGATCGCGCCCTGCACCACCTCGTTGACGTCGGCGACGGTGAGGCCGTGACGCGCCGCCTGCTCGCGGTCGACGACGATGTCGA
>DDTA01000055.1:0-15993 GCA_002344285.1 Myxococcales bacterium UBA2376
TGCTCGACGCGCTCGGCGAGGCCGGCTGGCGCCAGCGCGCGTTCGGAGACGTGCGTACCAGCTACGAGCGGCTGCTCGCCCTGCCCGGCGAGCACGTGCGCGATCTGCCGACCGCGCAGCTCCGCCTCGGCGTCGCGCTCGAGAAGAACGGCGAGCTCGCGCGCGCCGTCGAGCTGTTCGCCGCCGCGGCGCCGGCGCTCACCGGTGACGCCAAGGGTCAGGCCTACCGGCTGCTGGCCGAGGCGCACGAGCGGAAGGGCGATCCGCTCGCCGCCGCCGCCGCCCTCGCGGCGTTCGCGGCCGCCGACGACATCGGCACCTCACCCGGGGCCCGCGCCGACGCGTTCTACCGCGCGGGCGAGCTGTACCGGCGGCGCGCCGGCCAGGCCGAGCCTGCGGTGAAGTGTCTCGAGGCCGCGCTCGAGCTGGTCCCCGATCACCTGCCCGCGCTCGACGCGCTGGAGCTGCTGGAGCGCGATCTCGGCGATCTCGATCGGGTCGCGACGATCCTCGGTCGCAAGATCGCGACCAGCGCGCGGCAGCCCAGCCGGCAGAAGGCGCTGCTGTGCCGGCTCGCGGCGCTGCAGGAGCAGCTCCTGCGCCCCGACGTCGCGCGCATGACGCTCTTGCGCGCCCTCGAGCTCGATGCCGAGTACCGGCCGGCGCTCCGCGCGATCGCCGACCTCGCGCGCACCCGCGGCGATCGCGCCGAGCTCGCCGACACCCTCGCGCGGCTGGCGGCCCCGGGCACCGACGACGGTGACACCGGGCGCGAGCGCATCACCGCCGCGATCGAGCTCGCCGGCCTGGTGACCTCCGACGAGGAGCTCGGCGCCTGGCGCGAGCGCGCGCTCGCCCTGTGCGACGCCCTCGCCGACGGCGTCCCGGCGGCGCTGCGCGCGGGGCCCCCGGCGCTCGAGGGGAGCCCGGGCGCCGGTCACGCCGCCCTGCTCGAGGCCGCGGCCCGCCTGCGCCAGGACGTGCCGGCGGAGCCGACGCTCTCCGGCGCGGCCCGCGCCGAGGCCGAGGTCGCGCGCGCCGCCGGCGATCTGGGGCGCGCGCGGGCGGTGCTCGAGGAGGCGGCGAGCGGCAACGACCCGCGCGTCCTGCGCGAGCTCGCCGACGTGTGCGCCGAGCAGGACGACTGGGAGGCGTGCGCGCGCTGGCTGGAGGCGCTGGCCGCCGCGCTGGCCGACTCCGAACGTCCGCTCTTCGGACATCGCCGCGCCGAGATCCTGCTCGAGCTCGCCGACATCTACTACGACCGCGTCGGCGATCTGGTGAAGGCGCGCGCCGCGATGCGCGCCGCCGCCCTGGCCCACGGCCAGTCGTCCCGGCGCGACTCGACGCTCCGGCTCCTCGCCGCCGAGGCCTCGTCGAACGACGACCACACCGAGGCGGCGCAGGCGCTCGCCGACATCGCCGGTGATCGGCGGACGCCGGCCGACGTGCTCTCGCTCGCCGTCGCCTGGCAGCGCGCCGGCTTCGATCAGCGGGCGATCTCGTCGCTCGAGGAGGTCCAGGCGAGCGGCCGGCTCTCCGACGAGGCGGCGATGCTGCTCTTCGCCCTCTACCAGGAGCGGCGGCGCAAGCTCGACCTCGCCCAGGCGCTCGAGCGCAACGCGCTCGGCGTACCTCCCAGCGAGGCGCGCGCCCGGCTCACCGACGCGCTCGGGCTCTACCGTGACGCGCTCGGCGATCCGGTCGCCGCCGCCCGCATCGAGGCCGCGCTGGCCGGCCTGCCGCCCGGCGATCCGGTGACGCGGGTGGCGCCCGCGCCGACCGGCCGGCGCCGCGACGCGCGGCCGACCGAGATCGAGAAGCTGGCCGAGGCGGCCGCGGCGAGCGGCGATCTCAAGGGGGCCGCCGACCTCTACGCCGACGCGATCGCGGCGCGCGTGCGCGCCGGCAGCGATCCGGGCTCCCTGCCCGACGCCATCGAGCGGGTCCGCNNCCGGCGCCGCTCGCCGTCGAGCTGTATCGGGAGGCCGCGGTCACCGCGCGCGCCGATCTCGACGACGACACCGTGGTGCTCGACGCCCTCGGACGCGCGCAGCAGCTCAACCCTGCCGACGGCGAGCTCGTGCTCGCGCTCGCCGACGCGCTCGAGGTCACGGGCGACTTCGCGCGCCTCGCCGACGTCTACGAGCGCGCCGCCCGCGCGGCGAGCGGGATCGACCGTGCGCGATGGCTGCTCGCGCTCGCGCTGCTCGCCCGGGACCGGCTCGGCGACCTGCGCCGCGCCCGCGGCAACCTCGACCTCGCCCACGCCGCCGCGCCCGAGCTCGCGTCGGTGTGGCTGCCGCTCGCCGACGCGCGCATGGCGGACGACGACGTCGCCGGCGCCCGCGAGCTGTACGAGCGCGCCGCGGACGCGGCGACGCTCGACGCCGGCGCGCGGGCCTGGGCCACCGAGCGCGTGCAGGCGCTCGATCGCGATCCCGACGTGGTGGTGGGCGAGGTCCGCGAGTCGACCCGACCGGTGCTGATCAAGGAGAAGCGCGACACGCTGCGCGGCCTCACCTCGATCGCGCGCGTGCCGGCGCTCGACGAGGAGCCGTCCGACGGGACCCAGGAGCACGATCGCGAGCTGCGGCTCGGCGCCGAGCTGGCGCAGGCCGGCCAGATCGAGGCGGCGATCGGCCGCTACGAGGCGGCGACGAGCCTGGCGCCGCCCGGCGATCTGCGCGCGCTCACCGCGCTCGAGCTCCTCTACGCCCAGGAGGGCGACGGCGAGGCGGTGTCCGACGCGATCGGCCGCCAGATCACCGCGACCGTCGAGCCGCGCCTGCGCGCCCGGCTGTGGCGACGGCGCGCGCAGCTCTACCGCGACGTGCTCCACCGCGAGGCCGAGACCTACCGCTGCCTCAAGGAGGCGTACGGCTGCGATCCCGACGACAGCGACATCGCCTACGAGCTGCGCGCGGTCGCGATGGCCCGCGGCGAGTGGTCGCTCACCGCCGAGCTCCTGCGCCGCGAGATCGCCGGCGCCCCGTCGCCGCGCGACCAGGGCGCGCTCCACCTCGAGCTGGCGATGGTCTACGACGAGAAGCTGCTCGATCCCGAGCAGGCCCGGAAGCACTACGAGCGCGCGCTCGAGCTCGACCCGTCGATCCCGGCGGCGCCGCGGCCGCTCGCACGCATCTACGAGCTCGCTGGCCGCTACCGCGACGCCGCCGGCCTGCTCGAGCAGGCCGCGCAGCTCGCCGGCGCGAACGATCGCCCCGCCCTCTTCGCGCGCGCTGCCGCCGACGCCGCGCGCGCCGGTGACCGCCATCGCGCCGTCGAGCTCGCCGGCATCGCCGCCGCCGCCGCGGACGCGACCGGCAACCGCGAGGCCGCCGCGCGCGCGCGCGCCGAGGCGGTCCGCCTCGCCGCCGAGCCGACCCGCGACGAGGCGAGCCTGCGCGAGCTCCAGGCCCGCGAGGGCGACTTCACGCGCGCGGTCGGCGCCGCCGACGGGGCCGCGATGGAGACCGCGGCGAGGAACCTGCTCGCGGTCTCGCCCACCCACACGCAGGCGTTCCGCCTGCTCCTCGATCGGGCCAGCGCGCGCGCCGACTGGTCGGCTGCCGTCGACCTCTACGCCTCGCGCGCCGCGGCCGAGCCCGACCCGACCGAGCAGGCGAGCCTGTGGTTCGAGCTCGGCCGGTTGCACGCCGAGCGCCGCCAGGATCCACGCGCGGCGCGGGCCGCCTGGGAGCGCGCGCTCGCCGCCGACCCGCAGTACGCGCCCGCGCTCGACAGCCTCGCCGAGCTGACCCACGAGGTCGGCGATGTCGCTGCCGCCGCGGAGCTGTACGCCCGCCTGCCGGCCAACGCGTCACGCCTGCCCGCCGACGTCCTCATGATGCGCCGCGCGGAGCTCGCCGAGGCGATGGAGGACGACGCGCGCGCCCTCACGCTGGCGCAGCAGGCCGCGCGCCTCAACCCGTCGCGCCGCGATCTGTACCAGCTGTGCGCGCGCCTCGCCGGCAAGCTCGGCGATCTCGACGCGGCGATCAAGGCGTCACGCGCCGCGCTCGAGCTCGTCGTCCCCGGCGACATCGCGGCGACCACCGCCGCCCGCGCCGAGCTGGCCGAGCTGTGCCGCAAGGCCGGCGACACCGTCGGCGCCGTCTACTACTTCGAGCTCGTCGTCGGCGAGGAGCCGCACCACGCGCGCGCGCTCGAGGCGCTCGCCGACCTCTACGTCGAGCGCGGCAACTGGGGCGGCGCCGCCCGCGCGCTGCGGACCCTCGCCGGCCTCGCCGGCGCCCCGTCGGCCCGCGCCGCCGTCCTCTTCCGCCTGGGCGAGCTCCTGCTCTCGCAGCTCGGGGACACGGCCGGCGCCGACGACGCCTTCCTGCGCGCGTCCGACATCGATCCCGCACACGGGCCGACCCTGCGCCGGCTGATCGATGTCTACTGGCGCGCCGGGGACGTGGGCGCGCTCCTCGACGTCGCGCAGGAGCTGGCGCGCAGCGGCGCCCTGCTCGAGCCGGCGACGTCGCGGCCGACCTTGGCCCGCACCGTGATCGCCGCGGCGACCTCGGCGGCGATGAACCTGGCCGATCGCGTGACCCGGCACCTCGACTTCGACGCCGCCCCCCGCCTGGCCGCGGCGCTGGCCGAGCTGGTGGGCAAGCCCGGCGAGCCGACGCTCGAGGACGCGGCGGCGGCGGTGCTCGAGCTGGCGCGGCGGGGGCACGTGAACGGCGCGGACGTCATCGCGGCGGCGCGCGCCATGTCGGGCAAGGCCGGGGCCGAGGTCGCGAGGGCGCTCGAAGCCGCGGACTGACCCGCCGGGCACGGGCACGGGCACGGGCACGGGCACGGGCACGGGCACGGGCACGGGCACGGGCACGGGAATTGACAGGATCACACCACCGGGCCGATAGTCCCGCACCTATGGGGAACACGTCTCGTCTCGTCCGCACGCTCCTGGCCGCGGCCCTCGCGGTCGCGCCGGCCACCACGCTCACGCTCTCGGTCACCGGCTGCGGCGCGTCGGCGCAAGGCCTGGCCGGCGGCATCCGTCGCGGACCCGCGACCGACGCGACCGCGCACCAGGCCGCGGTCGCCGCTGGTGACGCGGCGTTCGCCAACCGCGTCGATCGCGCGCAGCTCGAGCTGGCGGTCACCAAGTACGAGGAGGCGGTCAAGCTCAAGGACGACGACTGGCAGACCTACGCCAAGCTGTCGCGCGCGTGTTACGCGCTCGCCGACCAGTGGCTGTTCTTCGAGAAGGACCAGAAGCCGGACCTGTTCCTCGCGACCTACGCCAAGGGCCTCGACTACGCCCAGCGCGGCATGGCGGCGCTCTCCCCGGACGTCGAGAAGCGCCTCGCCGCCGGCGTCGACCTGAAGGACGCGGTCTCGCTGCTCGACAAGCAGGCGATCGAGCTCCTCTACTGGCACGCGACCAACCTCGGCCGCTGGGCCAACGCGCAGGACATCACCGTGGTGCTGTCCTACAAGGAGCGCATCTACAACATCATGGAGATGGTCCTGCGCTTCGATCCCAACTTCTTCTACGGCGCCGCCGACCGCTACTTCGGCGCGTACTACTCGATCGCGCCCTCCTTCGCCGGCGGCGATCTCGACAAGAGCCAGAGCCACTTCGACGCGTCCTTGCGCATCGCGCCGGGCTACGCCTCGACCTACATCCTCATCGCCGAGTTCCTCGCGCCGAAGAAGCAGGACGAGGCGATGTTCGACGAGAACGTCGCCAAGGTGCTCGCCATGGCCGACGACGTCATCCCGGAGATGGCGGCCGAGACCATCGCCGAGAAGAAGAAGGCCGTGCTGCTCCAGAAGCGCAAGGCCGACGGCGAGTTCCCGTTCTGATCGTCGCTCAGAGCGGGTTGGCGAGCAGGTAGAGGCGGGTGCCCGCGCCGCCGCTGCCGGGTGTCACCGCCGCGTTGCTCAGCAACCCGACGTAGCGCCCGTTGCGGGAGAGCACCGGGAAGAAGAGGTCGTTGCCGTTCGGTGGCGAGAACCAGTGGGTGACGCCGGCGAACCGGTCACGCACGAAGCTCGAGCCGTCGGAGCGGTGACCGGCGAGGTAACGACCGTCGCCCGAGAGCGAGAAGGAGCTGGCGCTGCCCGCCGCCTGGGTGGTCGTCACCGCCTGGCGGTCACGCACGAACGTCCCGCCGGCCGTCGCGCCGGGGACGAGGTTGGTCGCGTACGTGCCGAACGCGACGAAGCGACCGTCGAAGGAGAGCGCGGCGCCGAAGCTGTCGCCGTCGCCCTCACCACCGGTCGAGCTGACGCTCACGCGCTCGGTCACGCCGCTCGTGCGATCGTGGACGAACACGTCGGGCGCACCGTTGGTGTCGCCGGCGACGAGGTTCGACGCGCTCGAGGTGAACGCGACGATCCGGCCGTCGCCGCTCAGCACCGGACCGGACGACGCGAGGTCGGCCTCGCCTCCACCGGTGCGTACGCTCGCGCGCGTGGTGGTCGAGGCCACCAGATCCCGGACGAAGATGTCGGCGGCGCCGTTGGCGTCGTCGGCGACGAGCTGGAACGCGGTCGACACGAACGCGACGGCCGAGCCGTCCGCCGACAGCACCGGCTCGCGGCTGGTGCCGTTCACCTGGGCGCCGCCCGGCCCGACGCTCGCGCGCACGGTCGTGCCGGTCTGGCGATCGCGCACGAAGACGTCGACGGCGCCGTTGGTGTCGCCGGGCACGAGGTTCGTCGCCGCCGACGCGAACGCGACGTAGCGGCCGTCGCCGGAGATGCTCGGGCGCTCGCTGGCGCCGTTGGCCAGCCCGCCGTCGGCGGCGACGCTCACGCGCTCGAAGGTCTCGGTGAGCCGATCGTAGACGTAGACGTCGTGGACACCGTTGGTGTCGCCGGGCGTGAGCCCGATCGACGAGAGCATCGCGCTGAAGCGCCCGTCGGCCGAGACGTCGTGCCGGAGGGCCTGGGACCACGCGTCGGCCGCGTGCACCACGCGTCCCACGTGGCGGGTCGCGAGCCCGCCGGGGAACTCCCCGATGCCGACGGTCACGGTCGCGGTCGCGGTGAGGCCGGTGGGATCGGCCACGGTATACGTGAAGCTCGCGGGCGAGGGGTTACCCGCCTGCCCGCTGAACACGACCTCGTCGCCGTCGAGCTCGACCGTGCCGTGCGTGGGCGAGGTCACCGACTCGAGGATCAGCTCCTCGCCGTCGAGCTCGTGGTCGTTGGCGAGGACGTCGAGGCGGAGCGGCTGGCCGGGCGTGGCGATGCCGAGGTCGTCGCGCGCGAGCGGCGGGTCGGGGAGCGGCGTGATCGCGATGGTGAAGAAGGCCGGCGCGCTCGTCGTGTGGCCGTCCGACGCGGTGAACGCCACCATGTCGGTGGCGGCGTAGTCGCCGTGCTGGCGATAGCTGCGCGTGTTGCCCGTGCCGTGGATCGAGCCGTGGGCCGGGAACGTCGCCACGCTGTACGTCAGCGTCTCGCCGTCGACGTCGGTCGCCGGCAGCGGGAACGCGATGAAGTCGTCCTCGGTGCCCGTCACCATGGCGCCGACGAGCACCGGCGGATCGTCCACCGGCGTCACGGTGATCGTGACGGTGGCCGGCGCGGACGCCTGGTCGCCGTCGTCGGTGGTGAAGGTGAAGGCGTCGGGGCCGTGGTAGTTCGCGGCCGGGGTGTACGTGACCGCCGGCGGCGTGCCCGAGACCGTGCCGTGCGCCGGCGGGCCGGTGATCACGAAGGTGACGGGATCGCCGTCGGGATCGCTGCCCGCGAGCATCACGGGGAGCGCCGTGTCCTCCGCGGTCGTGAGCGCCTGCGCGGCGGCGACCGGCGCGTCCTCCACGGACGCGATCGCGATGCGGACGGTCGCGGGCGCGGACGTGAGCGCGCCGTCCGAGACCGTGAACGTGAACGCGTCCTCCCCGTGCTGGTTCGCCGCGGGCTGGTAGGTGCGGCTCGCGCCGGTGCCGGTGAGCGCGCCGCGGGTCGGCGCGTCCACGATGCCGTACGTGAGCGGATCGCCGTCGAGGTCGACGCCGGTCAGCACGATCGTCACCGGCGTGTCCTCGGTCGCCGGCACCAGCTGCAGGTGCGCGATCGGTGCGTCGTTCACCGCGGTCACCGTCACCGCCACCGTCGCCGCGCTCGACGTCAGGACCCCGTCGCTGGCCGTGAAGGTGAAGCGGTCGGGGCCGTGGTAGTTCGCCTCCGGGACGTACGTGACCGCCGGCGGCGTGCCGGCGAGCGTGCCGTGCGCAGGCGGCTGGACGACCGCGAACGTCAGCGCGTCGCCGTCGACGTCGGTGGCGGCGAGCGCGATCGCCACGCTCGTGTCCTCGGCTGTCGCGATCGACTGCGCCTCTGCCACCGGCGGCGCGCCGGCGGTGACCGTGATCGCGATCGTCGCGGCCGCCGACGCCAGCGCCGCGTCGCGCGCGACGAACGTGATCGCGTCCTCGCCGACGTAGCCGGCCTCGGGCGTGTAGGTGAGCGACGGGGCCACCCCCGAGAGCGTGCCGTGGGCCGGTCCGCTCGCGATCTCGAACGTGAGCGCGTCACCGTCGACGTCGGAGCCTTCGAGCTCGAAGGCCCTGGCCACGCCACGCCCGGTCGCGATCGCGGCGGCGGTCGCGACCGGCGCGTCGTTCACCGGCGTGACGGTGACCACGGCCCGCCCGGTCGACGACTGTGCGCCGTCGCTGACGACGTAGTCGACCTCGATCGTCCCGTGCCAGTGCGCGACGGTCGCGACCCGGACGAGGTCGCCGTCGACGGTCACCTCGTGGCCGATGGCGCTCGCCCGCACCAGGCGCAGCGGCCGCCCCTCGGGGTCGGCGTCGTTGGCGAGCACCGCGATCGCGATCGCGGTGTCCTCGTCCACGGTGATCAGGTCCTCGGCGGTCTCGGGCGGGAGGTCGACGCCGTCGGCGTCACCACCACACGCCACGAAGAGCCCCGAGATGATCGCGAACGCGAGCGCACGTCTTCTCATGGAGCCTGGCTAACGCGCGCCGCGCGCCGACGGTGGGTCGCGCCCGATCCTTGCCCCCGATTGCCGGTGTCAGCCGCGCGTCACGAGCCAGAGGACGACGAGCGAGACGGTGAGGGTCGGGATCGTCAGCAAGACCCCGATGCGGACGAAGGTCGTGACCCGCACGACCACGTCGTGGCGGCGCAGCAGGTCGTACCAGAGGAGCGAGGCGAGCGAGCCGACCGGCAGGAGGCGCGGCCCGAGATCGCCGCCGACCAGCGCCGCGAGCGCGTAGGTGTGCTCGGGGTCGGGCACCGACTCGAGCGCGAAGGCGTTGAGCACCGACATCGGGTGGTTGTTGAGCGCCGCCGAGCCCACCGCCGAGACCACGCCGACCGTGGCGAGCCGGTTGGGCGGTGACGCGTAGAGCGAGTGCAGCCACTCGACGACCCCGACCCGCTCGAGCGCGATGGCGAGCACGAACACGCCGAGGAGGAAGGGGAAGATCGTCCACGCCACGCCGCGGACGAGCGCCATCGGGGCGTGGCCCGCGGCCACGCTCGCGCTCGCGCACACCGCCGCGCCCGTCGCCGCGACCGGCCACAGCGGTGCGTCGACGTACGCCGTGATCGGGTAGGCGCAGAGCGCCGCGCCGACCGCGACCAGGACGACGATCGCGCCGGCGGAGAGCGGCGGCGGCTGCGAAGGCCACGCGCCGAGGGCCGCGTCGGCATCGGAGAGCGCGTCGCGGAAGATCCACGCGAGCACCGCGTAGGTGACGAACCAACCCGCCACGGCGACCGGGATCATGGCGAGCGCGTACGCGTTGAAGCCGATGCCGGCGTGATCCGCGAAGATCAGGTTCATCGGGTTCGAGATGACGAGCGGCGCCACGCCCGCCGACGCGAACACGGCGAAGACGAACGGCACGACGAACTTGGGATGACGCTTCGGATAGACCGCGCGCAGGAGCAGGATCACCGTCGGCGTCATGAGCAGGATGGCGGCGTCGTTGGACAGCACCGCCGCCACCAGCGCCGACAGGACGAAGGTGACCCGGAACGCGTGCTTCACCGGGCCGCGCGTGCGCGGCTCGATGATCGCGGCGAGCCGGTCGAGGAGCCCCATGCGCTCGGCCGCCGAGGTCATGGTCATGACCGAGACGAGCGTGACGTACGCCCGCCACTGGGCGTTGGCCGCGCGGCTCAGATCCCCGACCTCGACCGCCCCACCGAGCGCCGCGAGCGCGACCGCGACGACGGCCCCGAGCGTCGGCCCCAGGCCGTGCGGCCGCCAGGCGACGGCCAGGACCAGCACGGCGAGGCCGAGGAACACGAAGGCCGGGGTCACCGCCGGCGATGTTACCGCGCGAACGGACGGGTGCGTGCCGCGCCGCTACCGCTTCTTCGCCTTCTTCACGTGCGTGTCGAGCCACTGCGTCATCTCCCACAGCGTGTGCAGCACGCTCTCGCGCGCGCGGTAGCCGTGGGTCTCCGCCGGCAACATGACCAGGCGCACGCGCCCGCCCAGGCCCTTCATCGCCTCGAACAGGCGCTCGCTCTGGATCGGATACGTGCCCGCGTTCTCGTCCTCGGCGCCGTGGATCATGAGCAGCGGCTCGTCGATCTTGTCGGCGTGCGTGAACGGTGACATCGCGGTGTACGTGTCCTTCGCCTGCCAGTAGACGCGCTCCTCGGCCTGGAAGCCGAACGGCGTGAGCGTGCGGTTGTACGCGCCCGAGCGCGCGATGCCGGCGCGGAACAGGTCCGAGTGGGCGAGCAGGTTCGCCGTCGTGAACGCCCCGTACGAGTGGCCGCCGATCGCGATGCGGTCGCGATCGCACACGCCCTCCTTCACCACCGCGTCGATCGCCGCGTTCGCACCGGCGAGGAGCTGCGGCACGTAGGTGTCGTTGGGCTCGGCCGCGCCCTCGCCGACGATGGGGAAGGTCGGATCGTCGAGCACGGCGTAGCCGAGGAGCAGCGCGAAGAGCGGCCCGCCGTGCCACGCGCGCACGAAGCGGTGGGGCGAGTCCTGGATCTGACCGGCGGCGTCCTTGCTCTTGAACTCCGCCGGGTAGGCCCAGAACAGGCACGGCAAGGGCTTCTTGCCCTTCTTCCAGCCCGGCGGCGTGTACAGCATCCCCGACAGCTTCACGCCGTCGGCGCGGCTGTACTGGAGGAGCCGCTTCTGCGCCTTCGCCAGCGCCGGGTTCGGGTGCGGGAACGACGTGAGCTTCCGGCGCGCGCCGGTCGAGCGCTGCTCGAGCCAGTACTGGGGCGGCTCGTTCACCGTCTCGCGCATCGTGAGGAGCACGTCACCCGCGTCGTCGAGCGCCTCGATCACGCGCGCGAACGCCGGCGCCTCGGAGCGCCACAGCCGCGCGCTCTTGCCGGTCGCGAGATCGAGCTCGTCGAGGAAGGGCCGATCGCCCTCGGGCGACGCGCCCTCGCCGGTGAGCAGCACCTTGCCCGCCGGCGTCACGTGGATCACCCAGCCGCCGCGGCCGGTCGGCTTCTGCAGCGGATCGCCGGGGTCGCCGTAGCGGTCCTCGCTCGAGCGGTCCCAGAGCAGGCGCGGCGCCGTCGCGGGCTCGTCGGGCGCGACGATCCACGTCCGCGTCTTGCGATCGGTCCACCACCACTCGTTGACCAGGGCGAGCTTGCCGTTGCCCCAGGTCACCCCACCGAATCGCAGCGCGAGCTCGGCGAGCTTCACCGGCTTGCCCTTCCACGGCGCCGCGTGGCACCGCACCTCGTCGCGCACCTTCGCCGCCTGCTTCGGGTCGCCGCCATCCCTCGCCTCCGCCCAGCACAGGGTCGCCGCCGCGTCGTCGCGCCACTCGATGCTGCGCGGGCCGACCTGCACGGCCGCGAAGTCGACCGGCACCTCCTCCTGCAGCGGCTTGTCGAAGACGAGGTGGACGACCTTGCCGGTGGTCGCCGACCACACCTCGGTCCGCAGCGGGAAGCGCCCGAGGGTCGTCTTGTACGAGTACGGCCGGTGCAGCGTCGTCACCAGCAGGTACGCGCCGTCGGGCGACGGCTGCGGCGTGAAGTGGAGGCCCGGCTTGCCGAGCGGCGTCGCCTTGCCGTCGACGGTCGTGCGCACGAGCTGGGCCTGCAGGTAGTGATCGAGGAGCGCCTCGTCGTGGCGGTCCTGCAGGAGGTCGGGGTTCGTCCGCGCCGGGCGCTTCTTGCCGTCGTTCTCGTGCACGATCGGCCCCGCCGGCACGCTCGGCCGCGCCGGCGCCGCGCCGCGCGACGCCGGGATCGTGCGCGCGACCAGCGTGCCGTCGGGCATCCAGCGGTACGAGCCGCCGGCGACGGCGTTGAGCGGCGCGGCGAGCACCTGCGTCGCGGCCGCGCCGGCGACGTCGCCGCTCCACAGCCGCACGCCGTCGTCCGAGGTCACGGTGAACGCGAAGCGCGCGCCGTCGGGCGACCACGTCAGCTCGTTGAGGCGCGCGCCCACCGGCAGCCCGCGCACCACGCGCGGCGCGGCCGTGGCGTCGCCCGGCGTGACCAGCGTGAGCTTCACGGCGAACGAGCGACGGCTGGGCGCGTTGGTGCGCGGATCGATCCGCATGCCGGCGAGCCGCAGCTCGGGGCGCGCGATCTCGTCGATGGCGGGCAAGGTCGGCGTCTCGACCAGCAGCATCGTCCTGCCGTCGGGCGACATCGACGCGCCGGGCGTGGGCGGCACGTCGATCAGATCGGCGACGGCGCGCGGCGGCTGCTGGTAACCGAGGTCGGCGTCGGCCGCCGGGGCACAGAGGAGCACGAGGGCGGCCGGGAGGAGCTTCCGCATGTCCCGTCCATACCATCGCCGCCCCCCGGAAATGCCCGGAGGAGTATCGTCGACGCATGCTGGGGGACGACGAGGACACCGAGCTCGCCGGCGACATCGTGAGCGAATCGCCGGGGTGGGAGGCGATCGAGGCCGCGTTGCGCGAGGTCCACGGCGACGGGCCGCCGCTGCACTGGGGCGCGGGCCCTCGCTCCCCCCGGCTGGGCGGCGACGAGGTGCTCGACGGCATCTCGGCGTACCGCGCCGAGGCCGGACGTCCCCACTGGCACCTGGTGACGTTCGGGTTCTCCGAGCTCTACGGCAAGGAGCTCGAGGATCCGTCGATCTCCGGCTTCGGCTTCGAGCTGACGCTCCGCCTCGTGCGCCCGCCGGGCGAGACGCACCCGCCGGCGTGGGCGATGGCCATGCTGCGCAACCTCGCGCGCTACGTGTACGACGGCGGCAAGGCGCTCGAGCCCGGACATCACCTGAACGCCAACGGACCGATCGCGCGCGATCGCGACACCGCGCTGCGCGGCCTCCTCTTCGTCACCGATCCCCAGCTGCCCGCGATCGAGACCCCCAACGGCCGCGTCGAGTTCGTGCAGGCGGTCGGCGTCACCCTCGACGAGCTCGCCGCCATCGAGGCGTGGGACGCGTCGCGCTTCGCCGAGCTGCTCGCGGCGCGCGACCCGCTGCACGTCACCGATCTCGCGCGCGCCTCGGTCCTCGCCGATCCGGCGACCGCCGCCGCGGTCCGCGACGCGACCGAGCGCGACGGCTCGTCGATGGGCACGTTCTCGACCGACCGCCTGCACGTCACCGGCGATCACCGCACCCTCGAGCTCACGGTGTCCCCGCAGGTCGCGGGCTACATCGGCCGCCTCATGGCCGGCCGCCTCCTGCACGAGCGGCCGCTCACGGTGCGCGCCCCGCACATCGAGGTGCTCTTCGAGCCGGCGCCCGTCGCCGAGTGGAAGCGCGACGGCGAGGCGCTCGTCGTCGACACCACGCCCACGCTGGCCCGCGAGATCGCCGAGACCGTCGGCCCGCGCCCCGGCGTCTACGGCTTCCGCGCCCTGCCCGGCTTCACGATCCGCGTGCCGTGAGGACGACGTGCGCCATGCCGCGCCGCCGCGCCAGCGCGACGAGACCATCACGGTCGATCGAGAGGAGCCCGACCGTGGCGGGCCGGCTCGGGGGCAGGACGACCTCCTCGAGCACCGGGGCGAACGCGAGATCCTTCTCATCCTCGCCGCAGCCGCAGCCGCAGCCGCACGTCACGTCCTCGTCATCGACGATGGCGGTCTGGATCACGTGACGTTGTACGTACGGCACCTCGAATTGATGCCTCGAATCGCCCACCCGCGTGCGATCTCTCACCCACGCCTCCCGGAGACACCTGAACTGGCTGGAATCACGGCAGCGCCTGGCCCGAGAAGAACGTCCAGAGCGGGTCGGCGATCACGAGCGGGTGGTTCGCACCGTTGGGGTAGACGTGGGGCGCGCCTTCCACCAGGGCGAACGTGAGCGAGTTGGTGGCGCCCACCGTGCTCTGGGTGAAGCTGAAGCGGGAGACGCGGAGGCCGCCGACGGTCTCCTCGGCGTACGTGTAGCGCTCGCCGAGCTGGAGGACCGTGAGCATCGGCCGGATGAACGACCAGAGCCCCGGGGCGTCGTCGAGCGCGGTCGGTCCGATCGGCAGCTCGGTGAGGCCGAGCTGCGCGGTGAAGCCGTCGTCACGCGTGCCGACGCTCTGCACGACGGACAGCGGCCGCTCCGCCGGTACGGCGGCGGGGTTGAGACCGCCCGCCGCCGCCGCGATCGCGGCGAAGCGCGTCGAGCGCTCGAGGGCGAGGCGCGACGTCATGCTGGCGCCGTTGGAGAAGCCCGACGCGTACACGCGCCGGGCGTCGACGGCGTGCTCGCGCCCGAGCAGGTCGAGCACGGCGTCGAGGAAGGCGAGGTCGTCGGCCAGCGGGTGGTCGGCGAGCGCGCGGTTCGCGGGCGAGAGCATGGCGAGGTCGTCGGCGGTGCACAGGGGCATCGTCGCCGAGCCGAGCTTGCCCGCCGCCCACTTGGTCGTCACCTTGCGCTCGCCGGGGTCCGCGAAGTCGCCGTCGCCGTTCTCGTCCTCGTGGAGACAGTGGGTGAGCGCGGTGGGGAACACGGCGATGAAGCCCACCGCGTCGGCCCGCTCGCGCCAGCCCGAGATGTTGAAGAAGCGCGCGCCGTCGCCGCTCGTGCCGTGCAGCATGAAGACCGCGGGCACGGGCGTGGTCCCGGCGGCGGCGGCCGGCACGTGGATGATGACCTCGCGGGTCAGGCCGTCGACCTCGAGCGTGCGCTGGTAGGTGCCGGCGACGTTGGCGACCGGCGGGATCGCGTCGATCTCGAGGCCGTCACCGGCGTCGACGTCGGGGTCGCCGGGCGACGGCTCGACGGCTCCGCACGCCGCGATCAAGAGGAGCAGACCAGGTGGAAGCCACGACCGGATCGTCACGTTCATGGCGGGTACCGGATTGCACCCGAGATGCCGACCTGCCGCGTTCGGGCGGTCGCGCACTTGCGGCGTCGCGCGGGACCTGCAGGTATCAGCCACCGAACGCGCAGCGCTTGCCGGTGGGACCCGCGGATCCCGCCCGCCGGCCCCTCCCCTGCAAGCGACCGAAATCGCGCCCGGCCCTTGCCCGGAACGTAGGCGTGATTACATCAGGGCTCACCATGCGGTCCGGTTCGTTCGACACCCTCACGGTCAAGGCCCAGGAAGCGCTCGCCGGGGCCCGCGATCTCGCCGTCGGCAAGCGCCACGGCGAGGTCCAGCCGGAGCACCTTCTGGGCGCGCTCATCGAGCAAGAAGGCGGCCTGGTTCCGCGCGTGCTCGGCAAGCTCGGCGCCGACCCGCGCGTCGTCGCCGCCGACCTCGAGCGCGCGTACGCCAGGCTGCCCCAGGTCTCCGGCGCCGGCCTCGAGGTCGGCATGTCGCGTGGCCTGCGCGAGGTCTGGGACGCCGCCACCAAGGAGGCGGCCAAGCTCAAGGACGAGTTCCTCTCGACCGAGCACTTCCTCCTGTCGCTCGCGGAGCACAAGAGCGCCGCCGGCGAGGCGCTCCGCGGCCACGGCGCGACCCACGAGGCGCTGCTCGAGGCGCTGCTCGCGGTTCGCGGCAACCAGCGCGTCACCGATCAGGACCCCGAGGCCAAGTACGAGGCGCTCGAGCGCTACACCCGCGACCTCACCCGCGCCGCCCAGCAGGGCAAGCTCGATCCGGTGATCGG
>DDTA01000055.1:16042-16200 GCA_002344285.1 Myxococcales bacterium UBA2376
GGCGAGGCCGGCGTCGGCAAGACCGCCGTGGTCGAGGGCATCGCCGGCCGCATCTTCCAGGGCGACGTCCCCGAATCGCTGCGCGACAAGCGCCTGCTCGCGCTCGATCTCGGCGCGCTCGTCGCCGGCGCCAAGTACCGCGGCGAGTTCGAGGAGCG
>DDTA01000350.1 GCA_002344285.1 Myxococcales bacterium UBA2376
CGTCGTCGTCACGACGCACCATGGGCCGCACCCTACCCCACCCCAACCCCGGTCTGCGCTCAGTTGAAGTCGAAGAACGGCACGTAGTAGCCCAAGCTGACGCCGTACCGCCACACGCCGTCACGCTCGACGATCTCGCCGGTCGCTTCCTTGCCGGCGACGGAGAGCCCGGGCGCGTAGCTCGCGTGAACGGTGACGCTCAACGTGCGGCTGGGCTCTCCGATCAGCACGCCGACTTCGGCCCCGGGCGAGACGAAGCTCGACCAGCGCACCTCGTCGAGCTTTCCATCGCCACCCGTGGTCACGAACTGTCCGAGATCCGCGACCTGAAGCGCCGCGTGAACGCCGAAGACGCTCTTGCCCGGCAGCTTCTGCAAGCTCACGCCGAGCGGCACGCGCACGGACAGCTCACGCGCATCGCTGTCCAGGAATCCCGTATCGACCGTCCGATTGTTGAACTGGTTGACCAGCGTGAGCGACATGCCGACATTGCTTCCGAGCGAGACGACCCACTTGCCGCCGCGCTCGTGGCGGTCCGTGGCCGCGTCGATCAAGGACTCGAGCGCTTCCTTGCGCGCCTCGCGCGCCGCGGCTGGTTCGTCGTTCTTGGTCGACTGGTACACCTTCGCGTAGCTAGCGACGGCGCCGACGAGCTGGCCGAGCTTCTTGAGGCCGTCCGGGATTCGCCCGGTCAGGGTCACGTCCCGCTGGAGCTCGCGCGCCAGCCGCAGCGCCGTGCCGAGCGCGGCGTCGTAGCGCTGCTCGACGAGGGCGACCGAGAGCTCTTCGACGAGCGCGAGACGCACCTGACCTCCCGGATCGAGCTGCGTCAGCACGTGGAACATCAGGTGCAACGCCGCGACCGCGCGATCGCGGCCCTTCGCGTCGCGGACCGGCTGCACCAGCGCAAGGCCATCGAGCACGACCCGCTGCAGCGACGCCAGGCGCGCCGACGGCGCGGCGTAGACGCCTCCCGACCAGCACAACGACGCGGGCAGGCGATGGTCGACCGCGAAGTACTGTTCGGGTCGTCGGAGCTGATCCTCGACGTCCTGCACCGCGCACGACGTGGCGGTACAACGCTTGATGACGGCGACGGCGAGCCTCACACCACACGCGGTGCCTCGCACCTCCGCGAGGTGCTTCTCGATCGCCACCTTCGCGGCCGCCTCGAGCGCCTTCCGCAGGTCATCGAGCTTCGCGTCCTTTCGAGACATGAGCTGCGCGTAGGTCCGCCCCCAGTCGGAGAGGCGACCGTTCGTCTCGATCAGGTACCGCGCACACTCGGCAGCCGAGACCTCGGTCGCGCCGCAGAGCTTGCGTTTGGTCTCGTCGGTAGCCGCGGCAAGCTCCTTGCCGAGGGCAGCGGTGAGCTCGGCGTTCACCTGAAGCGACGGCGTCGCAACATGCCCGTACCGCTCCACGAGCTGGTCCAGCGCGGTGATCGCGAGGGTCTGGATCGCCTCCAGCACCACCGGCGTCACGACCTTCGAGACCTCCGTCAGATCCGCGCGGGTGACGACCAGCGTGGCCGCGATCTGGAGCCAGTCGTTGACGGTCGTCGCGTCGGTGCGCAGACGGCTCGCGCAGCTCTCGGCGGTCTCGGCGGCCGTCTTCTTGCACAGCGCGGCGTAGGCCTGAGAGGTTGCCGGCATCACCTGGGCGAGCAGCGGATCGACCAGCGTGAGCTTCGAGGGGTCGATCGCGAACGCGCCGATCTCGCCCGTGAACACGTCGAGGTGGGCGAGCGAGGCCAGCACCAGCTCGCTGGCGATCCCATCGAACGAGCCGCTGTCGATCGCGCGATTGACGATGTCGAGGGCCGCTCGCAGCATCGGCTCGACGCGTCGACCGGCCGCGATCTTGCCAACCGCCGCCGGCGCGATCGTCCGTCGCAGATCGTCTCGCAGCGCGGCCAGGAGCGCGTCACCGCTGCCGAGGACATCCTCCAGCCGCAGCCCGTACAGGAGCTCGCATGTTCGCGGGAAGGCGCGCTCGTGGCCGCTGAGGTGCAACATGGCGAGGGTCACCCCGCCCTGGAGTTCGTCCGCGCCGCCGCAAAGCGGCCGGACGAACTTGTCCTTGACCAGGCTCATCGCGCCGGACTTCGCACGCTCGACCGCGATCTCGGCGAGGATCGACAGTGTCTCGGTCACGATCGTCGGCGCCACGCCCATCCCGCGCTGTGAGCTGCTCCCACCGACCGACAGCCCGAGCCGCTCCTCGTCCATGGTGTGCAACGGCGCCCCGCCCGGCGGACAGTCGATCGCGAGAGTCGGTCGCGGCCAGCCGGACATCTTGATCTGATCAGCGCCGCCGGCGAGCTTGCCGGCAGCGACGAGCGCCGTTGGTGTGCCGACCAGGGCGAACGGTCGAGCCCCAGCCACGAGGTCGCTCCACTGCGTGGCGATGATGATCGTGTCGGCGCCCTGCTGGACGAACACCGGTTCGACGCTCGGTGACACGCTCCACATGCCCTCATCGAGCACGATGCGCCGGATCAGCGGGCTGACGATGCCAGGATCCCACTCGAGCTCGGTGCTGCGACCATCGACCGTGGCAAACGACAACCGGAGGCGCATGTTCGGAGGGTTGTGGAGACGCACGACGACGGTCGCCGGGCGACCTGCTACCTCGATCGCGCCCGGACCTGCCGCCGCGAGCTTGGTCGCGCTGGTGCGCAGGCGCCGAGCGACGTCGGCGGTCCTCTTCGCGAGCTGTTTCGCCGCTTCCTTGGCCTCCGCGGTCCCATCCCGATCGACCAGCGTCTCCATGCGTTCGAGCAGCAGCGTCGCGACACGCTCCAGGTCGAGCACGAGATCACTTGCGTTGCCGCGGTCCGTGACCCCGAGACCGTCCACCCCGAGCTTCCACGAGGCGTCGTCGGTCAAGGTCTTGATCGCAGCAACGGCGTCGCGCCGCACCGTGGCCGTGTCGTTGGTGGAGAACGCGGTGCAGACCTGCGCCGAGGCGAAGCTCGACGCGCTCAGCAACACGAGCAGACAGGCGACGAACGAGACCGTGCGTTTCATGGTGCCTCCAGGTACGGCGCCGCCCACCGCATGAGGCGGTCGACGCGCGTGTAGATGCCTCCGCGCCCACAGGACGACAGGCCCGGCAAGATCGGGCGGGAGGTGATCGCGACGAGTCGCCACGTTCGACCGGTCCACTCGAACACCGGGCCGCCACTGTCGCCGTCGCAGGTGTCGCGGCCGAACTGTCCAGCGATGACGAGGTCCGTGATGGGATCGCAGCCGGTCTGTTCGGCGCGCCGGCCGTCACAGCCCCAGCCGTTGACCAGCACGCTCACCCGGCGCTTGACCCCGAACCCGCTGCCCAAACGGGCGTCGTCGATCCCGAAGCCGACGAGGGTGAGCGCGGTCCTTGGCGGCGCTGCGTCCGTGGCCATCCGGGTCGCAGTCGGCGCCCACGGCGAATCGACGTCGAGGAGCAGGAGCGCCGCGTCGACGCCGTCGGGATGGGCCACCGCGTGTTCGACCGCGAGCGTCGCCACCGGATCGTCGGCGCGAGCCGCGAACACGACCCGGGTCGCGGGCAGACAGTGAGCCGCGGTGAGGACGACGCGGCGAGAGATCACGACCCCGCTACAGCGCAGCGTGTCGTCGCCGACGAGCACGACGTCCGCAAACGAATCGCTCACCAGCGTGCGCGACGGTGAGGCGCGACGGCGGTCGACCGCGACCGGAGGTGGCTCTTCGTCCGGATTGGTGATCTTGATGTTGATCGGTCGTGACGTCGCGGCTTCGCCAGCCGCGCGCGTCTGGGCGGGCGTCGCTGGCAACGCGGTGCGGCCGTGCGGCGCCGCGGGTGCAGTGCTCACGCGCGGCTCGACGGGGCGCGGCGGCTCCTGTGCATCCGGGGCGACGATGGTCGTCACGTCGCCCAGCGAGACCCGTTCGAAGCTCGCGAGGTCGAGCACCTGCTGCTCGAGGCTCGAGAGCGCAGGCGCAGCGGCCCGCTCGGCCAGCGTGCGCATCAGCCGATCGACCGACGTGATCTGCACGCGACGTTCGAGCGTTCCCGCGCGCAGGATCCACGCTTGGTCGACCGTCAGGCGAACACAGCGCACGCGTCCATCGGGGCACCGCACGATCCGCGCGCGGAGGTCGCTGTCGGCGCGCACGACCGAGAGCTTCCGGGATGACATCGTCACCGGCACGATCGCGTCGAGGTCGACGAGCGCGTCGTCGCCGGACCGCTCCGCCACGCCGAAGCAGTCGTCGAGCGTGCACTGCGGACGCACGGCCTCCTCGGCGCGCGCGACAGACGCAGTGCACACGACGGCCGCGGCGACGATCACGCGAACGCGCATTCCCCGGTCATGATGCTAGGCGCGGATTCACTGCGAAGACAAGCTTGCTCGCGTGAGGCGCCGAGTACCCGTGCCTCATCCCCGGAGGGTGAACGCGTCCGCTCGGTCAGAGGAGGAAGGGGACGAGCGCGCGGCGTTCGGGCGGGTACGAGGGGAAGCGCTCGCGGTACCAGGCGTGGTTCGACAGCGCGCGCGGCGCCAGGTTGGCGATGGTGTAGACGGCGAAGGCGACGCCGGCGAGCGACCACGTGAGCAGCGCCCAGCCGCACCACTCGAGGATCTCGCCCAGGTAGTTGGGGCTGGTGACGAAGCGGTACATGCCGCCGCGCGGGATCTTGTAGCCGGTCTCGCCGGGCGCGCGCAGGCGCAGGAGGACGGTGTCGGCGTGGAGGTTCATGGCGAGGCCGGCGGCGAAGACGACGGCGCCGGTGAGGAAGCGCGGATCGGCGAGCCACGACGTCGCGTAGTCGCCGAGGTGCGAGATCCAGCGCGCGTTGACGTAGGCGTTGGCGGCGTTGAAGAGCGAACCGGTGAGCGCGACGGCGAGCGGCATGCGCTTGCCGGTCGCGCGCATGCGGAACGGGAAGATGAACGTGCGATGGACGTAGTGGAGCTGCCAGAGCGCGAGGAGGACGAGCGGCACGAGCGCGGCGCGGTGGCGGCCGTGTGCGAAGACGGCGACGAAGCCGACCACGGCCGGTAGCTCCATCACGATCCAGCCGACGCGGCTGGGCACGGTCGGGCCCCAGCCGGCGCGATCGTGGCGGCCATACGGCGCGGTCTTCCACAGGAGGAACGCGAACGTCGGCACGGCGAGCGCGAGGAGCGCGAGGACCACGGCGCGATGGAGCTCCGGCTCGGTCACGACGCGACGACGGTACCCGCAACGCGCGCGTCGTGCGATGGTGCGCGCATGTTCATGGACCACGCGCTCGCGAAGCGCCTCGAGCCGACCGAGGGCCACGTCGGTGCGTCGTACTCGGCGCCGCGGAACGCCGTGACGCCGGTGGGCGCGTGTACGCGGGACTTCGACGGAACCATCGCGGTGTTCGACGGCGCGGCGTCGCCGCTGACGCAGACGTTCGGGCTCGGGCTGTTCCGGCCGGTCGACGACGAGCTCCTCCAGGAGATCGAGGCATTCTTCGGCGAGCGCGGCGCGCCCACGAGCCACGAGGTGAGCCCGCTCGCCGGGATCGAGACGTTCGCGCGGCTGGTCGCGCGCGGGTACCGGCCGATCGAGCTGAGCAGCGTGCTCGTGCAGGTCATCCCCGAGGTACCGGAGCCGGTGGCGTCGCTGCGCGTGCGCGCGATCGATCCCGACGCCGACGCGGACGGCGCGGCGTGGATCGAGACCTGTGTCGCCGGCTGGTCGACGGACCCGGCGCACACGGCGATCATGCGCGAGCTCGCGACGGTGAACGTCGCGAACCGCGCCATGACCCACTACCTCGTCGAGGACGGCGGCGCGCCGATCGCCACCGGGTCGCTCGGCGTCCACGACGGTGTCGCGATGCTCGCCGGGGCGTCGACGATCCCGTCGGCGCGCGGGCGTGGCGCCCAGGCGCTCCTGCTGGCGACCCGGCTGCGCGACGCCCGAGCGCGCGGCTGCGACCTGGCGATGATCGTCGCCGCGGTCGGCTCGCAGTCGCAGCGCAACGCCGAGCGGAACGGCTTCCGTGTGGCCTACACGCGGACCAAGTGGCAGCGGGACGCGAGCTGACGGGAACGCGGCCGGTCAGATCGCCTGGCAGGCCGTCACGGCGGCCTGGCACTCGGTCGCGGGGTCGTCGGAGTTGGCGAGGCAGCGCAGCACCGCCGAGGACTCGGCGGCGACCGATGGGGACGCGGCGTCGATGCAGTCGGTGACCGCGCGCACGACATCGGCGGCCTGGACGGCGGCCTGGAAGCACGTGTTGGTCGCGGCGCACGTGGCCGTGCCGTTGCCGACCCACTCGCCGCCGAGGCCGCCGTCGGCGAGCTGACAGTTCGAGGTGCGCGGGTTGGCCGGGTAGTACGAGCCGATCAGCATGCACATCTCGTCGGTGGTGCGCGTCCCCTGGTAGATGTCGTGGTCCACGTTGCTCGTGTAGTCACACCAGTAGTCGAGCGTCGAGCCCGCCGTGACCGAGAGGCCGCCGGGGAAACGCGTCACCGGGACCGACTCCCAGCGGGTGTTCTCGTAGAACGCGGCCTGGCCCGTGACCGCGGCGCTGTAGCCCGTGCCGCGCTTGTGCATGTGCGACTGCACGTTGGAGATCGTGATGTCCTGGTGGACCGGGCAGCGCCAGCGCGCGCGGCCGGTGCCGTTCGCCGCGACCTTGATGAGCGGATTGTAGAGGAAGAGGAGGTCACCCTCGGTCTCGACCTCGGCCGCGGGGCGCGTCCACAGGTTGATCGCGGCGACCGGGCGCAGGTCGCCGTCGGTGGCGTTCAGGTAGTGCGCGTTCATGAGCACGACGGCGCCGGGGGAGACGTGCATCGCCACGCCCTCGGGGAAGGCGAGGAGCGAGTCGCCGGTCGCGTTCTGCGAGCCGCCGAGCAGCTTGACGATGTTCCACCCGGCGGTGGGTCCGTCGCTGCAGTCGAAGACGCCGCTGGTGTCGACCGGCGTCCCGTCGAGCTTGACCGTCGGGATCTGGGCGTAGCCCGTCTCGTAGAGGAGGACGTGGTGGCTGCCCTCGGTGAAGCGGACCTCGTCACGCTCGATCCACATCTCGGCGGCGGGCCCGACGAGGAACTGGCACCACTCGCCCTCGACCCCGGCGGGGATCGTGGTCTCCATGCGGAACTGGACGCCCTGCCCGGCCGGCGGCGGCGCGAGGAGGTCGTCACCGTCGCCGGAATCGCCGCATGCGACGGCGGCGAACGCGAACGAGGTGCACAGCACGAACGAAGCGAGCGGGCGCAGCGATGGCATGAGGCCTCCCGGTGACGACGATGTGAGCATACACGGGGTGCCCCCACGCGCGCGGATCGTTCAGACTGGGATCGTGCTGCGCGTCGCAGGGTACTGGCTGCTCTACGCCACGGTCGGGCTGCTGGTGATCGTGATGCTCGTCGCCGGCGGCGGCGACCTCGGCTCCGAGGACGCGCGCTCGCCGATCCGCAGCAACACGAAGCTCATCGGCGCGCTCAACGGCATGGCGATCGCGGTCGCCGTGGTCGGCGTCCTGCTCGTCGTGTACGCCCGGCCTGCATGGTGGACGTGGCTCGTGCTCGCCGGCGGCGGCGCCGGCGCGGCCGTGCTCGGCCCGTGGGCGGCGGTGCGGATCGCGCGGGACCTGGGGGGACGACGAGGGCGTCGGTGAGGACGTTCACGCCGGTGCTCGCGTCCCAGCGCGCGCCGGCGATGCGGATGGCGTGGAGCGGCGCGCGCGCCGGCGTGCGGAGGCGAGGGTCGGCGTCCGGGAGCCAGAGCGACAGGCGGTGCCGGCCGGGCGCGAGCGCGGGCGGGAGCTCGATGCGCGTGCGGATCGTCACGGGGCCCGGCTTCCAGCGGCGTGGATCGTCGGGGAGGAGGAGCGGCGCGCCGTCGTCGAGGATGAGATAGACGGGGCGTGCGTTGTAGGGCGGCGCGTAGCCGGTGTTGCGGAGCCGGATCTCGGCGTCGAGCGAGCCGCCGGGGACGACGCGCTTCGAGAAGGACACGGCCTCGAGCTCGAGGCGGTAGCCGAGGTGATCGCGGATCTCGTCGAGGCAGCCCTGCGCGCGCCAGCCGGCGATCACGTCGGGGTGGTACTGGGCGTTGAGGAAGGACCAGCGCAGGCGGCGGAGCTCGGCGAGCGCGGTCGCGCAGTCGGTGCGCGGCGGCGCGACGGCGCAGGTCTCGCCGCCGACCGGCGTCGCGAGGCCGTCGCGCGCGAGGTATTCCTTCCAGCGCTCGATCGGCGCCGTGTACGTGCCGAGATCGGTCTCGCTCGCGAGGAAGCAGCTGTTGACGTGGCCCACGCGCGAGGCATCGGTGCCGGTGAGCGCGTGCTCGTCGACGGCGTCGCCGTAGGCGGCGACCTTGTACATCGGGGCGCGCACCATCGCGCTGCGCGACGACGGCAGCGCGTGGAGGATCGCCCACAGGATGTCGCCGCGGTCGGCCTGGTTGTCGAGGCCGTACGCCGAGGTGTGCCACTCGCCCCACGCGCCGATGAAGCCGGCGTCGAAGACGGCGATCACGTCGGCGTTGGCGCGCAGGAGCGGCGTGAGCTGCTGGATGTGGGCGAGGACCGCCCACTTGGGCGCGTCGAGGCCGTACTCGTCCTTGTTGTAGGCGAAGCGGACGATGACCTTGATGCCGGCGTCGCGCGCGGCCTCGAAGCCGGCGGCGAGCTGCTCGAAGAGCTCGGGTGAGAGGGCGACGGTCCGCCAGGCGTCGAGGCGGACGTAGGCGAAGCCGAGGGTGAAGCCGTCGGCGCGGACGTGGCGGAAGTCGCGGCCGTGCAGCAGGTCGATGTCGACGAAGAGGCCGCGCTCGGGGTTGAGGACGGTCTCGGTCGCGCGCGGGAAACGGACGGTGGTGAGCTGGCCCGGGCCGCAGGCGAGCGCGACGACCGCCGCGAGCAGGAGGAGGAACGGAAGCGCGCGGCTCGCGGGCACGAAGGTCTGCCATGCAAACCGATCGCCATCGCGATCGCGGCGAACACCGCGCGAGCCATGTGCGCTGGGACCACGGTGTGCGCCCGGGCCGCAGAAAGCTGTCACACCCTGTCACGTCCGCGCGGTATCGATGGGCATGGCCGAGCCGCTCAAGCACTTCTTCGACGCCGGCGTGGTCCGCGGGATCGCGAGCTCGCTGCACGCGGCGTACCCCCGACTCGACGTGCGGCGTTTCGTGGCGGACGGCACGCGCGGGCTCGAGGGGCTCGAGCTGCTGGCGCGCGGCGCGCACCTCGCCGAGGTGATGCGGCGACACCTGCCGTCGGACTTCGCGACGGCCGCCGACGTGATCGTGCGGTCGCTGGGGCCGGAGGCCGACAGCACCGAGGGTTCGGGGATGGCGCCGTTTCGATACCTGCCGCACGTGGTCTACGTCGGGCGATACGGGCTCGGCGAGTTCGAGGCGGCGATGCGTGTGCAGTACGAGCTCACCAAGCGGTTCACCGCGGAATGGTGCATCCGCCCGTTCCTCGAGCAGCATCGCGACAAGACGCTGGCCCGGCTGCGGGTGTGGGCGACCGACCCGAACGTGCACGTGCGGCGGCTGGTCTCCGAGGGGACACGTCCTCGCCTGCCCTGGGCGCCCCGGCTGCGCGACCTGCAGCGGGATCCGGCGCCGGTGCTCGCGCTCCTCGAGCTGCTGAAGGACGACCCCGAGCGCTACGTGCAGCGGTCGGTCGCGAACAACCTGAACGACATCGCCAAGGACCATCCCGAGATCGCGGTCGCGACGTGCCGGCGCTGGCTCGACGGGGCCGCCGACGGGCGCCGATGGATCGTCAAGCACGCGCTGCGCTCGCTGGTGAAGGCGGGACATCCGGGCGCGCTCGAGCTGCTCGGCTTCGGCGGCAAGCCCAGGGTGGCGATCGAGGAGGTGCAGCTCCCGAAGGCGGGCGTCCGCATCGGCGGCGAGCTGCGGCTGTCGTTCGCGCTGGTGAGCACGGCGCGGGAGGCGCAGGACCTGGCCGTCGACTTCGCCGTCCACTTCGTCAAGCAGAACGGCGCGCGGCGACCGAAGGTGTTCAAGCTGAAGGCGCTCCAGCTCGCGCCGCGGGAGCGCGTGCGCCTGCAGGCCAAGGTGTCGTTCGCGGACCTGTCGACGCGCACGCACCATCCGGGCGTCCACCGGGTCGATGCGATCGTGAACGGCACGACCTTCCCGCTCGGGGAATTCCAGGTCCGCAGCTGAGGTACAACGCGGCATGGCCGTCGACGTCCTGAGCGAGATCGTCATCGACCGCCCGCGTGCCGCGGTCGCCGCCTACGCCGGTGATCCGACCCACGCGCCCGCGTGGTACGTGAACATCAAGTCCGTCGAGTGGAAGACGCCGCCACCGGTGGCCGTCGGCTCGAGGATGGCGTTCGTCGCGCAGTTCCTCGGGCGTCGGCTCGCGTACACCTACGAGGTCACCGAGCTGGTGCCCGGCGAGAAGCTGGTCATGCGCACCGCCGAGGGGCCGTTACGACGGCCACACGCGCATGACGCTGCGCAACCGCGGCGAGCCGCGCGGGTTCTCGAAGGTGGTCGCGCCGGTGATGGCGAGCGCGATGCGGCGGGCGAACCGCAAGGACCTCGCGAAGCTGAAGGCGATCCTCGAGCGCCGGGAACCCTAGGCACGCCGCTTGCGCGCGGCCGCCTTGCCCGGGCGCGGGCGTGGGCGCGGCCTGCGTGGCTTCTTCGACGGCGGGACGGTCGCGACGAAGTCCGCGGCCTCGCCGGCCCAGCGCGCGAGCGCGGCGCCGCGGTAGCCCGGCTCGGCGACGTAGACGAAGCCGGTGAGCGGGCGGCCGGTGAAATCCATCGGGCGGGCGTGCGGCCGGGCGAGGGCGCGCTCGTAGCCATCCGGGCCGACGCGGACCATGAGGTCGGCGTCGTTCACGCCGACGAACATCTTGCCGTCGAGCAGGAAGGCGACGCCGCCGAACATCTTCTTCTCGGAGATCCGGTCGCGGGTGGCGAGGACCTTGCGTAGCCGCTCGACCAGGCGCTCGTCGTAGGCCATTGGTAGATTCACTTTCCCCC
>DDTA01000227.1:0-119959 GCA_002344285.1 Myxococcales bacterium UBA2376
CGAGCGGCGCGGCGCGGCGGTCGACGCGGTGATGGACGGGCGCGAGGCGCGGACGGCGATGGCGCGCGCGCCCTACGATGTCGTGTTCCTCGACGTGAACATGCCGGCGGGGGGCGCGTACGACCTCCTGGGCGACGCTCGCCGGCAAGCGCCGGCGCCGAAGATCGTGATCATGAGCGGCTACTCGGAGAGCTTCACGGCGAAGCCGGGCGCGCTCGTCGACGACGGTGACGCGTTCCTGCAGAAGCCCTTCTCGCTGGCCCAGCTCGACGACGCGCTACGCGCGCTCTTCGGCTGACCCGNNCCTGAGCGAGCGAAGCGAGTCGAAGGACGTGCGCCGCTCGACCCCGAGCCGCCGCTCCATGATCGCGATCGCGTCGTCCGCGGCATCGGCGGTCACCCAGCGCCGGCCGAGCCGCTGCGCCACGGCCGCGGCGGTGCCGCTGCCGCCGAACCAGTCCGCGACCGTGTCATCCGGGACGGTCACGGCCTGGACGATGCGCTCGAGCAGGCGCTCGGGCTTCTGCGACGGCCATCCGGTGCGCTCGGCGTCCGAGTGGTTGAGCGTCTCGATGTCGCTCCACCAGTCCTCGGGGACCTTCCCGTCGGCCACGGGATACCGGTAGACCTTGCCGGTCTTGCGATCCGTCTTCTCCTGCACGGCGCGTCCCTGCTCGTCGCGCACCACGCGCATGTGCGAGCCGCCGCGCCTCGGCACGCGCACCTGGTCGGGGTAGAACGCCCAGTCGGGCGAGCGGCCGTACCACAGGATCGTGTCGTGCTTGCGGCCGAAGCCGCGGCGGCTCTTCCCGCCGACGGCGTAGCACCAGACGATCTCACCGGCGAAGCACCGGCGCCCGAAGAGCCCGTCGAGGAACACCTTCACGTGGTGCACGGCGCGCCAGTCGAGGTGCACGAACAGGGAGCCGCTCGGCGCGAGGGCGTCGCGGCTCGCCTCGAGCCACGGCGCGAGCCACGCGACGTGCGCCGCCGGATCGTCGGCGGCGTCGGTGTAGCTGCCGTTGCGCCCGCGCTGGGGCTTGCCGGTGCCGAACGGTGGATCGACGTACACGAGCGCGAGCGACGAGGCCGGCCAGGCGCGCGCCAGCGCAAGGCTATCGCCGTGGAAGAGGGCTCCGCGCACGTTTTGTCTGTACCATCCCGCTATGAAGTTCGGCTCCTGGTACCCGCTCGCCGAGGCGGCCGCGCACGCTCCGCCGGCCCCGGGGGTGCTCCAGGTGCGGGTGGCGGAGGGGCTCATCGATTACCCGCGCGGCAAGAGCGCGATGATCCACTACGAGGCGGCGCTCGACGTGCGCGCCGCCGCGACCACGCTCGCCGGCGCCCATCCGGGCGCGCCATGGTGGTGCCGGCACACGATCGAGCCGACCGCGCTCGCCCCCGCCGACGCCGACGCGCTTGCGGCGCGCCTCCTGCGGGACTTCACCGTGCGCTTCGGCTCGCCACCCGTCCTGCCCTCATGAAGCTGGTCGACACCGACGAGGACGATCCGTCCGCGCACCCGGTGCCCCCGGTCCGTGCGACCCCGCCGCGCCCCGAGAAGCGGCAGGTGACGGTATCCCTGCTCCTCACCGTCGCGATCCTCGCCGGCACCGTGATCGCGATCTTCACGGTCTTCCCCGAGCGCCACAACGAGCTCATCACCAGCACGGTGGCGGCGCATCGCGCGACCGCCGAGTGGGAGATCGCGAGCCCTCCGGACCCCGAGCTCCGGCTCTGGGCGCGCGCGGTGCTGGGCGACCCACCGCCCCTGCCCGATCCCGCGTCCGGCGCCACGCCGCTGGGCGCGCGCGCCCTCAGCATCCTCGACCGACGCGCGGCCCTCATCCGCTACCAGGTCGGCGACAGCGAAGTCTCCTACCTCGTGCAACGCGCGCGCGACGTCCCTCGACGCCGCGTCCGCACCACCGACGGCCCCGACGCCATCGAGGCGTGGCGCAATGGGCCCTGGACCTGCGTCGTCGTCGGCCCATCCACCACCGCCGACCGCTGGCGCCCCGCCCTCGGCGTCCCGTAGGGCGGCGCGGCGCCGTCCCGGCCCCGCCCAAAGTTGTCAAAGTTGACACCGTCCCCAAATAGAACGCGTTCTATCTGGGGACGGTGTCAACTTTGACAACTTTACGGGGGCGCGACGCGGCGGCACGCCTCGGCGCCGTCGATGCGGGCGCAGATGGTCGCGGCGCCGCTGGTGACGCGGAAGGCGCCGGGCAGGACGACGGCGTTGCCGCAGGCGAAGGGCTGGGCGGGGAGCGCGACGGCGGGTGGAGAGCCCGACTGGTGGACGAGCACCTCGACGGTGGCGGCGCCGCCGGGGGCGCAGGTGAGCTGCACCTTCCAGCGGTCGGTGTCGCGCACGTCTGCCGGATCGAAGGTGACCGCGCCGTCGCGCTCGCGCACGAGCGACATGTGGACGAGGCCCGCGCCCTTCACGCGCACGCTCGCTCGGAGCTCGCCGCCGGTGTCCTTCGGCCGCAAGACGACGAGCAGGAGCGCGGCCGCGGCGGCGACGAAGATCCCCGCGCCGATCGCCCACGTCCGTCGTCGTTGTCGCGGCTGCACGCCGATCGGCGTCACCTCGCCGCCCGGCAGCGGGGGCAGCGCGCGGCGGTCCCCGACGATCCCGGCGAGCGCCGACGAGCACGCGGCGCACGCCGCGAGGTGCACGGACGCGGCCGCGGCGGCCGGAGCGGGGAGCTCGTCGAGCGCGTGACGCTCGAGCGTGAGCCACGACAGCGGCTGGCCGATGCACGCGAGCTGGGCGGCGGCGCTCACGCCGCACCTCCCGCGCCCTGCGTCACCGCGAGCTCGTGGATCGCCTCGTGCGCGCGTGCGAGCCGCTTGCCGATCGTCTTGCGCGAGAGCCCGAGGTGCAGGGCGATCTCGTCCTGGGTCATCTCGTCGAGGTACCGGCACACGAGGACCTCGAGGTGGCCCTCGTCGAGGACGTCGCCCAGCTTGCCGAGCAAGTCGAGGCCGATGACCCGCGCCTGGTCCCCGAGCCGCGACGACGGGACCAGCGCCGGCTGCTCGCGCTCGAGCAGCCGCGCCCGTCCGCGGCGATCGCGGATCAGGTTGAGGCAGCGGTTGGTCACCGCTCGATAGAGGTACGGCAGCTCCACGTTGCTCTCGGGGCGAGCGATCAGGTCGACGAAGAGGCCGTGGACCAGATCGACCGCGTCATCAGGGTTGCGCAGGAGGCGCTCGGCCTTGCGCACCAGCGCCGGGCCGTAGCGCAGGTACGCGTCGCGAGGATCACTGGCAGGTGCCACCGGCAAAGCCGACAGTCGCACAGGAATGGAGGTCGGGGTCGGCGAGCTCGCCCGGACAGTCGGCGTCGACGTCGCACACGCGATCGAGCCTCCCGTCGCACCCCGTGAGCGGCGCGCCGCTGCACACGCCGCTGTCGCAGTCGGCGCCGGTGAAGCACGTCGCACCGGCGCCGCGCCCGCGATCGCAGCGCGCCGGCGCCACCGCCGTCGCCGGCAGACACGCCGCGCCGCCGCAGTCGGCCGCCTCCCGGCACTCACCACACACGCCGGCCACGCACCGACCCGACGCGCACTCCGCGTCGCGCAGGCAGCGCAGGCCGTTCGCGTGCGCACCCGGCGGCACACACACGCTCGGAACCGCCAGCCAGCCCGGCGCTGGACCGCCGATGGTGCACAGCTCGCCGCCCGGGCAGTCGTCGTCGGCGTCGCAGCCGCCGCAGACGTCCTTCCACTCGCCCGGCCACTCGTAGCACTGGCCGCTCGCGCAGTCCGCGTCGACGGCGCAGAACGCGCCGTCGGGTCGGCTCACCGCCACCGCCGGCGTCGTGCACTCGGCGTCGCCCGCGATCTCCGCGCCGATGTTGGCGAGCACCGCGCGCCCCGTGCCGCGCTTCGCGATCCGGAAGCGCACGCCGCTGTAGTCGTCCGGCATCCGCACCAGGTACGTGAGCTTCCGCCAGTCGCTCGTCGGGATGCGCTCGTCGGTCTCGGCCGAGCCGTCGCCGAACACGTCCATCTGGAGCCGCACCTCCGCGTCCTCCGCCACGTCGGCCACCAGCGTGAACCGCACGCACGTGCCATCACTCGCCTCGACCGGCGTCATCTGCGAGATCGCCGTGTCGTCGCCCAGCAGCTCGACGCCGCGATCACCCGGGTGCCACGTCGCCGCCGGCGCGATCTCGCCCTTCTCCAGCACCCACGTGCACAGGGACTCGCCGCACCACAGGTCGAAGCCCCGATCGTCGATGATCTGACCGCACTGGGTCGCGCCGCCACAGGCCAGGGCGATCGCCACCATCGGCACTCGCGTCCGCATCGTCGTCATCTCCGGTTCACCGCGCCGAGCCCGACGGTGATGAGCCCACCGTCGTGCTGGTCGCCGAGCAGGTTGTCGATCGCGGGCGCGTAGCTGCCGGTGAGGCGCAGCGTCAGCCCCCAGCTCCGCACGATCCAGAAGTCCATGCCGAGCGCCGCCGCGCCGTAGATCCCCGGGAACGTCTCCTTCGTCGACGCGCCGACCTCGTCGATGAACGTGGTCATTCCCAGCGCCAGCCCGGCCCCGAGCTGGCCGTACAGGACGATGCGCCCGTGCGGCGTCTCGGCACGTCCGAACGCGCCGAGCGCGACCGTGTCCGCTTTCAGCCGGAGCGGCATCGCCTCGGTATCGCGACGCCACTCGCCGCCGCCGATGAGCATGAGCTCGCCTCCGACGAGAAGGTTGGGGTGCGGACGCCTCCCCACGTGCACGCCGAGCTGCGGCGAGACCGGACCGAGCCGGCGATACCCGAAGTCCTCGAGCCGATCGATGTAGCCGTCGCGGCGCCCGGCGCCGAGGCCCGCGATCGCGCTCACGTGCCACCTCGGCCCGAGCCCTGCGCCCCCGCCCTTCGCGGTCGCGTCGACCAGCGCCTCCGACGCACAGTCGTCGAGCACGACCGTCACCGGCGTCCGCCCCGGCGCGGCCGAGCACCGCAGGAGCCGCGTCGCGCCGCGCACCATCACCTGGTAGCGCCCGGGCGCCACCGCGATCGCGAGCGTCGTGCCCTTCGCCTTGTGCACCTCGGCGACCACGGCGCGCGCCGGCAAGCGCTCGACCAGCACCTGCCCCTCCGCCGCCGCCGGCAGCGTGATCGTCGTCGTCGCCTTCTGCGGGTACGACAGCGGGATCTCGCCCTGCCCCTTGAGATCGACCTCCACCGACACGTGCTGGCTGCCCACCGCGGTCGCCGCCGTCGCCGTGAGCGTGTGGTGATACGTGTAGCGATACGCCTCGTCGAGCGACACCCGACCGTCGCCGTTGTCGTCGGCCGCGCCCCGCAACCCGACCAGCAGGTGGTGCGTGAAGTACGACGACCGCAGGAAGTCCGACTCCTGCGACAGCTCGCTGTCCGTCGACGACGCCAGCACCGCGACGCCCTGCGCGTCGAGGCGCGACCGCGAGTTGAACGAGAAGTCCGCGGCCGGCTCGACGCCCTTGGTGCGCGAGAACGCGCCGCTCTGACACGCATCGAGCACGACCACGGTGAGCGTCGCCGGCACCGCCAGCAGCCGCTCGCGCAGCATCGCGAGCGCGACCTCCTCGGCCCCCAGCGACAGCGCGTTCGCCCGCGCGTGCCCCGAGTAGTAGAAGACGACGCGCGCCGGCTTGCCGTCCGCCGTCGCCGCCCGCACCCGCGCCTCGAGCGCCGCCACCTCGGCCATCAGCTTCGACGCGCTCGGCCGCACCACGAGCGTCACCCTCCCCTTCTCGAACCCGCCCAGCTCCTCGAGCAGCTCGGCCACCTCGCGCGCGTCGTCCTCCGCCCACACCAGCCGCTCCTGCCCCGGCCCGGGCGCGTTGCTCCCTACCACCAGCGCGAACCCCGGCACCTCGTCCGCCGCGGCGCTCCCTGCCGCGGCCGCCACGATCGCCAGGCTGATCAAGAACCGTCGCATCACTCCCTCAACACGCCATTGTGCGCTCTTGGGAACCCCGGCGCGCGGATCACCCCGGCCTGGTGAGGAACCGAAAGATCCCGGCAGCTTGAGCCGTCGTCCAAGGAATTCTTGTAGTCTTCCGCGCCGGGGTGTCGCCCCAGAGAAACCCACGCATGCGGGAACTTGCACGAGCGTTGGCGCTAGGGAGCGCGCTTGTCGCGTTCGCGACGCCGACCCTCGCGGACGTTCACGGCGAGGCCGAGCAGCTGTTCCGCGAGGGTCTGGACCTGCGCAAGGCCGGCCGCGTCGCCGAGGCCTGCAAGTCGTTCGAGGCGAGCCAGCGGCTCGATCCGGACCTCGCCACGCTCATGAACCTCGCCGACTGCCGCGAGAAGAACCAGCAGCTGGCGACCGCGTGGTCGCTGTTCCTCCAGGTCGGCCGCAAGGCCCGCGGCGACGAGACGTATGCGGGCATGGGCGACATCGCGCTCCAGCGCGCAGCCGCGCTCGAGCCCCGGCTGTCGCACCTCGTCATCAACGTTCCCGACGAGAGCCGGATCGAAGGCCTGGTCATCGAGCGCAACGGCGAGGCCGTCGACGCCGCGACCTGGAACCGCCCGATCGCCGTCGACGGCGGCCGCTACGTCATCGTCGCCAGGGCGCCCGATCACGAGCCGTGGACGAGCGAGGTCGCGGTGACCGCGGAGCGGGACGAGAAGTCCGTCGACGTGCCGCGCTTCGAGGAGGCGGAGACCGCGGGCCTCGCCGGCGCGTCGACGCGCGCACGCGCCGAGGCGCGCGACGGAGCCCGAGGACGGCGCACCCTGGCCCTCGGCGTCGGCGCCGGCGCGCTGGCGTCGTTCGGGCTCGCCGTCGGCTTCGAGCTCTCCGGCCGCAGCACGTACGCCGAGTACGAGCGGATGCCCGGCGACCCGACGCTCTACGAGCGCGCCAATCGCAACCATCACGTCGCGCAGGCGTGCGTGGGCCTCGGCGTCGCCGCCACCGGCGTCGCGCTCTATCTGTGGGTCACCGGATCACGAACGTCCGATCGTCCCGTCGCGGTCGTCCCGATCGCCGCGCCGGGGACCGGCGGGCTCGCGTTCGCGCGAAGGTTCTGATGAAGCGGATCGCGATCATCGCCATCTTGCTCGCGGCGTGTGACTACGCCCGGATCGATCCGATGACGGCCGGTGACGGCCCACCCGGCGACGACGCGGCGACGTCCGATGCCACCGACGATGCGTCGATGCTCGACGCGGCCGACGCACCGGCCGACGCACCCGCCGACGCGCCCGCCGACGCCCCGGCCGACGCCCCGACCGACGCCGGCCCCGTCGATGCGCCGGCCTGCGTCGCGAGCAGCCGTCGCTGCGCCGGCAACGACGTCGAGCAGTGCACGGGCGGCGCCTGGACGCTCTTGCAGCAGTGCGCGAACCTCTGCTCGCAGGGCGGTTGCGTGACGCCCGCGAGCTGCAGCGGCGGCGTCGCCACGTGCGGCGCGTCGGGGAACGACACCTGCTGCCGCTCGCTGCCCGTCGCCGGCGGCACGTTCCGGCGGAGCTACGACGGTGTCTCGAGCGGCTACACCGACGACCGCTACCAGGCCACGCTGAGCGGCTTCCATCTCGACAAGTACGAGGTGTCGGTCGCGCGCTTCAACGCGTTCGTCGCCGCCTACCCGGGCAGCAAGCCCGCGGACGGAACCGGTCGCAACCCCAGCGACGCGAGCGACACCGGCTGGAGGGGCGCCTGGACGCCGTTGCTCCCCGCCACGCAAGCCGACCTCATGGCCTCGCTCTCGTGCGAGAGCGTGAGCGCCCAGACCGCGACGCACCCCGTGCGCTGCGTGTCCTGGTACGTCGCGCAGGCGTTCTGCATCTGGGACGGAGGGCGGCTGCCGACCGAGGCCGAGTGGAACTACGCCGCGTCGGGGGGCTCGATGCAGCGCGTGTATCCGTGGTCGATGCCGGCGACCAGCACCAGCATCTCGTCGGCGAACGCGATCTACGGCGTCGCCGGTCCCGCGCGCCCCGGCCTGCTCTCCCCGGCCGGTGACGGGCGCTTCGGTCAGTCGGATCTCGCCGGCAACGTCTGGGAGTGGGTGTACGACAACTACGCGACCCCGTACCCGACGGAGACCTGCGTCGACTGCGCCAACCACACGGCGGCGTCGTTCCGCGGCAATCGCGGCGGCGCGTACTCGACGCCCGCGTCGCTCCTCCTCACGTCCCTGCGCGGGTCGCTCGACCCGGCGATGACACGCGCGGCCATCGGCTTCCGGTGCGCGCGCAATCCTCTTCCCTGATCGGAGCGCGCAATGCGTGGTCTCGCTCGTGTCGTGGTCTCGCTCGTGATCGGCAGCGTCGCGCTGGTCGCCTGCACGTGGTGCCGTCCCGACAAGCCGTCGCTCGGGAACTTCATCGTTCCGACGCCGCGACCGCCGAGCTTCACGAGCACCTGCGCCGGCGACACCGACTGCCTGACCGCCGCCGCCGACATCGCGTGCGCGGTCTCCGCGGGGTGCGTGGAGGGCAGGTGCCGCTTCAACACGGCGACGACGGCGTCGTGCCCCTGTTACGAGAACGACATCCGCTGGTGTCCGACGTCGGACTGGAAGGCACAGTTCTGTGTCCGCGTCGATCCCACGTCGACCTCGGCCACGCAGTGGCAAGTCGACACGAACAACGTCCCCGTGTGCGGCCCGAACCAGGTGGACTGCAAGACCGGGCGCCCGGAATGTCCCGACGGCAAGGTGGGGACCAAATACGATCTGGCGACCCACACGTGGATCCCCGATGCGGGCGCCGCGTGTGTCCCCACGACGAGCTGCGTGACCGCACCGCCGTGCGACCAGCGCGCCGGCACGCCGTGCGGCTGCGGCGGCACGTGGCAGTGTGACGGCTCGTGCAGCCATCCCGGCCCGGCGAACCTCGGCCAGGCGTGCGGCAGCTGCGGAGGCACCTGGCAGTGTGACGGCTCGTGCAGCCGTCCCGACCCGGCGAACCTCGGTCAGACGTGCGGATGCGGCGGCACGGTCGGCTGCGACGGTTCGTGCAGCAACCCGGGCCCGCCGAACCTGGGCCAGTCCTGCGGCGGACGCTGCGGCGGAACGATCCAGTGTGACGGCACGTGCCCGCTGCACGAACGGCTCATCCACACCTTCGAGGGCCAGCACCGTCCCCCGATCGGTTGCGGCCACAGCTACAACCGCCTGAAGGGCTCGAAGAGCTGCGGGCCCAGCGCGATCCGACATGGGACGCCGAAGGTGCGGAAGACCGACACCGACGGCGGCTCGCACTGCGAGCTCGTCACGTGGACCGACCCCTCGGCGGGTCAGATCATCTGGGCGAACCAGGCCTGCGGAACCGATCCCAACCACCGGTGGGGCAACTCGAACATCCGCGAGGCGTGCGACGAGTACTTCCGGCAGGGCGCGACCCACCCGACGGACCAGACCGACTGCCGCTACATCTTCCACGTCGGCACCGCCGGCTGTGCCGGGCTGGTGTGCGATCTCGGGCACGACACGAGCGTCTGCCAGTGACGGGGCCGGGCCTCGCTCAATCGTCCGGCCGACCGCGCCCGGACGCCGTCGCCCGCCCCGCCTCCTCGTCGTCCTCGCCCAGGTGCACCGCCCGCTTCACCACCGCCGCCCCGAAACGATCCTTCAGCCGGTCGAGCGTGTCGCCCAGCCGCTCCCCCTTCGCCCGCGTCCCCTCGTCGAGCGCGAGCTGCCGCGGCGCCGCCCGCGGCTCGAGCCCCGACGCGAACGCGCCGAGCAGTCGCACGCGCTTCTTCGGCCGGTCCTCGATGTCGAACTGGTCGAGCAGCCCGAGCGCGGCGCGCACCAGCACCGCCGCGTCGCTCGTCGGATCGGCGAGCGTCGTGCGCCGGGTCAGCTGCCGGAAGCCTGTCCTGAGCCCTGTCGAAGGATCGTCGTGCTTCACGATGACCGCGACCACCGTCGCCCGCAGCTCGGCGCGCCGCAGCCGCTCGGCCACGCGGTCGAGCTGGTGCAAGAGCACCACCTCGAGGTCCTCGCGCGCGTACAGGTCGCTGTCGAACGTCTCCTGGTGCCCGATCGACACCGGCGCCTGCTCGCGCTCCACCGGCCGCCCGTCCTCGCCCCGCGCCAGCGCCGCCAGCATCGCGCCCGTCGTCGCCCCGAGCCGCGCCACCAGCGCCGCCTCCGGATAGCGCGCGACGTCGCCGATCGTCTGGATGCCCATCGCGCGCAGCGCGTCGCCGGTCACCTCGCCGACGCCGAACAGCCGCCCCACCGGCAACGGGTGCAGGAACGTGAGCAGCTCCTCCTCCGCCACCACGCGCAGCCCGTCCGGCTTGTCGATGTCACTCGCGACCTTGGCCGCGAACTTGTGCGGCGCCACGCCGACCGACGCGACCAGCCGCAGCTCGTCGCGCACGCGCTGCTTGATCCGCGCGCCGACCTCGCGCGGCGAGCCGAGCAACCGCTCGCTCCCCGTCAGATCGAGGAACGCCTCGTCGAACGAGAGCGCCTCCACCTCGGGCGAGAAGTCGTCGAGGATGCGAAAGAACCCGCGCGACGCCTCGGCGTACCGATCCATGTGGTGGCGCACGACGATCGCGTGCGGGCACCGGCGGAGCGCCTCGGCCATCGACATCGCCGAGAACACGCCGAACGTCCGCGCCTCGTAGCTCGCCGCTGCCACCACGCCCCGCCGCCGCGATCCTCCGACGATCACCGGCTTGCCGCGCAAGCTCGGATCGTCGCGCTGCTCGACCGACGCGAAGAACGCGTCGAGGTCGACGTGCAGGATCGTCCGCTTCACCCTCCCTTACGTAGCAGACCGTGGTGGGCGCCGAGCAGGATGATCGCCGCCGCCGCCGCCAGCACGATCCACACGACCGCCTGGGGCACCGGCTGGACCTCCCCCTTGCGGAACTTCTTCACCTTGACCCGCGACCACCCGTGCATGCCGAGGATCACGACCACCACGATCGCCAGCTTGACGTGCAACCAGGCGCCGTAGTGCTTCGCCGAGAAGAACGTCGGGGTCCGGTCGAGCGCCATCCAGAGCCCGCAGATCATGGCGAGCGTCGCCCCGGCATCCATCACGATCGCCATCTTCCGCTCGTGCCGGGTCAACACATCGCGCGCCGCGCCCTCGACCGCCCCGTGCACGCGCAGGAGCTGGAGCAGCGCCAGCATCCCACCGATCCAGAGGACGAAGCCGAGCACGTGGCCGACGCGGAGCCAGTTGTAGGTATCGGGGTCCATCCCCGCGTTTATACCCGGCCCGACGTCGGAAACCCTGGCGGGCGGCGCCCCGATTTCCGTACAATCGGCGCGAGCTACAGCCTCCCGCGCTGGGCTCGGAGGGTCTCGCGATGCGTCTGTTCCTCGGCGTCCTTTCGTTCTGCGCGCTGGTCGCGCTCGCCGCGCTGCCCGCGTGCTCGTGCAACACGACACCCGGCGCGCAGCCGTGCACGACCGGCACGGACAACGACGGCGACAACTACGGCGAGGGGTGCCCGGCCGGCCCCGACTGCGACGACAACGATCCGTCCCTCCACGACGACTGCTGTGCCGCCGGCATCTACCAGGGTTGCCCGTGCGACCCCGCGGTCGACACCGAGATCCCCTGCTACGAGGGCGACCCGTCCACCTCGGGGACGCTCCCCTGCATGCGCGGCGTGCGCTCGTGCAACCCCGCGAGCAACCTCTGGGACGCATGCATCGGCCAGGTCGTGCCGCAGGCGGAGGTCTGCAACGGCCAGGACGACAACTGCGACGGCTCCACCGACGAGGGCGTGATGAGCACGTGCGGCAACTGCCTGCCCGGCTGCGACGAGAGCGGCGTCGACACCGACCCGTTCCCGTGCATGGCGCAGAACCCGGTGATCGAGTGTGACGGCGTCGGCACCGATCCCAACGGCGACCTCGTCCTCGACAGCTCGACGATCATGAACCACTACCTCTGGATCGCCAACGACCACGCCGGCACGGTCACCAAGATCGACACGCGCACGGGCGCCGAGGTCGCGCGCTACGCGTCGGTCACCCACGCCCGCGTCATCAACCACACCGGCAACAACTTCCCGGCGTGGGACGCGGGCACCGCCGGCGGCGGCTACGCCTCGAACCGTCCGTCGCGCACCGCCGTCGACTTCTACGGCGACGTCTGGGTCGCCAACCGCGCCCCGGACTCGCAGCCGACGATCACCAAGATCCTCAACAGCACGACCGACTGCGTCGACTACAACATGAACGGCGTGATCGACACGTCGCGCGACGTGAACGGTGACCGCGTCATCGATCCGGCCAACCCCGCCGAGTTCTTCGCCGAGGCCGACGAGTGCATCAAGTTCACCGTCGTCGTCGGCGCGATCAACAGCTGGCAGGCGCGCGCGCTCGCGATCGACGCCGGCATGCCCGTCATGGGCCAGCGCAACCCAGGCAACGTCTGGGTCGGCATGTTCACCGAGCAGGCCTTCTATCAGATCAACGGCGAGACCGGCGCGCTCATGCAGCGCGTGCCCGCGACCGGCACGTTCCAGGCCGCCCTCGGTGTCCCGGTGAACCCGTACGGCGCCGCGATCGACGGCATGGGACGGCTGTGGGCCCCGTCCAACTGCTGCGGCGCGACGTACCTGACCCGCATCGACACGACGCAGAACCCGGCGACGTTCACCCGCACCGCGATGCAGTCGGGCGGCGGCTCGTACGGCATCACGGTCGACCTCATGGATCGCGTCTGGCTCGGCGGCTGGCCGCAGAACGTCATGTACCGCTACACGCCCGCCACCGACACGTGGACGACGGCGACCATCACCGGCCCCGGCTGGGGTGTCCGCGGCGTCGGCATCGACACGCGCGGCAACGTATGGGGCGCGGTCCACGGCACCGGCGCCGGCTTTCCGGGCTCGCGGCTCACGCGCGTCGATGCCAACACCGCGACGGAGACCGGTATCTGGGACATGCCGGGCCAGACCACGCCGACCGGCGCCGGCGTCGACTTCGACGGCGACGTCTGGGCCATCAACCAGCAGACGTCGACGGCCTCGCGCCTCCACATCGACCAGAACACCGGGCAACCGGCGGCACACCCGACCACCGGCAACATCGTCGACACGTTCCCGACCGGCCTCCACCCGTACACCTACTCCGACTTCACCGGACTCGGCCTCCGCACCGTCACACGCCCGAGCGGCGAGTACATCGTGCCGATCCAGGGCTGCGCGAACAACGATCAGGCGACGTGGCTGCGCATCGACTGGAGCGCGACCGAGCCGCCGGGCACCGAGGTCGAGGTCTACGTGCGCGCCGGCGACGATCTCGCGACGCTCAACCAGGCGCCGCTCTTCGGCCCGTGGACGGTCTCGCCCGCCGAGCTCTCGCAGCCGCCCGGCCCCGTGCCGGCCTCGCGGTATCTCCTCCTCATCATCCGGCTCATCTCGCAGGACCGCCAGTCGACCCCGATCGTCCACAGCTACAATGTGGAGTGGAGCTGTCCCGGCGACGTGCCGGGCTGAACCAGCGCCGCCCCCACCGCGTGCCCCGCCTCAAGCTGTTCTTCCACGACGCGTGTTTCGACGGCACCGCCTCGGCGGCGCTGTTCAGCGCGTTCTATCGCGCGCGCGAGCCGGGTGCGCTGATCGAGCCGGTGGGCATGCAGCACTCCACCGGCGATCCGTTCGCGGGCGTCGCCATGGATGCGGACGATCACGCATGCGTCGACTTCCGCTACACGTCGCGCCCCGAGCTGCGCTGGTGGTTCGATCACCACGCGACCGCCTTCCAGCCCGCCACCCTCCGCGACGACTTCGAACGCCGGCGCACCGACGCGATGGCCTTCGATCCCAGGGCGCCGTCGTGCGCCGGGCTGGTCACCCGGGTCCTGGCCGAGCGCCAGGGCTGGAGCGCGCCGCCGCACCTCGTCGAGCTCGCGCGCTGGGCCGATGTCATCGACGCCGCCGCCTTCGCCAGCGCGGCCGACGCGTGCTCGCTCGCCACTCCGGCCCAGCAGCTCGCGCTGTGGCTCGGCGCCGTGCGCGACCCCGCCGCCGTCGCGCGCTACATCGCCGAGCTCGCCCGCGACGGCCTCGACCACGTCGCGCGCGCGCCGTGGGTGCGCGCCGTGCTCGATCCGGCCATCGCGCGCCGCGAGCATGATCGCGAGCGCTGGGCCGCGCTCGGCCGTCGCGTCGCGGGGGGCAACGTGCTCTTCGACCTGCTCGACGACGATCTGCCGGCACCCGGCTTCTCGGCCTACGATCTGTTCCCCGACTGTACCTACACGATCACACTCGGCCGCACCGCGCGGACCCTGAAGATCGGCGTCGGCTGGAACCCGTGGGGACCGCATCCGCGCACCCACGACCTGGGTTCACTGTGCGAGCAGCTGGGTGGTGGCGGACACGCGTCGGTGGGCGGCGTCACGCTCGCCAGCAACGAAGAACACCGCGCCCGGAACGTCGCCGCGGCCCTCGTCGCGATGCTCGCCACCTGACGCGCATACCTGTTACGATCGCGATCCGGGAAGGAGCCTCTCCATGCGTGCGTCCTGGCTGGCCGTATCTCTGTTCGCTCTCGCGGCCGCGGCCTGCGGTGACACCGACGTCGGCGGCGACGGTGACGGCGGCAACGGCGACGGCGGCGGCAACGCCGACGCGTGCGTCGGCCTCGAGTGCTTCCAGGTGTCGTGCCCCGGCGGCGGCACGACGAGCGTGTCGGGCACGGTCTACGCGCCCAACGGCACGCTGCCGCTCTACAACGTCATCGTCTACGTGCCCAACAGCGCCGTCGAGCCGCTGCCGGTCGGCGCCACGTGTGATCGCTGCGGGCAGGCGCCATCGGGCAACCCGGTGGTCCAGGCGATCACCGACACCCAGGGTCGGTTCGTGCTGGAGAACGTGCCGGTCACGGACAACCTCCCGCTCGTGCTCCAGGTCGGCAAGTGGCGCCGCCAGGTCACGATCCCGACGGCGGTCGCGTCGTGCACCGACACGCCGCTCGACGCGGCCGTGACCCGGCTGCCGCGCAACCAGAGCGAAGGCGACATCCCACAGATGGCGCTCACCACGGGCAGCGCCGACGCGCTCGAGTGCCTGCTGCGCAAGATCGGCCTCGACGACAGCGAGTTCACCACCTCGTCGGGCAGCGGCCGCGTGCACCTCTTCACCGGCAACGGCACGCCCGCGTTCAACGCGACGCTTGGCGGCGCCACCTTCGCCAACGCCACCACGCTCTGGGACACGACCGCGCACCTCATGCCGTACGACGTGACGTTCCTGTCGTGCGAGGGCGGGCAGCGCACGGGCACCAAGCCGACGGAGTCCCGGCAGGCGCTCTCCGACTACACCAACGTCGGCGGCCGCGTGTTCATGTCGCACTGGCACAACATCTGGGTCGAGGGCGCGCCGGCGCCGACCCTGTGGCCGGCGCAGGTGACGCCCAACCACCTCCCCGACCTCGGCAACGTCACCGCCGACATCAACACCGGCTTCGCCAAGGGCGCCGCGCTCGCGCAGTGGCTCATGAACGTCGGCGGCTCGACCATGCTCGGCAAGATCGCGCTCACCGATACCCAGCACACCGTGCAGGCGGTGGCGGCGACGACCGAGCGCTGGATCTCGCTGGCGACGACCGCCAACAACCAGCCCAGCGTGCAGTACTACCAGTTCACCACCCCGCTCACCGTCGACGAGTCGCAGCGCTGCGGCAAGGTCGTGTTCAGCGACATCCACGTCTCGACCGGCGACGACTCGGGCAGCAACCTCCTGTTCCCCAATGGCTGCAC
Organism: Myxococcales bacterium UBA2376; assembly: GCA_002344285.1. Taxonomy (GTDB): domain Bacteria; phylum Myxococcota_A; class Polyangia; order Haliangiales; family Haliangiaceae; genus UBA2376. Next base: position 15,713 of record DDTA01000227.1, read on the forward strand.
CACGACCGGCCTGACCCCGCAAGAGAAGGTCCTGGCATTCATGATCTTCGACATCGCCTCCTGCGTCGGACCGGACATCGGCTTCAATCCGTAATAGCGTCGGGGCGTGTCCAAGACAGGGAGCGTGATCCTCGGCGCCGTGATCCTGGTCGCCGCCGGCGGGGCCTATGCGTACCAGGAGCTCGGCTGGTTCAAGTCCAAGCCGCCGCCACCCGAGGAGCCGGCGCATCGTAAGGCCGGGCCGCCACCGTCGGCCGACGCGGTCGCACGGAAGCGGGAGCTCGTCGTCCCGGACCTGATCGATCTCGACGTCGCCGACGCCCGCAAGGCCGTCGCCAAGGCCGGTTTTCCGAGCGACGCGCTGGTCGAGAAGGACGCCCCCTGCGAGTACAAGGACGACCGCGACATGAAGCCGATCGGATCGATCTGCGCGCAGTCGCCGCCGGCGGACACCAAGGTCTCGGGCCTGACCAGGATCGAGGTGGCGACCGAGGTCGACACGTTCGAGCACGGCGGCGTCGGACGGAGCCACGAATGGCGGCGCATGCCGGACGTGACCGGCGAGTCCCTCGCCTCCGCGCGCCAGATCCTGCGCGACAAGGGCTTCACCGACGACGAGTTCGAGGTCGACCCGCGCAGCGACTGCGCCAAGGGCACGGTGTGCGGGACGCGCCCCGAGGCCGGCCAGCGCAAGGTGAAGATCCAGAAGGGCATCATCTACTCGCCCTGATCGCGGTCACGCTGACGGCGTTCAGCTCCGCAGCTGGAACATCACGTACGGCTCGGCGAACCACCAGAAGAGCGCGGCGACGGCGAGGAAGGGGCCGAACGGCAGGGCGCCGTGGGTGAGATGATGTTCGTCGTCGTCGCCGTCGCCACCGACGGCCGCGTCGCCCTCGGGCGGCTCGGCGGGATCGGTGAGCGCGAAGAAGTCGTCGGCGAGCGCGCCGGCGATCACGACGGCGCCCGCGATCCATGGCGGCAGCCCCGCCAGGACACCGCCGCCGACGAGCGCGATGAAGCCGAGCGACCAGAGCGCGGTCCGGCGCACCGACCAGGGGAACGGCGCCGGCGGCGGCGCATCGTCGTCGGACGCGTCGCCGTCGTCCGCGTCCTCGCCGCGACCGCGGACGAGCATCGCGGGCAGCACGACCACGACCGCGAGCGTCGCGCCGAGGAAGAGCGCGACCACCGGGCCCTTCCAGCCGAGCAGGGCGCCGACCACCGCGAGCAGCTTGCCGTCGCCCATGCCCATCCCGACCTTGCCGCGCAGGAGCAAGAACACGTCGGCGACCACGCGGACGAGCGCGAACCCGACGGCGGCACCGACGAGGCCCTCCTGCCAGCCGCGCTCGGGGAGCGCGGTGCCGAGCGCGTAGAACGCGGCCAGGGACGGCAACGTGACGCGGTCGAGGATGAGCATGTGATCGAGATCGATGAACAGGATCACGACCATCACGAACGCGAATCCGGCGCCGACGCCGGCGCGGATGACGCGCACGTCCAGCGGCTCGAGCCCCGCCCGGGCGTCGACCGCGAACCACCACACGGTCGCGAACAGAATCCCGGTCAGTGCCTCGACCAGGATGTAGCGCGCGGAGAACTGGGTGCCGCAGTCGCGGCAGCGGCCGCGCAGCCAGAGCCAGGCGAGGATGGGTACGTTGTCGTACCAGCGCACCGGCTTGCCGCAGGCGCCGCAGTGTGAGCCCGGAGACACCACCGAGCGCCCGTGCGGATGCGCCTTCGTCGGCGGCCAGCGGTAGATGCAGACGTTGGCGAAGCTGCCCCAGAGGGTGCCCAGGACGAACGCCGCAGCGAGGGCAACCGGGCTCGTGGCCAGCGCCTCGAGCTGCGCGTCCGTCATCGCCGCAACGGTACCACGCGGCGTCTCGTGCTACTAACCGGGGGATGGCCGGACGAGCCCGCCTCTTGCCCGTGCTGAGCGCGGTCGCGCTCGCGGCGGTCGCCTGCGGCGCCTCGGGCGGCACGCCGGACAAGGACCTCGAGGGCCTGGTCGTCGCCGCGAAGCCGCCGCCGGCGACGGTCGACGTCGGCAAGGCGGGACGCGACGCGCAGACGCTCGCCGCGGTGCTCCAGCTGCCCTGGAGCCGCGCCGCGGCCCAGCTCGGCGACCACCGCCTCACGATCACGACGCTGAGCGAGGTGCGCGAGGCCACCGCCGTGCTCGAGTCGCTCGACGACACGACGGTGATCGACCTCGCCAGCGACGGGACGTACCACGCGCGCTACGAGAACAAGCACGACTACGGCCGCGAGGTCGTGTTCCTCGGCGGCAAGCTGTACCTGCGCCCGCGCTACGCGCGCTGGCACGAGCGCGCACCCGAGACCGCCACCGAGGCGACCGAGATCCGCGATCAGATGGCGAGCGCGCTCGGCGCGCACCTCGCGCTCTACGCCCACGGCCTCGAGATCAGCGACAAGGGCGCGGTGCAGGAGGGCGGGCGCGCCGGCCGCCGCCTCGAGCTCAAGCTCGCGCCGTCGCCGAAGCGAGCGCCGCCGCCGGCGGTGACGCAACACGCGTGGCGCGAGGGGCTCACCGTCGAGGCCGCGGCCGGCGAGGTCGTGCTCGACGACGCGACCGGGCTGCCGCTCGCGGCGCGCATCGACGCGACGGTCGGGTTCGTGCGCGACGGCAAGCGGCTCACGATGCGGCTCGTCATCCAGCAATCGGTCGCGGCAGGCGCGGTGGCGGTGGCGAAGCCGGAGGAGGATCAGATCGTCGCGACGCCGGTGCGGCTGCGCGAGGTCGACGACCGCAACTTCCTGCTCCAGGGGATCGCGCCGCCGGCGGGCGCCGCCAAGGGCGCCGCGCCATGACCACGCTGACCCTCCGGCGCGACTACCTGGGCGCGAACCGTCGCCTCGCGGTCGGGCGCTCGTTGCTCGCCGCCGCCGCCGGCCTCATCCCGATCCCGATCGTCGACGACTGGGTGCTCGAGGCGGCGCTCGGCGGCGCGTACAAGCGGATCGCGACCGCGTATCACATCGATCTCGACGAGACCGCGGTCAAGAACCTCGTGCACGGCAAGACCCAGCCCAAGCCCTGGTACGAGATGACCGGCGCCGCGCTCGCCGGGCGTCTGGCCACCCGCAGCTGGCGCCGCGTGCTGATCGCGCTCGCCGCGGTCCGGCGCGCGCAGGCCGCGACGGCGACGTTCGCGACGCTCACCCTGTTCGACCACTACTGCGCGCGCATGCACACCGGGCTCGGCCTCGACGGCGCCCGCGCCCTCGAGGTGCGCGAGCTCATCCGGCGCGCCCTCGCCGAGACGCCGGGCGGCCTCTCGTTCGAGCCGTTCCGCAAGGGCGCGCTGTCGGCGGCCCGCGCCGCGGCGCGCGCGCCGCTGCTCCTCGCCGACAAGGCGTCGGGGGGCCGGCTGAAGAAGCTGCTGACGCGCGGCAAGGACGTGGCCGAGGCCGAGGCCGTCGACGAGGTCGACGCGATCGTCGAGCACGAGCTGGCCGAGACCGAGGGGCCGATCGCGCGCGCCGTCGCCGCGATCGAGCTCCAGCTCACCGCCGAGGTGAACCCGTACATCGATCAGGCGATCGAGCGCTTCGAGGCGCTGTGGCGCGCGCGCCCCGGAGCCGGGTCGTCATGAGCGCCGGCCGCGACGAGCTCATCGCCGCCCGCCGCGTCGTCGTGAAGATCGGCAGCCGGCTCCTCGCCGAGAGCCCGGCCGGCCGCCCGGCGGCGATCGCCGATCAGGTCGTCGAGCTGCGCCAGCGCGGCGTCGAGGTCATCGTCGTGTCCTCGGGCGCGATCGCGATGGGCGTACGCGCGCTGAGGCTCGACGCGCGCCCGCACGACCTGCCGCGGCTCCAGGCGGCGGCCGCCGTCGGGCAGAGCCGGCTCATGCAGCAGTGGGAGCACGCGTTCGCGCCGCACGACGTCGTCATCGGGCAGGTGCTGCTCACCCACGACGACATGGGCGATCGCCGGCGCTTCCTCTCGGCGCGGCTCACGCTGCGCGCGCTGCTCGATCAGAAGGTCGTCCCCGTCATCAACGAGAACGACACGGTCGCCGTCGAGGAGATCAAGTTCGGCGACAACGACCAGCTCGCGGCGCTGGTGTCGAGCCTGGTCTCGGCCGACGCCCTCATCATCCTCACCGACGTCGACGGGGTCTGGGACGAGCACGGCCAGCGCATCCCGGTCGTGCGCGACGTCGAGCGCGAGGCGGCGCCGGTCGCCGGCCAGAGCAAGGGCGACGGCGTCGGTTCGGGTGGGATGGCGTCGAAGGTGCAGTCGGCCAAGATGGTGACGCGCCTCGGGATCCCGGCGGTGATCGCGCCGGGCCGCGACCCGCGGGTCCTGTGCGACGTGCTCGCGGGCGTCGATCGCGGCACCCTGTTCCTGCCGGGGACCAGCGCGGGCGCGCGCGTCTCGCGGCGCAAGCACTGGATCGCGTATGGACCCAAGCCGACCGGGCGCCTGGTCGTCGACGACGGGGCGCGGCGCGCCCTCGTCGAGGCCGGCAAGAGCTTGCTCCCGCGCGGGATCACCGCGGTCGTGGGTGAATTCGACGCCGGGGAGACCGTGAGCGTGGTCGCGGCGGACGGCACCGAGCTGGCCCGGGGTCTGGCGGCTTACGACGCGCACGCCCTGCGCCGGATCCGGGGCTTGCATTCATCGGACTTCGAGGCGACCCTGGGGTACAGATCCCTCGACGAAGCCATTCACCGCGACGACCTCGTCCTCCTGTGAACCCGTGACCGCGACTGCTGCCTCACCTGACCTGCGCGAGCTCGCGCGGCAGGCGCGAGCCGCAGCCCGGGTCGTCGCCCGGGCCCCGGCCGAGACCCGCCGGAAGGCGCTCGAGGCCATCGCCGCCGCGCTGCGCGCGCGCAAGGCGCCGATCCTCGACGCCAACCGCACCGATCTGGTCGCCGCCGAGCAGCGCGGCCTGGCGCCCGCGATGATCGACCGGCTGCGCCTCGACGACCGGCGGCTCGAGGCGATCGCGCGCGCGGTCGACGACATCGCGGCGCAGCCCGAGCTCGTCGGGCGGATCGAGCGCGCCGAGACGCGCGCCGATGGGCTCGAGCTCGCGCGCATGCGCATCCCGCTCGGGGTCATCGCGATCGTCTACGAGGCGCGGCCCAACGTCACGGTCGACGCGGCGGCGCTGTGCCTCAAGGCCGGCAACGCCTGCATCCTGCGCGGCGGCTCGGAGGCGTTCGCGTCCAACCAGGCGCTCGGCGCCGCGGTCGCGGCCGGGCTGGCGGCGGCGGGCCTGCCCCCCGCGGCGGTCACGATGGTGCCCTCGACCGACCGCGACGCGATCCGCGCGCTGCTCCAGCTCGAGGACCTCGTCGATCTCTGCATCCCGCGCGGCGGCGAGGGCCTCATCCGCTTCGTCGCCGAGCACGCACGCGTGCCGGTGATCAAGCACTACAAGGGCGTGTGTCACCTGTACGTGCACGCCGCCGCCGACCTCGACATGGCGCTCGCCATCGCCGAGAACGGCAAGGTGCAGCGCCCGGGCGTGTGTAACGCGATCGAGACCATCCTCGTCGACCGCGGCGTCGCCGGTGCGTTCGTCCCGCGGCTGGCGGCGCGCTTCGGCGCGCTCGGCGTCGAGGTCCGCGGCGACGAGGACGTGCGCCGGCTGGGCGGCCCGGCGATCGTGGCGGCGACCGAGGACGACTGGGCCGCGGAGTACCTCGCGCTCGTCGTGGCGGTCCGCGTCGTCGACGATCTCGACGCCGCGATCGCTCACATCGAGCGCTGGGGCTCGGATCACACCGAGTCGATCATCACGGCCGACCCGGCCGCGGCCGACCGCTTCCTGCGCGAGGTCGGCAGCTCGACGGTGATGCACAACGCGTCGACCCGGTTCGCCGACGGCGGCGAGCTCGGCCTGGGCGCCGAGATCGGCATCTCGACCACGCGGCTCCACGCCTACGGACCGATGGGCGCCGAGGGCCTCACCACCACCAAGTTCATCGTCCGGGGCACCGGACACGTGCGCGCCTGACGCTCCACGGACGGGGCATGCGAGAGATCGTGAAAGAAGAAGAACCCGGTATGGCGAAGGACATGGACCCGCGGCCCGCGCGGGCGCGCGGCGCGGGCGCCGACTCCCACGTGAAGGCGGGAGCCGACGACGCCGGCCTCGCCGGTGCGCTGCGCGCGCTCGAGCTGGGCCTCGAGAAGAAGGCGCTCGAGCCGGTGCTGCTCGACGTCCGTGGCCTGTGCACGTACTGCAACTACCAGCTGGTGCTGAGCGGCCGCTCCGACCGCCAGGTGGACGCGATCAGCGAGGCGATCGTGGTCGGGCTCAAGAAGGACGGCGTCCGCGCCATCGGCACCGAGGGCAAGCGCTCGGGCCAGTGGGCGCTGCTCGACTTCGGCGACTTCGTCGTCCACGTCTTCCACCACCCGCAGCGCGAGCACTTCGATCTCGAGGGGCTCTGGGTCGATGCGCCCCGCGTCGAGATCGACGTGCCCGCCGACGCCCGCGTCCAGGCCGACGAGTACTAGAGCGGAGGCACGTGGCGCTGCGCGCCACGTGACCTCCGAGGCCTCGGGCGTCGGGCCTCAGCCCAGAATCAGAACAGCCACGTCGTCGACCTGAGGCCCTTCTTCCCGAGGCCCGAGGCCCGAGGCCCGAGGCCTGGGTCGGCCGACGCTACAGCGTCGGGCGACCCACCGTGTTCCCGCAGTAGGCGCTGCGGCCGCAGGTGGTGCCCACCGAGGTGTACCAGGCGGTCATGCGGGTGCCGTAGCGGCGGTTGTCGGCGTGCACGTGCGCGCCGTACGACTGACCGGTCGAGCTGACCAGGCCGAGCGCGCAGCGATCGCAGGTCTTGGACTTCGACGAGGCGGTGGCGCCGATGTGGAGCTGGCGGAACTGCCAGCCCGAGGCGCCGGTGACGACGACGTAGTTGCCGGCGCCGCCGTTGCACGAGGTCGCGCGGCAGGACTGGCCGCAGCCGCCGTAGTAGCGGTAGTAGCGGCTGCCCAGGATCATGCCGCGGTGGTTCCACGCGTTGCACGTGCCGTTGCTCATGTCGAGCGCGCCGTGATAGCCGCCGTTGCACGAGTAGTACGTCGTGCTGCCGACGCGGGCGCCGGTCTGGCAGATCGGGCCGCGCGCCGTGGCGGCGTGGGCGGCGGCGGAGGTGGCGATCGCGACCAGCGCGATCAGGATCGGGGTGACGAGCTTCATGTCGGTTCTCCTCGGGTTCGCTTCAGCTTCTCGCGCAAGATCAGGTGCCACTCCTGCAGCCCGAGCGCGAGCACGTCGAGCCAGGTGTCGAGCTCGGCGTCGAGCTCGGGGGCGACGCCGCGCAGCGAGCGCAGGGTCGGGATCGCGCGCGCCTGCCCCAGGCGCGCGATCGCCTGCAGGATGGCGCGGCGCACGGTCGGATCGCGCTCGTCGCGGTAACGCTCGACGAGCGCGTGTCGCGACGCCGACGACGGGGGCGCGCTGCCGAGCGCGAGCGCGGCGCCGGCCCGCAGCTCCGGCGCGTCGGCCACGAGCGTGCCCGTGAGGGTCGCGACGGCGTCGGCGCTCGCCTGCTCCATCGAGATCTCGGCCAGGACGCGTCCGGCGATCACCGGATCCGGCGAGGCCGCCGCGACCTCGACGGCGGCAGCCGCCACGCGCGCATCGCGCCCGCCGTAGACGTCGCGGTTCTCTGCGACCAGGTTGTCGACCACGGCCGCGCGGACCTCGGACGCCGGATCGCGCGCGAGATCGGCGTAGGTGACGCCGCCGCCCAGCGCCGACATGGTCTCGACCGAGCCGGTCGCGCGGAGCGCCCGCACGGCGGCGGCGCGCAGGGCCGGATCGCCGTCGAGCACCGCGCGGTCGAGCAGCCCCTGCACCAGCGCGGGATCCTCGGCGTGGCTCGCGCGCGCCGCGAGCGCCGCGCCCAGCGCCTCGAGCAGCGCCGGATCGCGCTCGTCGGCCACCGCCCGCACCAGGTCGTCGAGCGGCACGGTGAGCCCCGACTCCTTCAGGAGCGCGGCCAGGTACGTGCGGTACGCGGGCGATCCCGACGCGAAGCCCGCGCGCGCTGCCTCGATCATCCAGCCGACCGGGCACGCGTTCGCGCCGCCTTCGGCCTCTCGTTCACCCTGAGCCAGGGCGGGCGCCAGCCCGCCCGAGTCGAAGGGCCCGCTCGCCAGCGCGAGCGCCACGATCAGCACCTGCCATCGCTTCATCACGCACCTCCCGGTTCGTGCTCGTCGGCGCCGCACGCGTGGTGCTCGGCCTTGTCGAGCCACACGCGCTCGAAGTCCTCGACCCCGGTCGCGTAGATGCGGCGGAAGTCGGCGACGTCCTCGGCGAAGCGCGGGTCGACACGGGCCATGTCCTCCAGCACCGGCAGCGCGCGCGGCCCGCCGGCGCGGACGGCGAAGCGCAGCATCGCCCAGCGCACGCACAGGTCGCGCTCGCGCGGGAACGCGGCGCGGAACACGCCGAGCACGCGCGCCGGATCTTCGGTCAGCCCGAGCTGGAACGCGGCCATCTCACGCACCTCGCGCTCGGGCGCGTCGCGGAGCAGCGCCGCCAGCTCGTCGATGTACTTCGACCCGAGCACGGGATCGACGTACGCCGGCATCTCGAGCGCGAGGATCCGCACCGCGGGCTCCCGGGTCCGCGCGCTCACCTCCATCAGCTGGTTCCAGTACGGCTCGTACGTGCCGGTGCGCTCGAAGTCCTCCTTCATCACGCGACCGAGCGTGCGCGTCGCCGTCCAGGCCACGCCCGTCGAAGGATCGCTCGTCGCCAGGGTCGCGACGCGCGCCAGCGCGTCGGCGTCGAGCCGGCGCTGGGTCTCGAGGGCCGCGACGGCGGCCGCGCGTCGCGTCTCGTCGGCGCGCGTTTCCTCGCCGGTGCGCAGGAGGCGCTGCGCGACGGCCGGATCGTGCACGGCCGCGGCGCGCGCGAGGGCGCCGAGCACGATCTCGGCCTCGGGCCCGCTCACCTGCTCGGCCCAGTCGAGCAGCGCGCCCGCCCTGCCGACGTCGTCGCCGACGAGCTCGACCAGACGGTCGCCGACGTAGGACGCGAGCAGCTCGTCGCCGCTCCCCAGCGCGCGCGCGAGCACGCCGCGCAGCTCGGGGATGGACCCCGCGCGATCGATGTCGAGCAGGCCCTCCCAGCAGTGCACGCCGGGGAGCTCCTCGGCCGCCGGATCGGGGACGACATGCATCGCCACGCGACCGGGCACGGCCGCGGCACCGGCGGTCGACGCCACACCGCCCTCCGTCGATGGTGTGTGATCGCGCCGCGTCCCACGCGTCGCGACGACCGCGACGACCGCGACNNGACGACCGCGACGACCGCGACGACCGCGGCGCCGGCGACCGCGAGCGCGGCCGCCACCCGAGCTCGCTTCGCCGCCATGTCAGTTCACCTGGCAGCCGCGGTTGGCCTTGCGCAGGATCGCGTCGATCTGGCCGTAGAGCGCGTTCCCCGGGCACGCCGTGCCGCCGTACTGCCGGTGACCGCGCACGTTCGAGCGCGCCAGGCTGATGCCGTACGCCTGCTTCAGCCGGCGCAACAGCTTGGCGGTGTTGCACATCTGCGTCGCGGTCACCCGCGTCGACGTGTACGTGCCGATGAGCGAGATGCCGATGTTGCCGGTGTTGGCGTTGGCGACGTGGGCGCCGACCGTGGTCGGCCCTCGCCCGCGCCACACGCGGCCGTCGCGCGAGACGAGGTAGTTGTAGCCGATGTCGCACCAGCCCCGGCTGTTCTGGTGGAACGCCTGGATCTGGCGCAGCCGCGCCTGCGGCGACATCGAGTCGCTGGTGGGCGTGACCGTGTGATGGATCGTCGCGCGCACCGGGTTCATGGAGCTCGACGAGCACCGCGGCGCCCGCGCCCCCCAGTCGGCCCGCGAGTACACGCGCAAGGTCCCGATCGGCGTCGGTTGCTCGTCCCACCAGAAGGCCGCCTCGGTGTCCTCCTCGGCCTCGGGAACGACGTCGCTCGGATCGAACGCCGCCGGGATGTCGGGCATGGGCTCGATCACCAGGAACGTCGGCGCCGCCTTGCCGGCGGGCACGCGCACCTGGAGCCACGCCGCCATCGCGTCGACGTCGCTGATGTCGACATGACCCGCGTGCGCGACCTCCTCCTGCGAGACGATCGCGGGCGCCGCCCAGTCGCTCCACGCGGCGCCGTCGAGGCTGGTGCGCACCTCGAGCGCGCCCTCGTCGGCGGCGTCCCACAGGAGCCCCACACGCCGGAACCCGCTCGCGATCTCGATCGGCTGGCTGGTGCCGCCGGCCAGGAGCACGCTCAGCTCCTCGCCCTCGAAGCGCAGGCTCTCGAGGGCGTGGTCGTCGTGGTCCTCACCCGGCGACGGGTCGTTTCCGCACGCCGCCGCCAACATCCCGAACGCGACAGAAACCGTGAGACAGCGGAGATTCCTCATAGCGCGTATTTCGTCTCATTCCCCGACCTCGCCCAATGACCGCACGCGACAATCGAGTGACCCGGTGCGCGGCGTGACGCCGGTCCAGCGCTTGAACGCGCGGAAGAACGCGCTCGTCTCGGAGAACCCGAGCAGGAACGAGACCTCGGCCGTCGACGCCCCACCCTTCAGGTACGTGATCGCCAGCTCGCAGCGCACCTGGTCGCGCACCGCCTGGAAGGTCGTGCCTTCCTCCTTGAGCCGCCGCTGCAGGCTGCGCGCGGTCACCCCGAGCGCCGTCGCGACCTGTTCGACGTCGTGCTGGTTGTGGCGCAGGAGCCGGGCGATCACCTGGCGCGCATGCTCCGTCGTCGTCGGCGCGGGCCCCTGGCAACGCGCCAGCAGCTCCTCGGCGTGACGCACGAGGATCGGCAACAGGTTCGGGTCTGCCGTCGCGAGCGGCACGGCGAGCGACGCGCGAGCGAGCACCAGCCGCGCGGACGGCGCGCCGACACGGACCGGCGCCCGGAAGAACGCCTCGTACGCGGCGAGGTCGCCGACCGGCGCGTGGATGAAGTCGACCGCGACCGGTCGGAAGTCCTCGCCGGCGAGCATGCGTCCCTGCCCGATGACCGCCGCGAAGGACGACTCGTGCGGGATCGGACTCTCGACGAGCGCGCGCAGCTCGACCTCGTCGTCGCGCTCACCGTCGGCGAGCTCGGCGCGGGTCACCGCGTCGAGGATGTTCAGGTAGCGAAGCCCGAGCGCGAGCGCGTCGCCCACGGTCGGCGCGCTGCGCACGAGGTACTCGACGACGCCGAGCGCGCCCGGCGGCAAGGCGGTCGCGAGGTGGATCGGCAGGAGACGATCGCCGGTGATGCGGATCGACTCGCGCCACGCCGCGCGCAGCAGGTCGGCGTCGATGCGGGCATCGGCGTCCGCGCAGGTCTCGGCCGTGAGCCCGGTCGTGCGGAACAGCTCCTCGAGCGCGGCGGGGCCCCTCCTCCCCACTGCAAACAGGAGTGGTCGCACGAGCAGCGTGCTCACCTGCGGTTGCACCGCCTGCGGTCTGACCGGACCCGCGGCCACCGCGGAATCGCGTACCTCTGGGGCGACCCGTGCGAGCACGAACGCGGGACGAAGCACGCAGCGTGCCGCGGACACCGTTCGATTTTCGGGTACGGTCACTCACGCATGGCGCTCAAGCTCACCGTCGCCGTCGTCGGGCGCCTGAAGGAAGACTACCTGCGCGCCGCCGAGGACGAGTACCGCAAGCGGCTGCGCCCGTACTGCTCGCTCGACGTCGTCGAGCACAAGACGATCGAGGCGCTGCTCGACGCCGTGCCCACCGGCGCGCACGTGTACGCGTTCGACGAGCGCGGCGAGCTGCTCTCGAGCAACGAGCTCGCGAAGGACGTGCTCGCCGCCGAGGAGATGAAGGGCGGCGGCGCGCCGGTCTGGTTCGTGATCGGCGGCGCCGACGGCCTCGGCGAGGCCGCGCGCAAGCGCGCGAAGCGGCTCCTCGCCTTCGGCCGGCTCACGATCGCGCACCGCCTCGTGCGCGTGCTGGTGATGGAGCAGCTCTACCGCGCGTTCAAGATCGCGCGCGGCGAGCCCTACCACCGCGAGTGATCACGCCTTGGACCGTTTCGCCGCGCGATCCATCTCGCGCTGATCGTCGGCGGCGCGCTTGGCCTCGCGCTTGTCGTGCAGCTTCTTGTGCGTGCACAGCCCGAGCTCGATCTTCACGTGCGCGCCCTTCCAGTACATCTGCAGCGGCACCAGCGTGAACCCACGCTCGCGCGTCTTCACGCCGAGCTTGGCGAGCTCGCCCTTGTGGAGGAGCAGCTTGCGCTTGCGCTTGAGCTCGTGGTTCCAGCGATTGGCCCACGGGTACTCGTTGATCTGCACGCCGTAGAGCCAGCCCTCGCCCCGCTCGATCGCGGCCCAGCCGTCCTGGATGACGACCTTGGCATCGCGCAACGACTTCACCTCGGAGCCGACGAGCACCAGCCCGGCCTCGACGCGTTCGTGGATGTGGAACTCGTGCGAGGCCTTGCGGTTGGTGGCGATGACCTTCACCACCGCTGATTCCGCAGGCTTGGACATGGCCGCGGGTTTTAGCACGAAGCCGCGCAACCGCCGGCCGGTGGCTTCGACAAGAGGGGGCATGGCATCGCTCTTCCGCCGGGTCCTGGAGGTCGTCTATGTCCCCCACTGCGCCGCCTGCGACGTCCGCGTCGACGGAGGGCAGCCGCTGTGTGTCCCGTGCACGGGCTCGCTGGTCGAGCTGGGTCCGGCCTGCCCGCGGTGCGCCGAGCCGCTCGCGGCGCCGCCCGATGTCGAGTGCGTCCGCTGCCGGGTGCTGGGCGAGGCGTGGCCGCTCGAGGCGGCGGCGGCGCCCTGGCGCTACGGCGGCGCGCTCGGGCGCGCGCTGCGCCGCATGAAGTTCGCGCGCCGGCCCGATCTCGCGCGCGAGCTGGCGCCGCTCGTGGCGCCGTTCCTCGGCGCGGTCGCTCGCGCCGCCGACGTGGACGTGATCGTCCCGGTGCCCTTGCACTGGCGGCGGCTGGCGCTGCGCGGCTTCAACCCGGCGCAGGCGATCGTCGAGGCGTGCGCGGGCGGCGACGGTGCCGGACCGGGCGCGACCGTCGACGCGCGGTCGCTGAAGCGGGTGAGAGCGACGGCGGCGCAGACCGGTCTCAGCGGCAGCGACCGGGTGCGAAACGTGAAGCGTGCCTTCGAGGTGCCGGTCCGGCGCGTGCGCAACGTCGCGGGCAAGCGGGTGATGATCGTGGACGACGTGATCACGACCGGCGCGACCATGGCCTCGGCGGCGCGGGCGCTGATCGGGGCGGGCGCAGCCGCCGTCATCGCCTTCGCGGTGGCGAGGGCGGGAGACGGCGACTGAGATCGGGCACGGGCACGGGCACGGGCACGGGCACGGGATCCTGGAGCGCTGGTCAGCGCTCCAGGATGATGAACTCGACGCGGTCGTTGATCTCCTCGGCCCCGCGCTTGCCCTTGGCCACCAGCGGACGCTTCGAGCCGATGCCCTTGGCGTCGATGCGCTCGGGCTCCACACCCCACTGCACCAGCCACTTGCGGATCTCCTCGGCGCGCTTCTCCGACAAGGCGTCGTCGCCCGCGCCGCGCGGGTGCACGTGCACCGTGACGCGCACGCGCTTCACGGCGCGCTCGGCGCGCATCGTGGCGCCGACCTGCGCCAGCACCTTGGCCGCACCCGGCTTCAGCTTGGACGTGGTGCCGACGAACTGGATCGGCTCGAGCACCTCGATGCGATCCTGCATGAGCATGACCGCGGCGTCGCCCTTGTCGGGGCAGCCGTCCTCGTCGTCGACGCCGTTGATGGTCTCGGGCTCGAGCGCGCACTGATCGAGCACGTCGGGCACGCCGTCCTTGTCGTTGTCGGGCTCGTCGCAGCCGTCGTTGTCCTCGAAGCCGTCCTTGTCCTCGGCGACGTTCGGGCACTTGTCGTCGACGTCGAGGATGCCGTCGCCGTCGTTGTCACCGTCGATGCAGCCGTCGTCGTCCTGGAAGCCGTCCTTGTCCTCGGCCTCGAGCGGGCACTTGTCGTCCCCGTCGAGGAACCCGTCGCCGTCGTTGTCGGCGTCGGGACAGCCGTCGTCGTCCTTGAAGCCGTCCTGGTCCTCGGGGTCGTCGGGGCAGGCGTCGTCGGCGTTGACCACGCCGTCGCCGTCGTTGTCGCGCGTGTCGCGCGGCGGCGGCGGCACGATGATCTTCACCGGCTCGATCTTCGAGCCGCCGGGGGCGATCACCAGCGAGAGGAAGCCGCGCAGGTCGGCGACGCCGACGGCCTTGCCCAGGCCGCTGCCGCCGCCGACCGCGACCGTCGCCGCCCGCGACGCCCGCACGCGCAGGCCGAGCGTCAGCTCGAACGGGCTCACCTTGCCCTCGGCGCCCACGACCCCCAGCGCGCCGGACGCCTCGCCGACGATCGCGACCTTGTCGAGCACGCGCAGCCCGACCGCCGCGCCGTAGGTCAGCTCGCTGCCCTGCTCGAGCAGGAGGAACTGCGTCGCCTGGCGTGCCAGGAACCCGCCGTTGAGCGCGAGCGACAGGCGCCGCCCGCTGCGGATACCGAGGAGGCCTTGCACGTGCGCCGTCGGCAGGTCGGTGCCCGCGAACTGACCATCCTTGGCGGTCGGCGCGGTGACGTCGAGCGCGCCGGCGAAGCCGACCGTGCCCTCGAGCAGCTGCGCCTTCGCCCGCACCGCGACGTCGCCGAGCGAGAAGCCGTCGGCGCCCTCGACGCCGAACGGATCGCCGTCCATGCGGTCCTGGCTGGTCTGCTGGTACATCGGCAGGCGCGCCGACAGCTCGAGCTTGTCGGTGACGGCGTAGCCGAAGCCGATGACGAACGCGTTGCGCTGCTCGATGAGCGCGAGCTCGTGCTCGACCATCGCGGAGTCGGTCCAGCGCGCCACCATCGGATTGCTCTCGTGCTGGCCGGTGAGCGACAGCGCCCACGAGCCCTTGGCGGCGATGTCCGGCGTATCCACGTCGAACAGCCCCGGCTCCGTCGCCGTCGTGGTCGGCGCCGACCCGAGGTCGACGTTGCGTGACACGTCCGCCCGCGCGCCGGTCACGGCGACCAACACGAGCAGCACGCTTCCGTTCGTCCTGAGCGAGCGCGAGCGAACGCGAGCGCGAGTCGAAGGACGCATGGCTCCCGCGAGCAGCAGCAGCAACAGCGCCGCCGCCGCGCCGCCGGCCGCCCCGCCCCCACCGCTGTCGCAGCCGCCGCCCTCGACGTCGACGCGCACGATCTCGAGCGGGATCGTGAAGGACGCGTGCGCCTCGGGATCGCCGTCCAGGTAGACATCGACGACGACGTCGACCTGCCCGGGCGCCGTGCCGATCAGCTCGACGTCGAGCGTCCGCGTCTGGGAAGCCGCGAGCGCGCCGTCGTCGCCGACCAGCGTCGCCGTGACGTTGCCGGTGTTGGGCGACGTGGACACCTCGGCCACGAACGACTCCGCGCTGCTCATGTTCACGAGCACGAGGCCCTCGCGCACCAGCTCGGTCAGCCGCACCGGCGCGCCTTGCGCGATGGTCGCCGCCGGCACGAGGTTCGGGGTCACACCGACCGGTCGCGGGACGCCGTCGCCCGACAGCTGGACCACCGCCATGGCGTTGCCGTTGTCGTTGTTCATGAGCGTGACCGTGCCGGTGAACTGGCCGTACGCGGTCGGACGGAACGCGACCGGGACCTCCATGCACGTCGGCGACGCCGTCGAGCCGCCGGCGACCTGGAGCGCCGCCGTCGACATCAGGTCGAACGCGTCGTCGGGGTCGTCGATCATGGTCACGTCGAGCAGCGCGCCGCCGGTGTTGCAGATCCGCACCGCGCACGCCTGGTCCATCGCGAGCCCGCAGGTGTTCGTCGGCACCTGCGCGTCCGTCGGGTTGCGGTAGGTCGGCGGGAAGACGACGTTGGGCGCGAGGATGTGGCGGTCGGTGCCGAAGCCACGCACCGTGATCTGGATGTTCGGCGGCTGCTGCGTGCCGTTGGCGTAGAGGCCGGTCGTCGCGATCGTGAACGTCTGCGTCTCCGGGTTGGACGGATCGCGCTCGGTGGTCGGATCGTACGAGACCGTGATGGTGCGGGACTCGTTCGCCGGAACGACCGGGGCGCTGATGTTGGTCCGCGAGAACACGCCGGTCAGGTTGCTGACCGAGTTGATGGTCATGGGTCCGGTTCCCGTGTTGGTCAGCTGGAGCTGTATCGTGGCCGGGCCGGCGTCGACGTCGACGCCGCCGAAGTCGACGACCATCCCCGGCGACAGCGACACCGCCGGGCCGATGCTCGTGTAGCTCACCGACGCGTTGATCTCGCGGCCCATGCCCACGGGCAGGTCGGTGATCAGCTGCACGTTGCCCTGGCGCAGGCCGAGCATCGTGTCGGTCGGGATCGCGTTCAGGTTGAACGTCCGCGACTGGCCGCCGGGAATGTTGCCCGGCGTGAAGCCGGTGATCGTGAACTCGCCGGCGCCGCTCGTGAGCGTCGCACTCGAGACGTTGATCGTCGCGGTGCCCAGGTTCTGGATCGTCATCAGCTGGGTCGCGCTGCCGTCCCAGGGCACGTTCATGAGGTTGGCGGGATTGGGGTTGAGCACCATGTCGGCGAGCTGACCGTCGCCGGTGAGATTGACCGTCGGGTTGTTCCAGTTCGTCGCGACGGAGAGCGTGGTCATCCCGTGCGCCTCGAGCGTCGGCGCGAACACCACGGTGAACGTCGTCGTGCCGTTGTTGGCGGCGACCATGGTGTTGGCCGTGAAGCCGGTGACCGAGAAGCCCTGCGTCGACGACGCCAGGTTCACGGCCGAGACCGTGACCGGCACGTTCCCCACGTTGGTGAGGGTCACCGTCGTCGTCCGCATCTGCATGAGGCGCACCGGCCCGAAGTCGATCGTGCCGCCGGACACGGTGACCGGGCTGGCGCTGATCACGATCAGGCCCTCGATCGACGTACACGAGAGCGCGACGTCGACCGACGTGTCGTTCTCGCTGTTGTTGATGATCTGGATCGTGCCGGCCTTGGCGCCGCGGGTCTCCGGATCACACGTGACCGTCCAGCTCTGGGTGCCGGTCGGCGCCAGGGTGACCGACACCGGACCGGCGATGTCGAAGTCGCCCGGGTTGGTGTTGACGACGTTCGAGATGGTCAGGTCCATCGTGCCGTTGTTGCGCACGGTGATCATCTGCCCGGCCGACGTCGTGTTGTTGTTGACGTTGCCGAAGGCCAGCGAGCCGCCGGTCGACGGCGGCGTGGGCGGAACCGGCGCGTCGAGCACGACGAGCGGCTGGACGCCGGTGCCGCTCACCGCGACGCTGGTCATCATCTCGTCGGGATCGGTCGGCGTCGCCACCAGGATGTTGGCCGTCTGCAGGCCGAGCGCCGTCGGCGTGAAGCTCACCGTGACCGTCGTCGACTGGCCCTGGTTCATCGTCCCCGAGCACGCCAGCGGCGCGCACGCGATCGAGAAGTGCGGCGAGCTCTCGCTGATCGTGTACTGCATCGGCGCGATGTTGCCGCCGGCGAGGTTCGACACCGTGAAGGTGCGCGTCGTCGGGCTGGTCGTGTTGATCCGCGTGTCAGGGAACGCGGCCAGGGTCGTGGTGCTCACGACCACGTCGGGCACGGTGCCGTTGCACGTGAGCGAGATCTGGTGCGGCGAGCCGGCGGCGTCGCTCGGGATGTTGAGCGTCGCCGTCTTCGCGCCCTGCGTGGCGGGATCGCAGCGGAGCGTGATGGGGAACGTCCCGTTGTTGGCGGCGACGGTGATGTCCTGGCCGCACGTCTGCCCGGAGGTGCAGGTGCCGAACGCGAACGTGAACTCGCCGCTCGGGTCACCGGTGATCGTCATGTCGTTGGTGATGTCGAGCGGGACCGTCCCCGTGTTGGTGATGGTCAAGACCGCCGTCGCGCCGTTGGTCTGGGCGACCGGGACGTTGCCGAAGGCGAGCGGCGACGGCGCCGAGAAGACCGGCACTCCGCCGGTGCCGTTGACCGTGATGACCCTGGGGTTGTCGTCGGGATCGTTGTTGGTGATGGTCAGCGTCGTCGAGCGTGCGCCCGTCATCTGGGGGACGAAGCCGACGCGGACCGTGACCGAGTTGCCGCCGGTGATGGTGCCCGAGAGGCAGCCGTTGCCGCCGCCGGCGCACGAGAGCGGGAACTCGGTGGGAGCGCCGCTGACGATCGAGTAGTTGAGCGTCGCCGCGCCCGCGCCGTTGCTGATGACGAGGTTCTGGGTCGCGGCGGCCTCACCCACCTGCGTGACCCCGGCGAACGTCATCGTCATGGCCGGGTTGGTCGAGATCGCGGGCACGACGCCCGTGCAGTTGAGGGTCACGGTCAGCGTGCTCGACGTCATCATCGTCGACGCGTCGTCGCTCGTGACCGAGAGCGTCGCCGTGCGCGCGCCGCCGGCCCCCGGCGTGCAGGCGAGCACGTAGGGATCGGAGCTGCCAGCGCCGATCGTGTTGGGGATGGGGTTACACGACTGCCCGGTGCAGCCGTGATCGGTGAACGCGAAGTCCGTCGCGTTGGTCCCCGTGATCGACATGCTCGTGATGTTGAGGACCTCGGTCCCCGTCGTGTTCCGGAGGGTCAGCGTGTTCGTGACCTGGATGCCCACGGGCGACGAGCCGACGTTGAACGGGGAGACGGGGTTGAACGTGAGCAGCGACTGCGTGCCGGTGCCGCTCATCGTCACCGTCGGGTTCGGGTCGCTGGCCGCGTCGTTGTTGAGCGAGACCGTCAGCGTGTCGTTCTTGAGGCCGACGCTCGTCGGATCGAACGTGATCGGCAGCGTGACCGACTGGCCGTTGTTGAGCGGGAAGGTCCCGACCGGCGTGCCGATCGAGAAGTGCGTGCCCGTCGTGAGCACGGTCGTCAGGTTCGCCATCCCGAACGGCTCCTCGCCGACGTTCGTGATCGTGACGGTGCTGAGCACCTGCGGCGTCCCGCCGTTCCAGCGCTGGTTCGCGAACGCGAGCGGCCCGCCCGTCACCGACAGCGCGGGCGCGAGACCGTCGCCCGTCATGGTGAACGTCTCGTTGGCGCCAGGATCGTTGTCGAGGATGGTGACCGTGCACGTGTCGGCGGCGCGATCCACCGGGTCATAGGTGACGTTGATGACCAGCGTGTCGGTGTTACCGAGGATGGCCGGGTTCGTGCCCGACACAGGCATCGCGTTGAACGTCGCGGACGCCGTGAACTCGGAACACCCGGCTCCCAGCGAAAACCCGCTCACCTCCGTGGACGAGCCGGCGTTGGTGATCGTGGCCGTGCTGGTCGCTGCTGCCGCGGCGATGGAGACGTTGCCGAAGGCGACGGTCTTCGAGACCGGGTCGGTGACGGTGATGGTCCCGCCCCACGCGGTCCCCGCGGCCACACCACACAGCACGAGCAATACAACGAGGCTCTGCAAGCGCATCTTGTCTCCCCGGAGCGCACCGGATGCCGGGCGCTGGCTAGGCGAAAATTGTACAGCCAAGACGCTCCCGGCCGGAAGCGTTTCGGGGACGTCGTGACGTAGCCAACCCCGCGCCACGTGCGGCGTTTTTTGCCAGGGGGCGCTACTTCTTGACCTTGGCGTCGGCCTCGTCGAACTCGCCGATCGAGAGGCGCGAACCGGCCTTGGCGGACGGGTCGTAGGTGACCTTCGCGTTGCCCTCTTCCTGGTACTCGCCGACGGTGTTCACCGGCGAGTGGACCCAGATGCTCGGCTTGTCGACGTCCTTGTCCTGCGTGACGACGTCCTCGGCGAACGTCGCGCAGTTGTTGCCGGAGAGCGTGTAGGGGTCGCGCTTCTTGTCGTATTCCTTGTACTCGGGGTTGGATTCCTTGAGCTTCTTCTGCGCGTAGGCTTCCATCACCTCGAAGTTCACGTTCTGGAAGTAGGCGGCGTCGATGCGGCCCTTCTTGCCCGACTTCGACGACAGCTCGGCCAGCACCTTCTCGAGCGAGGCCGGCGTCGCCTTGCCGTCGGCGCCGATGACGACGTTCGAGACGCTCACCTTGCGCACCTTGCCCTTGGTGCCATCGCTCGTCTTGTAGCGGCCGTACTCGTAGTAGCGGGTGACGCCCTTCTTGTTGATGAGCAGGACGCCGGCGTGGCCGAGGCCACCGACCTCGCCGAGCGGCGACTCGGTGTCGATCTTGAAGTCGGGGTACGAGATGAGCAGCGCCTCGGCGCTGTCGTCCTCGGGAGGCTTGGCGTCCGCGTCGGCGTCGGCGTCGGGCTTGTCCTTCTTCTGGACCACGCCGGCGTAGCCGAAGTCGAAGGCGTCGGCGGCGTGCGTCGCCGGCGACATCATGAGGACGGGCGGCGTCGCGCCGCTCGCCTTGCGCTGCACCGGGAGGTCATCGGTGAGCGCCGCCTTGCCCGCCGCCGCCCGCTCGTGGTGGTGCCCGTCGCGGGCGGGGTCGTCGTGAGCGCGTGCGATCCTCATCTCGGCGATCATTCTACGCGGCGGCGCGGCGGAACCTTCCCTCAGGAAAGGAGCCAGTGTGGGTGCGGACTCCACCCCAGGAGGACGCGCGCTTCGGGCTCCGTGCTCGGGCTCGGCGTGGTGCCGGTCGCGGCGAGGCAGAGGCCGGCGTACGCCGGCGCAAAGCGGGCGCGGAGCTCGGCGGGCGCCGCGCGCAGCTGATCGCCGGTCCACTGGATGAAGTCCTCGCGCGCCGCCGCCGGCAGGATCGACGCGAAGAAGATCATCTGCCGCCAGGCGGTCGCGGCGTGCTCGATCGCGCCGCGCGGGATCGCGTCCATGACCACGTCCCAGCAGCGCCGCACCATCGCCGGCAACCCGGCCGCGACTCTCGGGGACATCCCGAGCCCGCCGACGAGCACGGCGAGGTTGTGGGTGGTCAGGATCTGCGCCTGCTCGAGGATCGTCGCGTTGTGCGCGGGGGTGCCGAACGGCGAGGTCACGCCCGCGCGCCCAAGGCACAGGCTCGTGAACCCCGGCGAGATCGGCGTGCCGTGGCGCGACGGCGCGGCGTCGTCGAGCGCCGCCAGCCGCGCCACCGGGAGGTCGTAGTAGGTCGCGTAGAGCGTGCCCTCGAGGAAGCGCGCGGCCCGCTGCGCCGCGCGCAGGTACGTCTCGCTCAGCTCGCCCTGGAACGTGTCGGCGGGGATCGCGTCCACGAGCGGCAGGTGCACGTCCGCACGTTCGGCGAGCGCGCGGAGCTCGCGGAGGAGCGCGTCGGGAAGGAGCGCCCCGGGCCACGTGCACAGCGCGACGTCGACGACCTTGCGCACGGACGCGAGCTGCGGCGCCACCCGCGCGAGCGTCTCCGCCGAGTCGACGACGCCCACGTCGATCAGCTCCTCGACGGTCGCCTCCAGGCTGCGCGCGACGATCGGCACGAGCGCGTCGGGCGGCGCGACGCCCGCGGGCAACCCGTGCGCGGCGGACTCGTCGCTCGTGACCTGCGCCATCAAGCCGGCCAGCGTCGGCAGACCGCGATCGCCGGGCACGCGGGCGAGCCGCGCCGCGAGGAGCCTGGCCCACCCGGCGCGCTCGTCCAGCGCCTCGAGCTGGCGCACCGTGATCGCCACCGGCTGCAGGCACACGCGGTCCACGCGGTCCACGCGATCCTTGCCCTCGTCGTCGCGCGACGCATCGGCCGGCTGCACCCCGCGAGGGTACTTCATCAGGTGGCGACGCGAGTTGCCACTGAGCCCGATATGGGGTCTCGCGTGCCTCCGTCGCGTGTCCCCAGCGCCGACCCAAGCGCGTGGAATCGTGGTGCCGCGGTGTGGCAACGCGCTTGCTGTACTGGTGCGCCATGAAGTCGTTCGCTGCGTCGTCGCTGCTCGTGCTCGCAACGGCGTGTGGGGTCGAGGTCGGCGGCCCGCCGGTCTACGGCGACGATCCGGCGATCGACGACGCCGCGCTCATCGACGCCTACGTGCGCGCCCTGCCCTACCTGCCGGCCAACCCGCCGGCGGTGATCGAAGGCCAGACGTCCGGCGAACAGACGACCGGCGACTACCAGTGCGTCACCGAGAACCTGCAGGAGACGCGGCAGTACGACAAGATCGTCGCCTACGCCGCCAACTCCGACGGGCTCTGGCCGGGCGCGATGGTCGCGGGCGACTCCGTCTACAGCGGCCTCTTCACGCAGATCGTCCTGCCGCGCCAGCCGGCGACGATCTCGGTCAGCCTCGAGAACCTGGCCGGCGCGCGCTCGGCGAGGATCGAGGCGCCCAGCCTGTCGGCGTTCCGCGAGGCGCTGGGCGGCATCCTCGACGCCGAGATCACCGGCGCGACGCCGGCCAACATCTACTCGGAGATCGAGAGCGTCCACAGCGAGGAGCAGCTCGCGCTCGCGCTCGGCGCCGAGGTGTCGTGGCTCGGTGGCTCGGCGAGCATCGCGGCGTCGTTCGACTGGGCGCAACAGGACGTGCGCAGCCGCTACCTCGTGAAGTTCACGCAGGCGTACTACACCGTCGACCTCGACGCCCCGGGGCGGCCGAGCGATCTGCTCGCGCCCGCGCTCACCGTCGACGACGTGGCGCCGGTGATGAACGAGGATTCGCCGCCGCTCTACGTGTCGTCGGTGACCTACGGCCGCATGGTCGTGTTCACGTTCGAGTCGGAGTACAGCTCGGAGGAGCTGGGCTCCGCGCTCGAGTTCGCCTACTCGGGCGGCGTCGACGTCTCCGGCCAGGTGTCGGTGACGTACAAGGAGATGCTGTCGAAGTCGAAGATCACCGCCTTCATCCTCGGCGGCTCGGGCGGCGTGGCGGCGACGACGATCGACAGCTACGACGCCCTCATCGACTTCATCAAGACCGGCGGCAACTACTCGCGCGAGTCGCCCGGCGCGCCCATCGCCTACAAGCTCAACTACCTCCGGGACAACTCGCCGGGCCGCATGTCGTTCACCACCGACTACACGGTGACCCAGTGCACGCGCGTCTCGCAGAAGCTCAAGGTCGTCCTGAAGAGCATCCGCGTCGAGGACGCCGGCGGCGACGCCGGCGACGACCTCGAGCTCTACGGCACGATCTCGGCCTCGGCCGGCAACGCGCTCACGCTCTTCTCGCGCGGCGGCGACCAGCACGTGCGGATCCGCCAGGGCGAGGCGTGGCCGTCGGGCACCTTCATCGCCGAGGGCATCGTGACGGTGCGGCCGCAGGCCGGCAGCGCCGTCCGCCTCGCCGCGAGCCTGCGCGACCAGGACGGCTTCCTCAACCCCGACGACAACATCGGCGACGTCGCCGTCGACGTGCCGTTCGAGCTCGGCTGGCGCCGCGACATCTCGCTGCTCCTCACCGGCGACGACGCCCGGGTGACGGTGACGATCGGTCTCCAGCCGATCTGAGCCGGAACCGGACGGGTTCGTGGAATGATGCCCGGGTGAGCGCGGCCCCGTACACGTCTCCCGAGCAGCACCTGCGCGAGCACATCGAGGTGCTCCAGCTGATGCTCGCCGCCGCCGAGCGCCGGCGGCAGCTCGCGGCGCGCGGCGACGACCTGGCCGGCGACGAGGAGCTCACGCGCGCCGCGCACGCGATCGTCGCGCGCGACGCGGCGATGGCGGCCCGGGTCGAGGCCAGCGACCCCGTCCTGGTCCCGCTCGAGCGCCTGCGCCGCACGTTCCACCTCTCGCCGCGCGAGCTACGCATCCTCGTCCTGCTCACCGCGCTCGAGCTCGACACGCGCCTGCGCGAGCGCGTGCGGGCGTGGGTCGGCGACGGCAGCCGGCCGCACGCCGACCTCGGGCTGCTCTCCGATCTCTTCTACGCCGCCGACGATCGCATCCACGTCCCACGCGAGCTCGGCGCCGACGGCAAGCTGACCCGCTTCGCGCTCATGCGGACCGAGCGCATGAGCGACGTCCCCTTCGCGCTGCGCCGCGCGCGGCCGTCGGAGCGCGTGGTCGAGCTCATGTGCGGCCGCGACGTCCTCGATCGCGAGGTCGCGCGCCATGCCGAGCTCGTGCCTCCCACGCCGCGCGCCGGCCTCGTCCTCGACGACGCGATCTTCGACGAGGTGACCGGGCTCCTCGCCGCCGCCGGCCACGCCGCCGGCCTTGGCCGCGCCCACCCCGTCGTCGTGATCTCGGGCAGCGAGGGCGCGGGCCGCAAGTCGCTCGTCGCCGCGGCCGCGCACCACCTCGGCATGGCGGTCCTGCGCGTGCGCTGCGCGAGCCTGCCCCGCGACGAGGGCTTCCTGCGCGGCATCGGCCCCGCGATCCTGCGCGAGGCGGTGCTCTGGCGCGCGGCGATCCTGCTCGACAGCCCCGACGCGCTCGCCCTCGATCATCCCGGCTTCCGCCTCGACGAGGCGCTGTTCGGCACCTTCGCCGGGCCGATCGCCGCCGTGGTCGATCGCATCACCGGCCGCCCGCCGCAGATGGCGCGCGGCACCGTGATCCTCGAGCTCGAGGTCCCGCCCGAGCCGGCGCGCGAGGCGATGTGGCGCCGCGCGCTCCCCGGCGGCGGCGGCGAGGTCGCGTCGTGGGCCGCCGCCCGCTACACCGTCGGCCCCGGCGTCGTGATCGCCACCGCCGAGGCCGCGCGCGCCCGCGCCGCCGCTCGCGCCCGCACCGGCGGCGCCGCGGACGTCACCGCCGACGACATCCACGTCGGCCTGCGCAGCGCGCTGGACGCCAAGCTCGCCACGCTCGGCTCGCGCATCGCGTGGCGCCAGACCTGGGACGACCTCGTGCTCCCCGAGGACAACGTCGCCGAGATCCGCGAGTTCATCGCGCGCGTGCGCCACCGCCGCCTCGTCTACGAGACGTGGGGCTTTGGCCGCAAGGTCGCCAAGGGGCTCGGGCTGTCGGCGCTCTTCGCCGGCGCCCCCGGCACCGGCAAGACGATGGTCGCGGGCCTCATCGCCGACGAGCTGAAGCTCGACCTCTACCAGGTCGACCTCTCGAAGGTGGTGTCCAAGTGGATCGGCGAGACCGAGAAGAACCTCGCCGGGCTGTTCGAGGCCGCCGAGGCCGGTCACGCGATCCTGCTCTTCGACGAGGCCGACTCGCTCTTCGCCAGGCGCACCGAGGTGAAGAGCTCGAACGACCGCTACGCCAACCTCGAGATCAACTACCTGCTCCAGCGCATGGAGGCGTTCTCGGGGATCACGATCCTCACGACCAACAACGACACCTCGATCGACCCGGCCTTCCGCCGCCGGCTCTCGCTCAAGATCGACTTCCCCATCCCGGAGGCCGACGAGCGCGAGCGCCTCTGGCGCAGCATGTTCCCGCCGCAGGCCCGCCTGGCGGACGACCTCGACTTCTCCACCCTGGCCCAGAGGTTCGAGATGACGGGCGGTTACATCAAGAACGCGGCGGTCCGGGCGGCGTTCCTCGCCGCCGACGAGGGGACGCCCATCACCATGGCGCTCCTGGTCCGGGCGGCGCGCTCGGAGTACGCGGCGATGGGCAAGGTCATCGGCCAGCACTGACGGACGCAGGTGTCGGTCCCGGGGGAAGCTCATCCGGACCGGCGTCGTAATATGGTCGGAGGCGCTCCATGGAACGGCAGCAACAGGAAGACGAAGATCGCGAGGTCATCCAGCGCAAGGGCGGCCCGGTCACCCACCCGGGTGTGATCGAGTCCGCGCGCGGGGGCTTCGCCGGCAACGCCACCGAGCTGCCTCACCGCAAGGAGATCGAGCAGAGCTACGGCGTCGACCTGTCGCACGTGCAGGCGTACACCGGCGCCAAGGACGCCTGCGCGAACCTCGGCGCCGAGGCGTACACGCAGGGCTCGCGCGTCGCGTTCGCCAGCGACAAGCCGTCGCTCGAGCTCGCCGCACACGAGGCCGCGCACGTCGTCCAGCAGCAGAAGGGCGTGCACCTGAAGGGCAACGCCGGCCAGGCGGGCGACGCGCACGAGCAGGAGGCCGACGCGGCCGCGGCGCGCGCGGCGTCGGGTGACTCGGCGCGCGACCTCTTGTCCGCCGGCGACGGCGGCGCGCACGCGGAGGACGGCCCGGTGCAGCGCTACACGCTCCCGGGAGAGGATCCCTACAACGGCGACTGGCGCGTCTCCGACGACGGCAACATGGCCGTCCACCAGGCCAACGCGGTGGGCGGTCAGTCGGCGTACGCGACGCCCGGGCTCATCGCCGACGCCGCCCAGAAGCTCCAGGCGGCGACCTCGACGATCACGCTCGAGGCCGGCGGCATGAAGAGCAAGTTCCAGGACAAGGACGGCGCCGAGCACGACCTCGTCGACGTGGTCCCGGTCAACACCAAGAACAAGACCAAGGACCTCGAGATGGAGCTGTGGGCCGACTGCGGCCGCTCGGCGCACACCGTCTCCGGGATGGACAAGGGCTCGGGTCAGGGCGGTGGCGGCTCGGTCGCGCGCTACAACAAGAACGGCCAGAGCAAGACGGGCGCGTCGTCCGGCGACTGGATGGAGATCCAGAAGGTCAAGATGATGATCGACCTGTTCACCACGGAGAACCCGTGGTGGCAGTTCTGGAAGTCGAGCTACGAGTCCAAGCTCGACGTGAAGAAGATCCAGGGCAAGCTCGACGAGTACAACAAGCTCAAGGCCAGGTGGGCGGTCGAGACCGACGAGGACGCGAGCACGCTGCTCTCGGCGCAGATGGGCCGCCTCGCCGCCGAGATGGACGCGCTGTCGCGCGCCGAGTACGAGAAGCTCGCCCCCGACGCCAAGGACGACTTCGACAAGCAAGCCGGAATCAACGTCTATGCCGACCCCGAGATCGGTGAGGCGTTTCACATGAGCACCGGCGGCAACGAGCACCCCGACAAGCCGGCGAACGTCGGCACGTGGAACTTCCACTGGGCGGGCGTGGTGATGAAATCGGGTGGCGATACGATGACGCTCGAGAACTACTCGGTGTCAGACTACGAGGTAGAGAACAAGAGCTGGGTGTTCCAGCTCTATGGCGTCGGCAAGAAGGGACAGTCGTTCCACGAGGAGCACCGCGATGTGCACAAGCAACACGGCGATGCTCCGACGTCGATGGTGGCCACGCGCAAGTAGCGTCCGTGCGCTCGGCGCCGTCGTCCTCGCGCTGGGCGTGACCGCCTGCAACGGCACCACGCAGGCACCCACGGAAGACAGGAGCCATGACATGACCTCGGGTCCTCCCATCAAGCAGCGGCCGACCGCGCCCGCCGGTGGTAGCGCCGACGGCAGCGGCAGCGGCGCCGCCAGCGCCGCGCCCGCCCCGCGCGCGCGCTCGACCAAGACGTACCCCGACACGTTCGACGGCGCGGCGTCGTTGCCCGCGGTGGCGTCGGCCGCCGACGTCGGCGCCAACGACGGCGCGCAGGTCCGGCTCGTCGGCACGTACACCGAGCTCGACGCGCGCATGAAGCAGGCGCCGCCGCCGGTGTACGCCGGCCACGTCGCGATCGTGCTCGGCGACGGCTCGCAGGTCACGCTCCTGCCGGTGTGGCACAAGGACGCGCTGCGTCCCGAGGACGAGATCGCGCAGCTGCGCGGTCAGCAGGTCGAGGTGGTCGGCACCGTGTTCAAGCGCGCGCCCGCGGATCCGCGCGGCGGCGCGAGCCCGATCGGACCGGCGATCTTCGACATCAAGTCGCTCCGCGCGCTGCCCTGAACGCGGCGGACGTGCCACGATCGAGGTGATGGCGCCCGACGCCTCGCTCCGCGTGGTCCACGAGCAGCTCGACGGCATCTTCGCGTCGTTCCGCGAGCTGGTGCTGGTGGGCGACGGCCGGCGTGCCGCCGCGGTGCTCGCCGCGTTCCGCGCGCTCACGTCGGCTCACGCCGCCGACGAAGAAGCGGCGCTCGTCCCGCTGCTCGACGGCTCGGCCCGGTGGCCCGCGGAGCTCTACCTCGGCCAGCACGTGAAGCTGCTCGCCGGGATCGAGCGGCTCGGCGACGGGCTCGACGAGCTCGCGCCCGGGCGGAGCGGCTGGCGGCGTGGCGCGCTCGCCGTGCTCGATCGCGCCGGTCCGGTGCTCCACCTCGCCGAGCACCACCACCTCGCCGAGGAACAGGATCTGTTCGTCATCGTCGCGGCACGCGCACCCCACCGGCTCGACGAGCTCGCCGCGCGCTGGCACGTGGAGCGGGCGCGCCATCGGGGCGTGCTCGACGAGGCCGCCGCGGCGCTCGAGCGAGGACGACCATGAGCCAGCGACTCGGCGCGCTCGACCACCTGTTCTTGCGTCTGGAGACACCGACCACGCCCATGCACGTGGGCGGCGTGCTCGTCTTCGGACGCGCGCGCGCGGCGGCGCCGCGGCTCGAAGCCTTGCGGTCGACGCCGGTACGCGCGAGCCCGTTCGACCTGGTGCTCGCCGGCTCGCGCGGCCGACCGACCTGGGAGCGCGTCACCGGCGCGGCGCCGCCGGTGGGCCACGTCCGCCTCGATCCGCCGGGCGACGACGAGGCGCTCATGGCGGCGGTCTCGCGACTGCACGGCCCGCACCTCGCCCGCGACGGGATGCTCTGGGCGTGTCACCTGATCGAGGGCCTGCGCGACGACCGCTTCGCGCTCTATTACAAGGTGCACCACGCGTGCATCGACGGCGTCAGCGCGATCCGGCGGCTCGAGCGCGCGCTCAGCGCCGACCCGACGCAGGCGACGCCGCCGATCTGGGCGGCCGCGGCGCCCGCGCGTGATCCGCGGCCGGCGCCGGCGGNNGCGCGCCCCGGCGTCGCGAGCGGGCTCCGGACCGCGGCCGAGCTCGGCGGCTGGCTGGGTCGGCTCGCGCTGGCGTCGAGAGACCGAGACCCCGGCCGGACCGCGAGCCCGTACACGGCCCCGCCGACGCCGCTCAACCCGATGCTCGGCCCCGAGCGCAGCGTGGCCTGGCGGCGCCTGCCGCTCGACGGCGTCCGCGCGATCGCCCACGCCGCCGGCGTCACCGTGAACGAGGTCGCCCTGGCGGTCTGCGCCGCCGTCCTGCGCGCGCACCTCCTCGCGCGCGGCGCCCTGCCCGACCGCCCGCTGGTCGCGATGATCCCCGTCTCGTTGCGCGGCAGCGGCGACGCGGGCGGCAACCAGGTGAGCAGCATCCTCTGCAAGCTGGGCACCGACATCGCCGATCCGCGCGACCGGCTGCGCGCGATCGCGCGCTCCTCCGCGGCCGGCAAGCAGATGATCAAGTCGATGTCGCCAGCGGCCGCCGCGGCGTTCAGCCTGGTCTACACGTTACCGGCGGTGGCGGCGCAGCTCGCCGGGCTGGCGCGGTGGTCGGCGTTGCCGTGGAACGTCGTCGTCTCGAACGTGAGCGGACCGCGCGAGCAGCTCTACTATGACGGTGCACCGCTCGAGGCGATCTACCCGGTGTCGCTCCTGTTCGAGCGCCAGGCGCTCAACATCACGCTCGTCAGCTGCCGCGATCACCTCGACATCGGGCTCCTGGCGTGCACGCGAGCCGTCGGTGACGTGAACGGGCTCGCGATCGGCCTCGAGCACGCGTACCGCGAGCTCGCCGACGCGTTCGGCCAGACCGGCGCCTGAGGCTCACGTGGCCCGCGGAGGGTCGCGGACGGCGGCGGCGAGCGCGCGCCAGACCTCGGACTCGCTCGGCACGGGCGCGAAGGCGACGTGGGGAACGACGGCGACGATCGTCGCGCCCGCGTCCAGCCCGAGCAGCGGCAACGCGAGCGCGGGCGGACCGAGCCGAGCGTCGAGCGTGGCGCCGTGGAAGTCGGCGAGCGGCCGCGACGTCGCCGTGGCGCCGTCGAACGCGCCGCGCACGCGCGAGCCGTAGGCGACGCCGGCGGCGCGCGCGGCGAAGAGGCCCGACGGGCGATCGCCGTGGACCCACTCGAGCGCGAGCCCCCAGTCGTCGCCCGCGCGCGCGGCGACGACGCGGATGTCGAGCGCGGCCGCCGGCGGCGCGAGCCGCAGGCGGGTGGCGACGAGCTGCGTCGCGCAGGCGTCGAGGAGCGCGAGCACGTCGGCGAGCGTCTCGGGCTGCGACCGACGGCCGGCCGCGCGCAGGTACGCGCGGGCGCGAGCCTCGGTCGGCGCGAGCCGCTCGAGCTCGGCGGTCGCGACCGCCGGATGACGCCGCGCCCACGTGCTCACCAGGTCGCCGTCGGGACCCGCGCCGCCCCATCCGGTGCGGCCAGCGATCGCGCACGTACGCCACGCCAGGGCGAATGCCTCTGCGCTGCCGCACGCGAGCAGGCACGGCACCACACACCACGGCGTGTTGTGGAGCACGCCGTCGGCGTCGAGGCGCGTGGCGAGCCACGGCACGATGCCGTCGCCGTAGCGGGCGTGCAGATCGGTGTTGTCGAACCCACGCGGGTGGAACTCCCAGCGCAGGCGCGACGCGACCGCGACGAGCTCGACGGCGTCGGCGAGCGAGAGCAGCGCGTCCCAGAGCTCGTCGCCGCGATCGCGCGTGAAGGCGTCGACCCCGGCGAGCACGCGGCGAGCGTCATCGATGTTCATGACGCCTCACCCGAGCATCGAGTACACGCGCACGCGCGAGAAGTCGCGCGCCGCGAGCTCGGCCTTGGTGAGCAGGAAGAAGAGCTTCTGGCAGTCGCCGAACTGGAGCTCGGCGGCGTCCTCGGAGTCGACCTGGAGCAGCAGCTGGTCCTCGGTGCCGTTGGCGTGAGCGCCGACGTAGTCCTGCTCGTCGACGTACCCGAGGAGGAAGTTCTCGTGATAGGGCGCGGTCCGCAGCGAGAGCGCGGCGTGGTGCTCGCTGTGGAAGTCCTGCCAGATCTCCGAGAGCGGCGCGGTGACGTACGGCGAGATCCCGCCGGGGACGGTGAGTTGCCGGGTGAAGGTGAGCGACGCGAGCCCGTGGACGAAGGGCGCGAACTGCGTCACGTCGGCGAACTCGCTCTTCCACTCGACCCGCGGCGGCGCCGTGCGCACCAGCACGTCATCGGGGCCGTCGTGGACGAGCACGGCGCAGCAGCGCGCGTCGGCGTCCATGTCGGAGGACCCCCACTGGCTGTTGTAGAAGAAGAGCAGGCTCCCCTGCGCCGGCAACCGCTCGTCGCCGCCGGCGGCAGCGACGTCGGCGAGCCGGAGCTGCGCGATGAGCTCCATGGGCACGCCGTCGCGCTCGGGCCACGACGAACCCGGCGGCAGGTCGGGCACTCCGCCGAGGCGCGAGGCGCCCAGCGGCAGCTGCGCCATCGCGGCCTCGAACGCGGCCAGCTTGTCCGGATCGAGATCGGGCGCGTCCTCGGCCTGGCGGAAATGGCCGGGCCGTCCGGCGAGCGCCGTGGCGTGGATGCGAAACGCCGGCTGGAGGAGCGCGGTCACCGCCGCCGCATGTGCGCCGTGACCGGCGCCTTCGAGGATCTGGAGGATCGCGTCTTGGTTCATGTCCAGTAGAGACGGTACGCCACGTTTGTGAGGCCGCGCGAGCAGACCCTCGCCGATCGCGCCCACACGGCCGGTCCAGGCGGCGGTCGCGCGGTCAGTCGACGCCGACCACGATCGGCGCGAACCGCGCGGCCACGCCGCCGGTCTCGTCGACCGCGACCATCCACAGGGGAACGTCGCCGGGCTCGCCGGGGAGCTGGAGCTCGACGGAGCCTGCGACGATCGTGCCTTCACGCTCCGCGATCACGAACGAGTCGTCGTCGGCGACGGCGCCGCCGCCCGGGTAGACGAAGATCCGGACCTGCTCGCGCGCGCTGTTGCCATCGGGCGCGCAGGCGAGGTCGAGCGTGTCGATCGCGATGTCCGCGCCGAGCCGGACGGTCGCGCCGGCAGGGAGCATGGCACCGGCGTCGGCGGCCGCGCCGTCGATCCGGGCCTGGACGAACGCCGGGTTCCGCCGATCCGGTGCGGCCGCGATCGGCACGTCCTTCTTCGCGATGAGTCGCGCACCGTCGAGCTCCAGCTCGGCGACGACGGTGAGGGTCGGCGCGGCCGCGGCACACGCGTGTGTCGTCGTCGGCGGCGGCGGCGGCTCGAACCCGAACCGCGCAGCGAGCTCGTCGCCGTCGATGAGCGCCTCACCCGCAGGGCCGGTCGTGAGCTCGACGGCCGCGTCGCCCGCGCAGTCGCGCACCGGATCGGCGACCACGGCCCAGGGCGCGCAGGCGCGCCAGCTGACGCGGTCGGCCATCACGGGGAGCCCGTCGACGGCCGCGATCGCCTCGAGCCTCGTCGAGGTCCCCGGCGCCACCACCGGGGGCTCGGCGACGATGGCGAGCACGCGCGGTCCATCGAGCAGCGTCCCGGGCGTCGCGTCGTCGCACCCGGCGAGCACCAGGAGACCGAGGATCGCGCGCCTCATTGCACGTACTCCAGCCCGAACGACGGGAAGACGGGGAGCCCGCGGGTGTACGAACGCTCGCTGTAGTCGAAGTTGTACGACACCCCCTCCGCGTTGGCGCGGTTGGTCGCGTTCTGGACGTCGATGAACAGCTTCAGCTCGCCCCACGGTCGCCGCCACGTCCGGTCCACGCGCAGGTCGAGCTGCACGAACGCCGGCGTGCGCGCCGAGAGGATGACGCCATCGCGCGGGCGGAAGCGCTGCGCGTCGGCGTCGAAGTAGACGCCGGCGATCGGCGTGTACGGGTTGCCGGTCGCGTAACGCACGCGCGCGCCGAGCCGCCAGCGGGTGCCGAGCGGGAACGACGCGAGCCCGGTGAGCTGGTGGGGCTGGTCGAACACGTAGGGCACGTACGTGGGCTGCCGGTCGGGATCGCCGCGGCGGAACGAGCGCGCGTAGGTGTAGCCGAGCCATCCCGTCCAGCTCCCGATGCGCTTGCGGAGGAGCAGCTCGAGCCCGTACGCGCGGCCGCGCCCGATGTTCTCCTTGTAGCTGTAGGTCCCGAACTGCTCGTCGGCGAGCTCGGTCGTGATCGCCCCGACCCCGCCCGCGTCGCGACTGCCGCCCGCGGAGATCGGGGTCGCGCCGCTGACCGCGTCCGCGGGCAGGTCTCGCATCGTCTGCCCGTACGCGGTGGCCCCGACCTCGACGCCGGCGCCGGCGCGGACGTTCACGCCGACGGAGGTCTGCACCGCCTTCGACGCCCCGAGGTCCTGGTTGCCGAACGCGGGATCGAGATCGACGGCCGAGACCGGCTGGTGATAGAGCCCGATCGCCTCGGTGAGGGTGACCGCGCGTGACAGCTCGTGGGTGACCGCGAGGCGAGGATCGAGGACCCACTCGTCGGAGAGCCCGAAGCGCTCGCCGCGCAGACCGGGCTTGACCAGGATCGAGCGACCGGCGAGCGGGTATGCGAGCTCGGTCCACAGCGCGGCGTCGGCCGACCACAGCGTGTCGCCGCGCAGGCCGGCCTCGCTCGACATCGGCATCCCCGGCCGCGCCGGGGCCTCGCCGCCGAGCTCGAACGCGTAGCGCGAGCCCTGCACGTCGATGCCGCCGGCGATGTGACCGAGCGCGCCGAGCTCGCGGGTCAGGGAGGCGCGCACGGACAGCGGCACGTTGCGCCGCTCGACCCCCTCGCCGTTGAAGCGCAGCATGATGTCGTCGACACCGGCGGCGACGGTGGCGTCGACCGCGTACGGCCCCCGCGTGCGCTCGTAACGGAGCCCGGCGCGGACGAAGCGCGAGGTGTAGTCGAGGCGATCGTCGGGCATGGTCGGATCGCTCGCGCCGGTGACCAGCTCGAGCCCGTCGCCGGAGGCGAAGGCCAGCGCGGTCCAGCGCCCGCGGGACGCGTTCCCGACCTCGTACTTGAGCTGCCCATCCCAGTACCGCGGCAGGAGCGTGAGCTCGAGCGGCGCGGCCGCGAGCACGGCGTCGACGAAGGACCGCCGCGCGCCCAGCGTCAGCGCGCCGCCCGCGGGTCCCGGTCCCTCGGCGCGGACCTGGGCGTCGATGAAGCTCAGCTCGCCACCAGCCCGCCAGCGGTCCGTCCGCGCCGGTCGCGACGTCAGCTCGACGAGCCCGCCCTGGGCCCGGCCGTAGCGCGCCGAGAACCCGCTCGGCGACAGCTCCATCGAGGAGAGGAACGCCGACGGATAGAACGAGGCGAGCCCGCCGAAGTGGAACAGGATCGGGACCTCGATCCCGTCGAGGTACACGGAGGAGTCGCGCGGCGCCGAGCCGCGCAGCGCGAGCCCGCCGAGGCCGAAGGGGACCCGCGAGGTCCCGGGCAGGCTGGAGAGCGCCTTGAGCGCGTCGTTGCCCGAGCCCGGCAGCGTGCGCACGTCGTCGCCGCGGAGATCGTACGGGAGCGGCTCGGTGACGGGCGGGGCCTCGCTCTCGACGATGATGAGCTCGCCGCCCGTGAGCTCGGCGTCGGGCTCGAGCGCGAGTCGCCACGGCGCCCCGGGGCGACGCTGGACGAAGAGCGGCTCGTAGCCGTCGGCGGTGACGAACACGTCGAGCGCGCCGTCACCGACGTCGCCGAGCACGAACCGGCCGGCGCCGTCGGTCACGACCTCGGCCCCGTCCACGATGACGACCGCGTCGGCGATCTCGGCGCCGGTGGCGGCGTCGACCACGACGCCGCGCTGCTCGCCTTCTTCGGCGAACGCCGGGGCGGCAGCGACGAGGACGGCGAGCGAGAGCCAGCGCATGACCCTGCTCGGATGCGGTGGGCGGCCGGGGGGTTACGGTCCTTGACCGCTGCCCGGGCCGGTCCCATAGTGCGTGTTCGGGCCTCGGCCCGGATCTCTGACAAGGGGACGAAACGGTTTCGACGGGGACGTCGACGTACGAGCTGCGCGTCGTGGCGCCCGAGGCCACGTAAAAACGGGCAACCCTGCAACTGCGAACGACAACGACGCCGTTGCTCTCGCCGCCTGAACAAAACCAGGTAGCGACGGTGACCTGAGCTTCCGCCTGTAGCCCAGGATCACCGCCACAATCAGGCTGGCCTGCCGCGAGAGACGATCGCGCGGCAGGTGAGAATCAGGATCGACTCGCGCTGGTGATGGCTGCCACCCACCTCTCACCAGGGCCAGACAAGACGAGCGGTGGCTACACGCGTAGTGGCTCGTGCTGAAGCGTTCTCGGACCCGGGTTCGACTCCCGGCGTCTCCACTACCAGATTGTTTTTGTTGCAAAATTTCATATTCTGAAATATGAAGTGAGCGTGCTCCTCAAGCCGCTCGATCTAGTTGTGAGCGTCATGGCGGCGGTGATCGACGAGCCCGGCTGGACGCACGCTGCGATGGCGCAACACGTCGGCATGGCGAACGCTCAGGTGTTCCGAGCGGTCCGCCAGGCGGCACGCCTGGGGCTGCTCCTCGCCGAGCCGAGCAACGGGCGCATCATCTACCGCGCGCACAAGGCCGCGCTCGCCGAGTTCCTGATCCACGGCGTGAAGTACTACGCGGTTCCGTCGCGCGGCCGAATCACGCGAGGCATCCCCACGGCCCACGCAGCACCGGTGCTCGCATCGAAGATCCGCACCGTCGACGACGCCGTGCCGGTGTGGCCCGACCCCGACGGCCCCGTTCGCGGCGAATCGTTCGAGCCGTTGCATCGATGCGTCCCAGGCGCGGCTCGCCGTCACGATCGATTCTATGACGTGATGGCGCTCGTCGACGCGATCCGCGGGGGCCGTGCGCGCGAGCGAGCGCTGGCAACGAAGCTTCTGCCTGGAGCCCTCGATGCCGCACGCGCCTGATCCAGCGCTGGTCGAGATCGCGCGCCGCCTGCGCGATCTCGACGAGAGGTTTGTCTTCCTCGGCGGCAGCGTGATCAGCCTGCTGCTCGACGACACGGCGGTCCCGGTCCGTCCGACCGACGACGTCGATATCGTGGTCGACATCACGACCTTCGGCGCGTATCACTCCCTCGGCGCAAAGCTCGATGCTCGAGGCTTCCGCCCGGACACGTCCGAGGGCGCACCCATCTGCCGTTGGCGGCATGGCGATATCGTTGTCGACGTCATGCCGACGACGGACTTCCTCGGCTTCACGAACCGCTGGTACGCCGATGCGATCGCGCGGGCCAGCGACGTCGAGCTCGAACCTGGCCTCTCCGCGCTCGTCGTGACAACGCCTTACTTCATCGCGACCAAGCTCGAAGCCTTCCTGAGCCGCGGCGATGGCGACTTCATGGCGAGCCACGACCTCGAGGACATCATCGCCGTCGTCGACGGTCGGGACGCGTTGCTCGATGAGATCGCGGCCGCACCGAACGATGTCCGCGAGTACCTCTCCTCGAAGATTCGAGATCTTCTCGCGACACCCGCGTTCGTCGACTCGCTGTCTGGTCACCTGCCTAGCGATACCCCCAGCCAAGCTCGCCTGCCGCGCGTGCTAGCGAGCCTGCGGCGCGTTGCTGCCGATGGTTGACCTTGCGACCGGCACACGTAGCATCGCGCTCGTGGCGATCACACTGACTCGGCCGAATGTCGCGAGTGCGTGCCATCTCTTTGCCGCTTTGGTGATCGCCGGTCTTGGCTGCTCCGGAAAGGCGACACCGGTGAGTCGCGACGCCGAAGCCAGCGACACGGACGTCCTGACGTGGAAGCTGCCGGCGCGAGGCGGCGGGAGCAACGAGCTCTGTCGTGAGGCGGCGTGCCTCGCGTGGTTGCGTGATAGTGCCGGCGGGCGAGTGGTGGTGGCCGACCTCGATGGGGACGGCGAGCTCGAGGTCGCGCGTGCTGAGAACATCCTCGAGCGCAAGCATGCCGACCATACCGACGTCACGATCTACGTCGCCCGCGGCGGGAGGTACGTCGCGAAATGGATGGTGGCTGGTCAGAAGGGCGAGCTCCTGGGATCGACGCTGGCGAACGCTGGGGATATCGATGGGGACGGGAGGGTCGAGTTGCTGGCGGTAGCGGCGACGGTGCTGCTCGACGACGGCACGAATCCGAAGCTACCCCCGCCCCCGCCCCCGCCGCGGCTGGTGGTGATCGAGGTCGAGGCGGGGGCGGTTCGGCGTCGCGACGTCGCGACGCTGAACGAGTCGCTGCCGGGGACCTGGATGATGACCGCCGACATCGATGGCGACGGAGCACGCGAAGTCGTGATCCCCGGGCGGAAAGGCGAGGAACAGACGCTCGAGATCCGGCGGGTGGTGGGCGGCACCATCGCCGACGCGCCTACGTGGACATACGCGATCCCTGTGAGCGGCCTGCAGTTCGTCGATGACGACGGCGACGGCGACACCGATCTTTGGTGGTCGGTCCCGCAATCTCCGGGCAAGCTGATTCGGTGGCCGGCGGGCAAGGACGGGCTCGATGCGAATGGGGCGGTCGTACGGCGCGACCCGAGCGGGAAGTCGCAGAGCTGGTTCGGGCGCGGAGGCGCGATCATCGCCGCGCCGTTCACCCGCGCAGGCAGCGTCGAGATCGTGGTGAATGCCAGCGGGCAGCGACGCGCATACGTCTATCAACCGGGAAGCGCCGGGCCCGACCGGACGCTGGACACCTCCGAGCTGTCATCGGCCCATCCAGTAGCCATCGACCTCGAGGGCGACGGCGTCGCGGATCTCGCCTTCTACGACGAAACGTCGGTGATCGTGTTCGGGAACGCCCGCGTCGACCAGCCGCCGGTGCGCTGGGGGCCGTGACGAATCCGCATCCCCGGCAGCCGCAAGTCCCGGCTCAGCGGCCAGCCCCGAGAGCGACCACGCTGATCCCGGCTCGGAGATCGCTGGGCCCCTCATCCTACCCTTGAATCAAGAAGCATTCTCCCCACGTCCTCGGCAAAGCCCTTGGCGATCCGGACGCGATGTCGCCATGCTGGGCTCGCCGCGGCGGCCTCGATGATCCGCACGATCAGCTCACCAAGGTCGCGACCCTCGACTGTGCTACGGCATGGCACAGTGGATGTCACCGAAGCTCCGTGAGGATGCGTAAGCGGCACCATAACCCCGCAGGACTCCCTCCGTGATCGTCGCGGTCAACTCCTCCGTCTTCGACTCCCGGCGTCTCCACTGATTTGACGAAGCATCTCCGGCGCTTGCCGCGACTGTGCTACGCGCCGTGCCAAGCTGCAGCACACGAGCCCTTGACCGGGGCATGATTCGCAGCTTGGCGACCTCGGCGCAGAGCTGCGGCCAGTAGTCGGCGCGGTCGTAGCGATCGAATGCGCGGCGCCCTTTTCCGGGCGTGTGGGTGATGCGCTCGATCAGGCGATCGTCGGCGCCGTCCTCCAGGGCCATGCTGATGAACGTCGAGCGCAGCGCGTGCGCCTTCATGGGAGCCGAGGGGACCTCAACCGTCCTGAGGATGAAGTCCATCAGGTCGCCGCCGGTCTGCTTCGTGTGGGGCGAGCCGGGCGAGTCGCGCCACTTGCCCGGCGGGCGCGGCACGATCGGATCGGCGGCCGTCGGCGCGCGCCCGAACAACCGCCCCCATCCGTGACGCCATTCGGTGAGCATCTCCGCAAGCACGGGATGGACCGGGATGCGATTCGACTTGCCGGTCTTGGTCGGCTGGCCGTCGTACTTCCGCGAGGTCGTGAGGTTGGGGCGCACGACGTCGTGCATCGCCCGGAACTCCTGCTTGAACCGAGAGAGGACGGCGCCGCCGGCTCCCAGCTACGCGCGCAGCTCGAAGCGAGCGCCCGGATCGAACCCCTCGGAGGATGACATCCTTCATCGCACGATGCGAGCGGTCGGCTCCCCGTCGATATCCGCGCGGGCTCCCGCTCGCCGGGCGACCAAACCGGCGTTCTTCTGGCCTATGCTCCGGTCTGGGCGATGACCAAGATCTACCTCCATCCGCCCGACGGAGCGGCGGCCGAGCAGTTCACGCTGTCCTCGGACGAAGCGCTCGTCGCCGGTCGCGATCCCGATCTGAGCGCCGGCCCGGCGGCGGCCGGTGCGCCGGCACCGACGCGGCGGCTGGTCGTCGCGTCGCCGCTGATCTCGAGCAACCACATCCTGGTCTGGCGCGACCAGGACAGCCTGCGCGTGCGCGACCTCGGGAGCAAGAACGGCACGCACCTCGGCCTCGAGGGCGGCGTCGACGTGTCGCTCCGCGAGCCGCGCGAGGCCCATCTGTTCCTCGCGGCGGCCCGGCCCTCGTCCCGCCCGGCTGCGCCCAAGCCGATCAGCGTCACCGATGCCGACACCGACGAGTTCGCCCACCGGTTGAAGGACGCCTTGACCGATTGGCTCGCGCAGGGCGGCGTGCGACCGGTGGTGCGGGTGGTGCGGAGCGAGGCCGCCGGCGCAGATCACAGCCTTCCGCCCGCACCCGAGGACGAGCACCGCTTCTCCATCCCGCTGGTCGATGGTCTCGAGCTCGAGATCGCCGACAACGACATGGCGCGCACGCGCGCACGCTGGGACGGCTTCAAGGCCGACCTGTATCCGTTCGTCTACGACCAGGTCGCCGCGTTTCGCGCCTGCCGGGTCGCAGGCGTCGATCGACCGCTCGCCTACCGATCGCCGGTCGCCGAGCGCGTGCTGCGCGAGGTGCTCGACGCGGCGCGCGCGCGTTTGCCGCTGGTCATCACCGGCGAGAGCGGTACCGGCAAGACCGAGCTGGCGGCGATCTATGGTGGCCGCAACGCACAACGCCCCGGCCGCGGCGCGCCCCACGCGCGCGACTGCGATGGCCCGCCGTTCGTCACCGTGCACTGCGCCCACGTCGAGCCGGCCCTCGCCCACAGCCTCCTGTTCGGCGCGCTCAAGGGCAGCTACACGTCGGCCCATCGCTCGGTGGTCGGCGCGGTCAAGCTCGCCGACGGTGGCACGTTGTTCCTCGACGACGTCGACGCGCTGCCGCTCGACACCCAGGCCAAGCTCTTGCGCTTCCTCGACCACGGCGAGTACGAGCCGCTCGGCCACGGCGAGCGCGAGCCGCTGGTCGCCAACGTGCGCGTCGTGGCCGGGACCAACGCCGACCTGCGAGTCGCCGTGCGCGAGCGCCGGTTCCGCGAGGATCTCTACTGGCGACTGCACAGCGGCGCGGTGGTGCGCGTACCGCCGTTGCGCGAGCGCCCCGAGGACGTCGAGCACCTGCTTCGCGCGTCGCCCGCCGGCGCGGACTGGGCGACGACGTCGGCGGGCGCCAGCGTGTTCGATTGTCTGGACGCCGCCTCCGTCGCGTTCCTGCTCCACCACCACACGTGGCGCGGCAACTTTCGCGAGGGACTTCGCTTCTGCGCCCGCGTGGCGATGGAGCCAGCCGGGCGCGCGCGCCTCGATCGCCGTCGCTGCGAGCAGATCCTGGCCGAGACGGCCCTCGACGACCTGGCGCTCACCTCACCCACGTCGCCCTCTCCGCAGCCCGAGGTCGCGCCGCGGGCCGGCGCGGGCGGCACGGTCTTCGAGCGCGCGCTACGCGAGGCGACCGACTGGTGGTTCGAGACCGAGGGCGCCGCGCCCGAGCGCTTCGATCAGCTCCACGAGTTCTGCGAGAGCTACCTGAAGTCGGCGTTCGTCGCCCACGCCCTCGGCCTCAGCACCGCCGTTGCACGGCCCGAGTCGTTCGATCGCGTCGGGCGCCAGCGGCTCGGTTGTGATCTGTCGACGGTGAAGCGCAAGGTCGACGACTATCTCGCGCTGCGCGCCAAGCGCCAGGCCGATCCGGGCGGCGATCCCTGATGGCGATCGGCGCCGAGAGCGGCACCCTCAGCCTGATCGACGGTGCGGCGACCGCGTCTGCGGTCCGCGCCGAGACGCTGACGCCCGGCGATCTCGTCGACGGACTCTACCGCGTCGAGCGGCTGCTCGGTGAGGGTGGTGGCGGCGCGGTCTATCTGGTGCGGCACGAGCGACTGGGCGAGGCCCGGTTCGCGCTCAAGGTCCTCCACACCGGCCCGGACGACTCGGTGGACGCCTTGACCCGCGAAGGCCGTCTGGCCGCGCTGGTCCGCTCGCCGCACGTGGTGAAGGTGGCCAGCCTCGGGCGGCTGCTCGGCGGCGCGCCGTACCTCGTGATGGAGTACGTCGACGGCACGACGCTCGACGCCCTGCTCGACCAGCGCGAGCTGACCGTGGCCGAGTCGATCGAGTGTGGTCGCCAGCTCTGCCTCGCGCTCGAGGCGGCCCACGGCCAGGGCCTGATCCACGGCGACGTCTCGCTGCGAAACCTGTTCATCACCGTCGGGCCCGATGATCGGCTGCACCTCCAGCTCGGCGACTTCGGACTGGTCCAGCGCGTGCGCGGCGACGCCAGCGCCACCATCAGCGTCGATCTGGGAAACGCGCGCGGCACGCCGCGGTTCATGGCGCCCGAGCGCATCGCCGGGGTGGACGTCGTCGATCAGCGCAGCGATCTGTTCTCGGCCGGGGTCGTCCTCTATCGCTTGCTGAGCGGCAGTTACCCATTCGACGGCGGCGCGGCCCACGAGATCCTCGGCGCGATCCTGCGCGGTGCGCCCCAGCCGCTGGCCGAGCGCCGCCCCGCGATCCACGCCGTAGCAGCGGTGGTGATGCGCTGCCTCGCGTCGGCGCCCGCGAGCCGCTTCGCCAGCGCCCGCGAGCTCCGGCTCGCGCTCGACGATGCGTGCAACGCCGAGCCGGTGACGCCCGCGACGCCGGCCCCGAGCGTCCGCCGTCGCGGTCGTGTCGCCATGCTCTCGATGGGCGGCGTCGTCGTCGCCGCTGCGGCCGCCGCGTGGTCGNNGTCGATGGCGAGCCGGACGCCTCGGGCGACGCTGCTGGCGCCGCCGACGGCGCTCGCCTGCCCCGACACCACCGGCGTGACCGACCAGCCCGACGTCGCGCACGCCCTGGCGCAGGCGTTGTGCGCGCGGCTCGCGAACCAGCTCGACATCGATTGGGGCGGCGGTCCCGACGCGACCGTGGTCGCGTCCGTCCTCGGCGGTGATGCGGCGCGCGGGTTCGAGCTCGTCGCGCGCGTCGACGGCCGCCACGAGACCGGCCGCGGCGCGACGCCGCTGCTGGCCGCGATCGACGCCGCCCACCGTATGAGCACCCGCTTCGCCCATCCGGCGATGACCGCCGACGAGCTCCGCCGCTGGGGCGCGCGCGACGCCGACAGCGCGCTGGCGGCGCGCACGGTGTGGCTGCGGCGGATCACACTCTTGCTCGATGACTACGAGCAGGCGCCGCGCGCCGTCCTCGCGCGCGACCCGACGTCGCCGCTCATGCACCTGCTCCTGGCCGAGGTCGATCAGGATCCCGCGCGCTTGCGCCAGGCCAAGGCCGAGGCCCTCGCCAACGCCGATCGGCTATCGCCGGATCGCGCCGCGATGGTGCGCGGGTTCATCGCGGTCCGCGAGCATCCCGATACGCCCGCCCCCGGCCTCGCGCAGCTGCGCCGCGCGCACTCCTCGTCGCCCGACGATCTGGTGATCGCCGTGCTCTACGTCAGCGCGCTCGTCAGCGCCGGCCGCGCCGAGGCCGCGCTCGCGGTGATCGACGACCTCCACGTCCGCTTCCCACGGCGCGCCTTGCTGGCCTTCCACCACGGCGGCAACCTCGCCCAGCGAATCCCCGGCGAGCGCGCCTACCTCGA
The DNA here is from genome assembly GCA_002344285.1 of Myxococcales bacterium UBA2376. Lineage (GTDB taxonomy): Bacteria > Myxococcota_A > Polyangia > Haliangiales > Haliangiaceae > UBA2376. The sequence continues at coordinate 57,952 of DDTA01000227.1, forward strand.
CGACTGGATCATGGCCGTCCTCCCCGAGGCTCGCGCGTGGACCGGCAACGTCAACAACCTGACCGGCCTCGGTCGGCTCGACGAAGCGCGCGCCGCGCTCGATTTCGGACGCCGGCTCGGACTGCCCGAGGAGCGAACGTTGCTGGCCCGCGCGGTGCTCGAGCTCGCGGCGGGAAACCCCGCGGCCGTGCCGCTACGTCAGCTCGGCGATACGCGGGCCTGGACTCGCTCGGTCGGCGCGCGCATCCGCGTCGCCGTCTTCCTGCTCTCCGGTCAGATCTCGGCCGCCATCACGTTCATGGGGTCCGAGATCGCCGAGAGCCGCGCCGCAGGCGACGAGGCCCGCGCCGTGGTCTGGACCGGCGAGCTGCTGAAGGTGATCCGGCGCAGCGGCGGCGCTTCTCTGCCATCGGCGCAGCTCGATCAGATGGAGCGCGGCCTGGCGAGCGCGACGCTCGCGCTCACGTCGCACGCCGCGGCGACGACCGAGCTGATCCTCGCCCGCAGCCGCGCCGGCGCGCCGCTGGCCAGCGTCCGCGCCGCGCTCGCGGCCCTCGATCAGACGCTGGTCGAGCGCGCCGGCACCGATGCCATCCAGCTCCTCGACGCGCGTCTGCGTACGCTGCCGCTGGTGCGCGTCGCCGCGGGCGACGCGGCGGCGGCGGAGCGCTGGCGCATGGCCGCGCAAGCATCCTTTGAAGAGCGCGTCATGACGGCGCTCGACGCCGCGCTCGCGCTCGACGCGATCGGCGATGAGGCCGGCGCCGAGGCCGCCTACCGGCTCGCGGCCAGCACGTACGCGATCGAGCGTCACTGCCTCGACTCGGTGGCGGCGCGGCTGCGGCTCGTCGATCGGTTCACCGCTGCCGGTCGCGCCGCCGAGAGCGCCTCCGACCTGGCCTTCGTCGATCGCGTCTTCGCCGACGCCGATCCGGGCCTGCGCGACCGACTCCGCGGCCGTCCCTGATCCCGGGATCGATCCCGGGATCGATCCCGGACGGCACACCGATCGTCGGTCCTCGGCGGTGTAGGTGGCTGATCGCACATACACGCCGCAGTCACGATCCCGCACGAACCGAGGGCACACACCGTGCACGAGGTGCGGTCTTCGAGTCCGTCGAAATGGGGTTCATGATGAGATGGTTCGCGCAATCGATCGTGTTTCTCTCCGTGATGCTTGTCGGCCAGGCGACCGCGCATCCACCGACCGGGACCTCCGGTGTCGCGACCTCGACCCTGTCCGCCGCGGACGTCCTCGCCGAGATCAAGACGCTGCCGGTGTTGAGCCAGCTCGCGTCGTCGGTGACGGCCGCGCCCGACGGCACCTTCTACACGCTCTCGGTCCCGGGCGTCTCGGGCGTCTCGCTCACGGCATTCAAGGGCAGCGCCAACTGGCACGCGGGCGCGGGTTTCACCACCCCCAGCCTCGTCGAGCTCAGCCCTGAGATCCGCGCGCAGCTCGGCACGATCAACGTGAACAGCGTCGCGGTCATCGTCTCGAAGGGGGCCGACACCGTCGCGGCCGCCAGCATCCCGCCGTCGGTGGCGAGCCTGGTGACGCCCTTCACCGGCGGTGGCGACCTCGCGTTGAACGCCGGCGTCAATGTCTTCGCCGTGGTCACCCCGTCGGACGATGGTCTCGTCGGCGTGCTCAAGAACGGGCTGGGCCTCGGGTCGGGATCGATCAAGATCTCGGGCTCGCTCGGCGCCGAGCTCCTCTATCAGGCGCTGGCCAAGGCCAACGTTCCGTTCGCCTCGGGCGAGCCCGGTCCGACGGAGATGCACCTCAAGCTCGAGCTCCCCAGGCTCACGCCCGCGCCATTCAACGCGATCAACAACAAGGCGGCGATGCACGTCGAGCTCGACCAGGCGACCGTCAACATCGATCGTGTGGCGGGGACATTGTCCTTCGGCGGCGCGCTCGCCGGCCACGTGTGGATCCTCAACAGTCAGATCGACATCCCGGCGTTGACGCTGACGATCACCAGGGGCGTCGACACGAGCACCGTCGAGATCGCGGGCGCCGCGACCGGGAACCTCGACCCGTTCGGCATCGGGCTCCCGCTCTCGAGCGTCGGCCTCAGGGGCACGTTCACCACGACCAAGACCGGGACGACGCCGACGGCGACGGCCAAGGCGGCGTCGCTCGCGGTCACCGCCCAGGTCAACCTGAAGTCCGGCCCCGTCTCCGGAGAGTTCGGCCTGACCGTGAGCCAGCCGGCGACGGGCGCGACCAGGCTCGATGAGTTCTTCGTCTCCATCCCCACCGGGATCAAGCTCACCGACCTCGGCAGCAGCTTCACCGGCGACGCGCTCAAGGACATCACGATCACCGCCCCCGCGGTCGGCTTCAAGCTGGCCTCGAGGGAGGCGTACATCGCCGGCGGCGTCGACTGGCCCGGCCGCCTCAGCGCGAAGGGCGTGCTCTACGCGCGCAAGCGCACCGGCTCGACGGGGTTCGCCCTGTTCGCGCAGACCAAGAACGTGGACCTGGCCAGGCTCGTCGGGCTCACCCTCCCGGTGCCGCTCACGTTCCCGGACTTCACCTTCGTGGCCAGCACCATCCCGCTGACCGCGGTGCCGCTCGGCGACCTCCCGGCCGCCGCCCAGGAGATCGTCGACGAGTTCGCCGCCAGCGGGAAGGTCACCTTCAAGCAGGGGCTGTCGATGCTCGCGGCCATCGACACCAGCGCCGCGCCGTTCGATTCGATCTCCGCCCGCATCGGCGCCTCGGGCCCGCTCGTGATCCGCGGGGAGCTGGCGCTGTCACCGTCGCCCAGCTTCACCCTCCGCGTCGTGATGCCCACCTTCACCATCCCGGCGCCCGTCGGCAAGGTCCTGACCAGCGCGACGCCGAGCGTGTTCCTCGCCCTCGCCAGTGGTGCGCTGTCCTTCGGCCTCGAGGGTGACTTCGGGCTCAACGTCGGCGATGGACAGAACCTCACGCTACGCGGCAAGCTCTACGCGGCGCTGTCGACGACCGGCGGTGCGCTGCGCGCGTCGGGCTCGCTGGTCGGGATGTGGGCGAACCCGTTCGGCCTGACCGGCATCTCCGTCGGCAACGTCACCGTCGGGCTCGGGATCACGACCGAGGGCGCCATCGACGGCAGCCTCGGCGGCACGACCACGATCGACGGAAAGTCATTCACCGCCGCCGGGATCTTCTCCGTCCTCCTGTCGTCGGGCATCCCGACGGTGAAGGGCGTCGCGATCCAGCTCAAGGCCGACGAGATCGGCCCGCTCACCCCGCTCCAGATCGGTCAGACGTTCGTCAAGGCGTCCGCCAACGTGCTCAAGAACGCCAAACTCGACCTCGACGCGACCAAGCTCGACGCGCTCACCAAGATGGACGTCGTCACGTCGGTCAAGAACGCCCTCCCCCTGTCCGACGTCAAGCTCACCGGCGTCGAGCTCTTCGTGTGCACTCCGGGGATGACCAACCCCGACTTTCCCCAGTTCGAGATCTGCGGCGCCGGCTTCGGGCTCAAGGCGAAGGGGACGCTCAGGTACGCCGACACCGAGCTCGGCTCCTTCGACGGGAAGCTCACCGCGGCCGACGGGTTCTCGATCAAGGCGAGCACGGGCAAGAACCTCGCGCTAGGCCCGACCGTCAACGGCAGCCGCCTGCTCACGATCAACAACGCCACCCTCGACATGGGCGCCGGCATTCCGTTGATTCACTCGACCTCGACTCCCTACTTCAAGCTCAACGGAAGCGTCACTACGCTGAGCACCACCGCGACGGTCAAGGTCGACGTGAGCCTGTCTGGACTCGACACCGAGCTCAAGATCAAGCTGGGCACCTACGACGACGCGTTCCTCATCGGCTTCAAGTCGACGGGCAGCGTGATGGACCCCACCAACCTCGACTTCCGGATCACCATCAAGGCCGACCTCGCCAAGCTCCGCACGGCGCTCGCGAGCGGCGTGAAGAACCTCCTCGACAACGGTCCCGGCAAGGCGCTGCGAGATCAGGTCGCCGTCGCGCAGCGAGCCGTCGCGGACAAGCAGGCCGCCCTGGCCAGCGCCATCAGCCAAGCCCAGGCCGATCAAGCGTCAGCCAAGAGCGCGATCACGCGCGCCGAGGAGGAGCTGGCGGCCTTCCGGACCCGGCTGAGCACGCTCGATAGCGACATCGCCCGCGCGAAGAGCAACTGGCAGGCGGCGGCGAACCGATGGGACGTCGTCAAGATGGTGGAGTACAGCGCGATCATCAGCGGGCTCGAGCTGGGGCGGCCGACGCTCGTCGGGCTCGTCCAGGGAGCCGAGGCCACGTTGGTGGCGGCCAAGGAGGGGGCCACCTGGTTCCCCATCTCGATGTACCCCGGCGTGATCGCCGCGACCAGCGACCTCAACACCGCGAAGATCAACCTGGGCCTCGTCGAGCTCAGCGTGTCCGGCCTCGACACGGTGGGCCAGGCCGTCACCGCCATCCAGAACGGCCTGACCGGCGACATCTCGATCGAGACGATCGAGCTCATCGACGCCAGCCTCAAGCAGGCGCTCCTCGGTAATCCACAGACCTTGCGGGTGACCCTCAAGTTCAAGGGCAAGACCATCCCGCTCGAGCAGAGCATCTACCTCAAGCTCCCCGGCAACATCACCCTGACCGACCTGTTCAACAAGCTGTTCAACGCGACCGGCGGCCAGCCGGACCAGGCCACCATCGACGCCAAGATGGCGGCGCTCGACCTCGGCTTCGGCGAGGTCGTGTTCTACAAGGATCTCGCCCGCAACGGCACCGCGAGCTGGATCGCGGGCAAGAAGATCGGCTCGCCGGGATGGAACGAGCTCGGCTTCGTGGTCGGCGGCAGCTCGGATGGAAAGGTCTGGGGCACGTTCCCCGGGACCAAGGACGTCGTCACGTTGACCGACACCAAGCGCGACGGCACGCCCGGGTGGGTGGGCCCGAAGAAGCTCGCAGCGCTCGAGACCTTCATCAACAACTTCGGCGACCCGCGCTTCATGTTCGGAAACTCGGGCGGCATGTACCTCATCGACAGGGACGGCAAGCTCAACTACCTCCACAGCGGAACCTGGACCACGTGGCCGATCGTGCGCATCGACGCCGACCTGGACGGCCCTGGCGTGAACGGCAAGGGCACGCACACCCAGTTCTTCGGCGGATGGGACTACATCATCTACGGCATCAAGTGGAACGGCGAGCTGTGGTGTTACAACACCAAGGGGCCGGTCTGGTACGCCGAGGACGGCGACACGGCATACGGCACCACCGTGAAGTCAGGCCGGATCGGCACCGGCTGGAACCAGTTCACCCAGGTGTTCGGCGGCCAAGACGGCGTGATCTACGGGATCAACGCCGCCGGGCAGCTCAAGTTCTACAAGCACACCGGCCAGCGAGACTGCAGCGCGACCTGGACGTCGACCAACAACGGCGCGGTCATCGGTTGGTCGGGGTGGCAGAAGTTCCGCCAGGTGATCGGCGGCGCCGACGGCATCATGTACGCGATCCCGCGTCGGGTCGTGCCGCTCACCCCCGGCGCCCAAGTCGCGCTGTGGTCGCAATCCTACGATCGGTTCCTGCGGGTCAAAGATGACACCTCCGTCGACGCGAGCGCGCCCGCGCACTTCGGCGGGACCTTGCCCGTCGGGTGGACCTGGGAACGATTCAAGGTCGTCGACGGCGGCAACGGGACGATCGCGCTCTGGAACCCCCACCACAAGCGGTTCCTGCGCATGAACGACCGGGGCGACATGGACACCACCACGACCTCGGACGGCTCGCTGCCGGCGGGCTGGAGCTGGGAACGTTTCCGCGTCGTCGATCTGGGAGCGGGCCGGGTCTCCTTGTGGAGCGACGTCCACCAGAAGTTCGTGAAGGTGATCGATGGTGACGCGCTCGGAGGGGCGGCCACTCCGACCGGCCTGTCCAACATGGTGAACGGCGCCAAGCCCGAGGTCTTCATCGTGTCTCCGACCCAGTGAGCTGATCGTCACTCGGCGCCACGTCACGCAAGCCTTGCACGTTTCTCGTCGCGCGCACGATTCGTCGACTGGCCGCGATGTTCTCGGTCGCTCTCGCGCTCGGGCTCGCGGCGTTCACGATGGTCGAGGGCCGCGCGTTCTCGTACCTGAGCCCGCGCTCCGAGGCGTGCACCAACTGACACGTCATGCAGAACGAGTACGACGGCTGGTAGCGCGGTAGTCACCACGCCGTCGCCGGGTGCAGCGACTGCCACATCCCGCACGACTTCGAGCGGATGTTCCTCGGCTACGCGTTCTCGATCGACTACCGCGACCGGCCGGAAGCTCGGCAACGGCGACGTGTTCGCCGGGGCTGACCCGACAAGCCGTTGCTGACGTTGATAGGCATGCCTGCCGACGCCGGAAGTTGTTGTCGACGATCTCCGTCTTCGACTCCCGGCGTCTCCACTCTCATCATCGCAGAGCCGCTATGTGTTCTGCCGCCTGTCGCATGAGCTGCGGCTACAGCTCGAAGCCGGTGTACGCAGCGATCTGGATCTGCCGGGCCAGCCAGTCGAGCACACGGGCGTCGAGCGCGACCGCGCGCAGCCGCAGCGTGGTCACGCCCGCCGGCGTCGGATCGATCACCACGTCGAACGTCCGCACGTCGGGCCGGCAGTCGATCACCACGATCGCGTCCAGCGGGTCGTCGCCTTTGCGGGTGCGCAACGCCGCGGTCTCGGCGTCGGTCCATGCCAGCACCGAAGTCGGCAGCGTCGCCGGCAGCTTGGCCCGCACCGCGGCCAGGTCGCGACGTGTCAGGTCGACGTCCTCGCCCTGAGCCTTGAAGTACGCCGCGACCCGATCGACGCACCGCTTGCCGGCGGCGCCGCCCTGGCCGGCGTCGATCACCATCAGCTCGAGTGGTCGCCAGCCGGCCCGGGCCGGCGCGGCCGCCGTGATGATCAACGTTGCAGCGACGAGCAGCGTGCGAGTCATGGGCCCTTCTGGAAGGTGGGAATGACGGACAGGAACCCGTCCTCGGAGATCAGGCCGTCGAACGTGTCGCCAGGGAACAGCCCACTCTCGGTGTAGATCGGCTCGGTGGCCGGCGGACGAAACACCACCCGGGCCCCTAGTCCGCCGCTCTTCCGCTTGGGCTCGACGCCGCTGGGTGGCTCGACGCGGATCACGACCACCAGTGGCGCCGCGGCCCACGCGGCCGGCAAGGGCGGCATCGGCTCAGGTGGCAGACCGCGGGTCCACGCCGCGAGCAGCGCCGCCTCCTCATCCCCGCCGTCGACCACCGCGCCCTTCAACGTGCCGCGGGCCAGCGTCGAGACCACGCGCTGCAGCGCCTTCTCCTCCGAGCGCAGGAGCGGCACGTCGTGCACCAGCACCAGCCGCATCACGCCGGGCGGCGTCGGCATCACCGCCCGGCTCGCCCCCGCGTCGATCGCCGGCACAACCGCGTCGCGGGTCGCGCTTCCCGCATCGCTCCCCACCGCCGGATCGACCGCGACCGCGTCCGCCGCGACCACCACGGCCGCGGCCGCGTCTCCGGTCAGCGGCGTCGCCCGCTCCCCGTTCGCGGCGGGGCCGCCGCCCCCCTTGCAAGCGACCAGCGTGAGAGCGATGCCGATCAGGGCACGGCGCATCCGCGCTGGATTGTACCAGCCCGTTGCCGCCGCGGAGCGCTTGCCGTCCTCCAGCGGTGGTCATCGTCGATGACGAGCCCGTGATCCAGGGGCTGATCGAGCTCGCGCTCCAGCCGTTCGGCTCCATCGACTTCGGCGGCGTCGGGATCGCGATCGATCGAACTCCGGAACATCCGACCTGTGCCCAGGACGGGACCTGGATCCGCTGCCAAGGCCGGACCAGGCTCGCACTCGTTGAACGATCTGTTCATCGGCTGAACGATCAGCGCGACGAATGCCCGGCAGACCGCGATTCGGAGCACGCGGCCGTGGCATCGTCCCTGCTATGCGCGCTCCGCCAGAGGAGACACATGCGCATCACTCCAGCCCCGATGCCACCCGCGTGGGCGGCGCGCCTGCTGCTCGCCACAACCCTGCTCGCGACCGGCGGCTGCGTGCTGGACGAGGAGGAGTTGTCGGCAGTCGACGAGATCGAGGTCTCGTCGATCCGCTTCAAGCTCCGCAATCCGACGACCGGGCTGTGCATGCGGCGCAGCCCGACGCAGGTCGTCGGCTCCGGGTACGAGGTCTACCAGGCCTCGTGCAACGACACGACGGCGCAGATCTGGTGGCGCGACAGCTGCAGCGGCAACGAGTGCACGTACGTCGGCGGCGACGGCGCCAACACCTGCATGAAGGCCAGCAGCTCGATCATGGCCAGCGGCGGCTCCTACAACGTCTACGCCGTTCCGTGTGGCAGCGACGACGACCAGCGCTGGACCGTGACCGATCTCGGTGCAGGCGAGCTGCAGCTCCTGAATCGCGAGACCGCCCGGTGCGCCGCCGCGAGCGAGAGCGAGACGACGAGCGACGGCCAGCCGCAGATCGTGCAGCGCGCCTGCGACCGTAACGCCGCCAAGCAACGCTTCGAGAGGGTCGCCGAGGTCTCCGGCACGACGCGCCATGAGGCCGAGAACCGCACCGGCCAGAACGGCTGCGTCGTCGCATCGAACAACGCGGGCTACACCGGCACGGGCTTCATGGACTACGGGGGCACGGGCACGTGGATCGAGTGGAACAACATCAACGCGCCCGCAGCCGGTTCGTACACGCTGGCCATCCGGTACGCGAACGGCGGGACCGTCAACCGCCCCATCGCGATCAGCGTGAACGGCGCAAGCGCTGGCACGGTCCAGGGCGTGCCCACGCCGTCGTGGACGGACTGGCGCACGACGACCTCCGTCGTGACGCTGCGCCAGGGCGCCAACACGGTGCGGCTGACCGCGAGCGGCAGCGCAGGCCCCAACGTCGATCACGTCGAGGTGACCGGCGCGACGGCGCCGACGCCGGCCGTCAAGATGCCGCTCGAGGTGCTCGGGCCGTCCGGCACGCGGGTCAGCGTGCAAGTCCGCGTCGACGACCCCACCAACATCACCCACCTCTCCCTGACGTGCAACGCGTGCGGTTATCACGTCACGGAGCTCGATTCGAACCCGAGCAAGGTCAAGGCGTCGGTGCGCGTCAACGGCGGGCCCGCGATCGCGCTCAAGCGCTACTCGGGCAACGGTCAGGTCGTGGGCAACACCAGCATCGAGGTGCTCGACGGGGCGGCGGGCTACGGTGAGATCGGCGGCGCCTTCCGCACCGTGCGCGTGAAGGTGCCGGTGACCGGCATCGTGGCGGGCCTCAACACGCTCACGTTCGAGCACGTGAACGCCGCGCCGCCGAGCATCGGCTTCCGCATCCTGGATCTGAACCTCCTGCGCGGCGGCTCGCTCTCCGCCCGCGTCCTGCCCGCCTGGCCGCAGGACGATCCGGCGACCTGGGCACCGCCGCTGCCGAGCGCCGCCGACATCAGCGCGGGCGAGGCGCTCTGGCGCCGGCGCAACAGCCTCTACGACCCCGGCGTCGACGCGATGGACGGCGTGCTCGGTCGCGCCGGGGCCGTCACGGGAAACCTCGTGGCGTCGTGCGCCGATTGCCACGCGAGCGACGGGCGCGACCTCGCCTACTTCAACTTCTCGAACCACTCGATCGTCGAGCGCTCCGTGTTCCATGAACTGTCACGCCAGGACGGCGCGCGCATCGCCTCGTACATCCGCAGCCTGCGCTCGACCGTGCCGGTGGTCCGCGCGGCTCGCCCGTGGAACCCGACCTACCAGCCGGGTCGTGGCCTGGATGCTCGCCCCGCGTACGAGTGGGCCGCGGGAGCCGGGCTCGACGCCGTCCTCACGCGCGACGCCGATGTCGCGCCGTATCTCTTCCCCGCTGGCCAGTCGCTGAGCGCGGTGCGCCAGGTGGTCGATCGCCACGGCAAGCTCAACCTGCGCGAACTGCCGGTCGCGCTGCCGATGCCCGAGTGGAACCAGTGGCTGCCACAGATCCACCCGGACGACGCGTTCGACACGCAATCGGCGGCGATCCGCTCCGACGAGCGCGGCAACAGCGTCGGCCGTCCCTACTACACGGTGCTCTACGAGAACGCGAAGGCCGCTCCGACGCCCACGTCGATCGGAGACATGACGAGGCGGGTGAAGTCGTGGCTCCAGCGCGGCATGACCTGCGACACGAACGGCGCCGGCAACGGCGAGCCCTGGCGCGGGCTCAATGGCGGCGTGCTGAACGCGATCAAGCTGCCGAAGCGAACCTACTCCACGTGCGTGCGCAAGGAAGATCGCCGGCGCGTCGACGAGGAGGCCTACGAGATCGCCAAGCGCGGGCTGGCGGCATGGGTCGCGGTGAAGCAGTGGGAGATCGTGCACGGGAACCATCTCGAGGAGGAGGGCGCGAAGACGCAGACCGCGCGGATCCCCTACGTCGGAGGTGCCCGCACGCTGTCGAGCAACCAGGTCTGCGGCGCACGCTGTGTGGACGCACGCGAGCGCGGCTGGTTCGTCACCGGACGAAACGTGTTCGATCGCCCGCCGCACTTCACCGGCCACAACTCACGCCACTTCTACGGGCAGGACGTCGTCGCCGGGGTGACCGAGACCAACGCCTGGTACCACCTCAACATGATCCTCGCCCCCGGCTACCGGATCATGATGCCCAGCCACTTCGCGTACGTGTGTAGCCACATCGAGATCCTGCAGGCCGAGTCGGGCGTCAGCCAGGGCTTCCGGTTCTGGGCGTCGATGATCAAGCAGCGCCAGCTCCAGACCAACGGACTCTACGGCGTCGAGGCGGGCAACGATCTGCGCACCTCCCAGCCCCACGTCTACTACAAGGCGAACCGGAACGGGACCTCGGCGACGCAGGCCTCGGTGGGGCAGCCGCTGTGGAGGTACCTCGCCCAGGCGATGGTCGAGGATTTCGTCGCCGACGCCAGCCGCGCCACCCGCGCGCAGTGGGAAGCCGCGGATCAGAACCGCGCCGTGCAGGCCTGGGACAGCCGCGACTTCAGCCCCGGCACCACCTTCGACACCGGCGAGTATCAGGGCCGCAACACCTTCCGCGTGATCCCTCGCCTGCGCGAGCTCGGCGTCGCATCCTCGGTCGTGACCTCGCTCATCGACTGGGGCGAGACGACCTGGCCGTACGGCAACTGGGACTCGCTGCGCTGAGGACGCGCGCGCGTGCGTGCGCGCGCCGTCGCTGACGACCACGTCGCCGCTGGCACCGACCCGCTCGTGCCGGCCGGCAGATCACCGCCTCATTCGAGCCAAGGAGACAACCGATGTCCGATCCATCCACCCTCGCATCGCTCTCACCGCGCCGGTCGCCGCTCTGGCTGAGCCTCGTGGCTGCATCCAGCCTGATCGTCGGCTGCGTCGACGAGGAGCTCGACGCCCTCGGCGACGATCCCACCGACGACCCCACGGACCCGCTCTCCGACGACGGCGACATCACGACGGAGTCCGATGGCGAACCCGAGACCTGGGCCGTGGGCAGCGTCGCGGTCATCGCGACCACGGGCGGCACCGATCAGGGAGGTACGCCGACGATCCGTGTGCCGAACGGCACCCGGGCCGGTGACCTCCTGTTGCTCTTCCTCCACCGGACCGATGACACCAACTTCTGGGCCAACAACGGCAGCGGCGATCGCCTCTCGGATCGTCTCCGGCCGTGGCGCAGCGGTGGCTGGAAGGGACCCGTCGCGACCTGCGCCTTCGACAACAGCGCGGGTGACTTCGATTGCGCGGGCCAGCAGAACGACCTCAACCAGGTGCTGTACTGGAAGAAGGCCACCACCGACGACCTCCGACCGGATCCGAGGGACAGCACGCGGTACGAGCCGCTGACCATCGACTTCCCCGGCAGCCGCCCCGCCTGGGCCATCATGGCGACGGTCCGGAACGGCGGCGCCAGCTCGAACCCCGTGCGAGCGTGGGCCGGGCAGACCCGCTGCGACAACGTCGAGGGGACCCGGTTCCCGGCGGTGAGCGGCGCCAAGGCCGGCGATCTGCTCCTGCTCTCGCAGAGCTTCGACGACGGCACGGGCTCCCCGGGGTACCTGTCGTCGAGCTCCTTCACGGCCCGGAGCCCGATCACGCGCTACCGCCAGGTGCTCGACCGCGACGAGGCCGGCCACCTGTACGGCCGCGTGCTCACGGCGGACGGGACCACGCCGGTCTACGAGACCAACGGCGACCCCGACCGCAATCTCTCGCACTGCAAGGACATCGCGGTGTCGATCGTGATCCGCCGCTCCGGCACGTGAGCCGGCGGACCGTCGACACACCCGAGACGAGGACCAGGACCAGGAGACGAAAGATGATGCTCGCTTCCACCACGTCCCCACGACACCAGCTCCTCTCGGCATGGCCCGCTGGCGCGCTCGTCGCGCTCGCGACCCTGACCGGCGCGTGCGCGACCGACGAGCTCGAGAGCGACCTCGACGACACGACCTTCGAGGAGGTCGACGGCGAGGCGTTCTGCGGGCTGCCGCACGGCCACGAGGCCCCGAGCGGAACCGAGGCCGTCGCGCGGATCGACGTCTCGAGCTCGGAGGCGGCGCTCGTCGCCTCCCGCGTGCCGAGAACCTCCGCCGGCCTGCCGCTGTGGGAGAGCCAGCCCGGGGGACGGGTCGCCCTCTACCTCGACTTCGGTGGTGGCTACTACAAGGGACAGACCTACTACGGTCCCGCCTCCCTCGACGGCAACAAGAGCACGTTCAACAGCGAGGAGCGCACGGCGATCATCCGCGCCGCCATGGAAGTGGCGCAGGCCTACCGCGGTTACGACGTGAACGTGACCACCGACAAGAACAAGGCCGTGGCGTCGACCGCCTACGCCTGGCTCCTCGTCACGAACGACGCGGGCACGTCGGGTCGTGCGCAGATCGATGTGATCGACCGGCGGCCGACGAACCCACAGGGGTACGCGGGCGCCAGCGCGGTGTTCAACCCCTCCTACAGCGCGCAGCGCGGCTACCTGGCGAGCCACGAGCTCGGCCACATGTTCGGCCTGTACCACACCGGACGCTACGTGAACGGCGCGTTCAAGGAGTGGTCGGAGCTGAAGTGGAGCCGCACCGGCGACTTCATGGGCGGGCGGAGCAGCTACTTCACCAGCGGCTACGAGTGGATGAGGCTCCAGACCTCGGAATCCTCTTCCTACCAGGATCCCGACGCGGTCTTCGCCGACGCGGCCGGGCGGGTGAGCTGCGGCGAGTGCAACCCCGACTGCCGCTGCGGTCTCGACGAAGGCGACTGTGACGTCGACGCCGACTGCATGGTCGGCCTCACCTGCGTCCAGCGGTCGGGCACCGACTACTGCCGCTGAGCGCGATGTCAGGACTTGCGCGGTCGGATGACGCCGTAGGCCGTGAGACGCGCGACCAGCGTCCCGCGCGCGATCCCGAGCTCGCGCGCGGCGCGCGTCTGGTTGCCGCCGTAGCGCTCGAGCGTCTCGAGGATCCGAGCTCGCTCGACCTCGCGCATCGCGTCGCTCAGCGTGGTCGCGGCCGTGGGCGGATCGGTCACCGGCGCTACCGGCGCGGTGTTCGCGTGGCTGCGCGGACGCGACGGCGGCGAGGTCGGTGCTGCGGCTGGACGCCGATCGCCGGCGTCGACGTCCAGATGGAGGTGGCGGCGCTGGATCACCCCGCCGGACGCCAGCAGCACGGCACGGGTGATGACGTTGCGCAGCTCGCGGATGTTGCCGGGCCACGTGTAGTGCAACAGGGCCGCGAGCGCCTCGGAAGACAGCGGCGGCGGCGCGTGACCGAGGTCCTGCGCAGCCTCCTCCGCGAACTCGGCGGCGAGGGAGGGAATCTCGTCGGCGCGGTCGCGCAGCGGTGGGACGCGCACGGTCACGGCGCTCAGCCGGTAGTAGAGGTCCTCGCGGAACCGACTGGCCTGGACCTCCGCGCGCAGATCGCGGTGCGTGGCGGCGATGAACCTGACGTCGATGACCCGCGGGGTCAGCCCACCGAGACGCATCACCTCGCGCGTGTCGAGCACGCGCAGGAGCTTCACCTGCACCGCCGGCGGCAGCTCGCCGATCTCGTCGAGGAAGACGCTCCCACCCTCCGCGCTCTCCAGGAGACCGGGCTTGACGGAGACCGCGCCGGTGAAGGCACCACGCTCGTGGCCGAAGAGCTCGCCCTCGAGCAGCGCCTCCGGCAAGGCCGCGCAGTTCAGACGCAGGAGCGTGCGATCGGCCCGAGGCGAGAGTCGGTGGATCGTCTCCGCGCAGATCTCCTTGCCCGACCCGGTCTCGCCGAGGATCAGGACGGTGATCGTGCCCGCGGCGACCTGGGCCAGGTTCGGCTCGAAGCGCTCGAACCGCCGCGGTTGCTCGAGCAGCGTCGGCAGGTCGCTCTGGCGACGCAGCATCAGCACCACGTCGCCGAGGTGGACGGCATCACCGAGCGCGAGCTCGGCCCATTCGCCGCAGACCAACCGCTGGTTGCGCACGCTGGTCCCGTTGGTGCCACCGAGATCCTTGATCGCCAGCGTCGGGGTAACCCGGAGCGCGGCGTGCTCGCGCGACATCGTCGGGTGCTCGACGCAGATGTCGGCGCCGCGCCCGCGACCGATGATCACCTCCCCGTCCGCCGGCAGCTCCACGTCCCGGACCTCGTCGCCGACGACCAGCACGGCTTGCAGCCGCGACGCTACCTTGGGCAGCGGCTTGGTCTGGAGGTCATGCATCGTCATCGGTCCGGGAAGGTCGGTGACGATACCAAACCGCTCATGCCGCAGGCGAAGTGCGCCCATGCGACGGGAGTGGACGCCGCGCCCACATGTCGTCGCACCTGCCGAAAACGATCAAGCCCTACGGCGCGGGCAGCGGCACGCGCGCGGGTGTGTACGGGCCGATCGGCGGTTCCTGGAGCAGGAAGACGTCGGCGCCGATCTCGCGACGGGCGCGGCGGAAGCGGCGGAGGTTGGCGCGCAGGATCTCGTCCTTCGGGTCGAGGGCGACGGCCCGCTCCGCCAGCGCGATCGCGCGGGCCGCTTCGCCGCGAGCGTTGAACACCTCGGCGACCGCATCGAATTCCGTGCTGTCGTCGGCGACGCGCAGCAAGCGCTCCGCGACCTGCCCGGCGAGCTCGAGCTCGCCGCTGCGAATCAGGTAGTAGACGAGGTAGTTGAGGCTGGTGACGTTCTCTCCGGCGGCGAGGGCCCAGGCGCGCAGGATCTCGGCGCGGGTCGCGGCCGGGGTGTCGCGCGCCGCGACGGCGACGTCGATCGGAGCGGTGCTCGTCCACGGCGTCTCGAGCCCCACGCGCACCACGGCCGCGCGCATCGCCGCGTTCGGATCGTCGCGATGCGTGCGATACGCGTCGACCACGGCGAGGCGCCAGCTCGAGTCGGCGTCGCCGGCGGCGACGGCACGCCGGTAGTACGTGACGGCGTCATCGAGGCCGCCGCGGCGGAACGCCTCGTCCGCCGCCGCGCGCTGGGCCATGGCGTCGCGCGCGTCGCGATCGGCGCGTTCGCGCGCGCTCGTGGGCGAGGGCGGGGTGACCGGCGCGAGCGGCTTCCACGCCGGCTCGAACGGCGTCCATTCGCCCTCCCCACGTGCGCCCGCCGTCGGTGACGGCATCGTCACGCGCCACACGTTGCCGCCGTCATCGCCGAGCGCGAGCAGGCGGCCGTCGCTCGACAACCCGATGGCGCCGACGTTGCCGGGCAACGGCAGGCCGACGCCGCTCGCGATGTCCCAGATGACGACCTGGCCGCGCTTGTGGAGCGCGACCAGCATGGTCTCGTCGGCCGTGAGCCGCAGATCCACGATCTGGCCGGCGTTGGTGCGCGGTGGCCGCACGTGCATGGTCATCCCGCGCTCGACGTCCCAGATGCCAACCATGCCGTCGGCCTTGCCGACCGCGATGAAACGCGTGCCGGCGACGACCTGGCTGATCGCGGCGCCTTCCTGGCCGAGTAGCGCCGAGGTGCCGTCGCTCAGGCGAAACCACCGCACGCGGCGCGCGAGATCGCCGGTGATGACGTCGTCGCCACCCGGCCGGAACGCGGACGCCACGACGTTGCCGTGGATGCGGCTGAGGATGCGCGCGGCGCCGGAGCGCGTGTCCCAGAGACGGAAGTCGGCGCCCTCCTCCAGGCGCCCGCTGACCACCTGGGTCCCGTCGGCCGAGATGGACATGCTGTCGACCTGCACCGGTCCCGCCGTGTCGACCGTGATCGGCGTCCACGTCTCGGTGTTCCACAGGAGCGTCGCGCCGTCGAAGTTACGCACGCACGCGAAGCGCGCGACGCTCGCCGCGAAGCGCGGGTAGCGTCCGCAGCCCTCGAGCTCGAAGCGTGGGTGGTCGGCGACGCCGAGATCGGCGAGACGCACGCCGCCCTGGGTCGGGCCCCGCGACCAGACGAGGTAGCGATCGTCGGCAGAGAGCACCATCTCACGCGCGGTGAAGGCGCGATCGAGCACGGTCGCGGGGGCCCCGGGCTTCCACAGCCGCACGACGCCGTCCTCGCCACCGACGGCGACGGTGCCGTCGCGCGTGACGGCGACCGACGCGACCCGCGCGGCACCGAGCGCGATGGAGGCGACGCCGGCGGGCATCATCCGCCACTGGCGGATCGTGCCGTCGCGCGACGCCGAGGTGAGCGTGAGCGTGTCGCCATCGCCTGCGGCGGCGAGGGCGAAGACGTTGCCGACGTGGCCGTGCAGGGTGCGCTGGAGGCCGCGTCGTGGATCGACGATCGCGATGTCGCCGCTGTCGTAGCCGATGGCCAGATCGTCGCCGACGACCGCGGCCGAGACCGCCTGCTGGGTGGCCGATGGCTCGACGATGGTGTCGACCACCGCACCCGGGCCGTGCCAGACGTGCACGCCGCCGAGCGCGTCGACGATGACGTGCTCGCCGAGCACGTTGCCGACCCACACGATCGCGGTTCGACCGGCGAGCGCGTCCACGCGCTGCGGGGTCCCGTCGGCCAGCGCGCGTGTCCACAGGACGCGATGTTCGTCCACGTAGAGGAAGCGCGAGCGGTCCGCCGACACGCGGGCGGCGCGGATCGTCCACCCGGGCATGTACCCGACGAGCCGCTCGACGAGACGGGCCTCGCGCCGGCTCCACAGCTCGACGAAGCCCTCGCGGCGCGCCGACAGGAAGACGTCGTCGGCGGCGCGTGGGGCTGGACCAGGGGCGGCGGTCGTGGGCTGCACGAAGCGCGGCGACGACCCGGCCAGCTCCCACCAGTACGTCTTCTCGCGCGTGGCGGCGAGCAGGAGGTCGGGTTCGTCGAGCGAGACGTCGCGGACGCCGCCCTCGATCGTGACGTCCTCGAGGAGCACCGGCGGCTGCGCGCCGGTGGCGAGGAAGACGTGGCCGCCGAAGGTGCCGGCGGCGACGCGCCCGCCGTCGGGGGAGACCGCCACGGTGAAGATCGGATCGGGGACCGTGTGCTCGGCGATCGATCCGTCGGCGTGGCGCACGCGCAACGTCGTGTCGGCGCCCCACGCCAGCGTGCGGCCGTCGGCGGACGCGGCGAAGGAGCTGATGGTGTTGCCGCGCCACACGACGGTCGAGACGCCCCAGATCTCGGCGACCGACGCGGTGAGCTGCGCGAGCCCCGACCAGCGCGAAGCCGCGGGGATCGCGCGCGCCAGCTCGAGGGCGCGCGTCGGGTCGGTCGCCAGGATCGCGCGTGCGCGCTCGAGGCTCAGTTGCTCGACGCGATCGGCGGCCTCGCCGCGCGCGGTCTCCGAGGCCCGGGCGAAACGACGTGCGGTGTCGCGCTCGCTCGCGACGCGACGGAAGCTCAACGCGGCGACGCTCGCGGCGACGAGCGCCGCGGCGGCGATCACGGCGACGATGGCGCGGTGGCGTCGCATCCAGCGCGTGGCGATCTCGCGCGCGCTGTAGGCGTGCGCCCCGACGAGCTGTCCGGCCTCGAAGCGGCGCAGATCCGCGGCCAGCTCGCGCGCGCGTGGATAGCGAGCGCCCGCGTCGCGCGCCATCGCTTTCTCGACGATGGTGATCAGGTCGCGCGGCGCATCGGGCGCCGCCGATGCGAGCGAACGCGGCGGCGCCGCCGCGAGCCGGGCGAGCTGCGCCCGCGCGTTCCCGGCGTCGCCGTACGGCGCGCGACCGGTCAACACGTGATAGAGGACCGCGCCGAGCGCGTACACGTCGGCGCGCTCGTCGACCTCGTCGCCTCGCGCTTGCTCGGGCGGCATGTACGAGGGCGTGCCCATGGCGCGGCCGGCGACGGTGAGCGCGTCGCTCGTGCCGCCACCGTCGGTCGGCGAGCGCTCGTCGACGTCGGGATCGCCGAGCTGCTTGGCCAGCCCCCAGTCGATCACGACGGTCTCGCCAAGGTCTCCGACCAGGATGTTCGACGGCTTGAGATCGCGATGGATGATGCGGCGATCGTGCGCGTACGCGACCGCCTCGGCGACGGTGATCACGCGCGGCAGGAGCGCGATGCGCTCGGACAGCGTCCGCGTGCGCGCGACGACCTTGTCGAGCGACTCCCCCTCGACGAGCTTCATCGAGTAGAACAGCTCACCGTTGTTCCAGGTGCCTGCCTCGTAGAGCGGGACGATCGCCGGGTGCTGGAGGCGCGCCGTGATGAAGGCCTCGCGCTGGAACCGTTGCCGCGCTTCGGGCGAGCTACGGAGTAGCTCCTTGATCGCGACGGGGCGGCCATGACGGCGATCGCGGGCGTGGCGGATGCGACCCTGACCGCCCCTGGCGAGGTCGCCGACGATCTCGTAGTCGGCGTCGTCGACGTTGCGGAACGCGGTCGGGTGGGGGGCGGCGCCGCCGGTGGGCAGGGTTCCGGGAGCGTCAGCGGAGCCCGCACCGGAACCCGGGCACGTCGGCTGCGTCTGCGCCGTGACCGGCGACGACGTCGCGGTCTCGTCCGACGCCTCGCGCGTCCTCTCATCGGCCTTGCCTGGCATCGGCGCTGGGCGGAGTCTTAGCAGTCGTGATGGCGCTCAGGTGTGGCCGGCAGAAGATTGCCAGCCGAACCTGCGCAAGATCGGCTCACACAGGGCGGGTGAACGGGCCCGAAACCGGTCGAGGGTACGAAAAACTCGTTGCGGAGGTCGGGTCGGCTCCTTTAGGGATCGCGGGATGACGCGAGTGACACGATCTTCGTGGAGGTCCTGGGCGATGGCGGTCGCTGCGGCGAGCGCCATCGCGGCGCTGGCGATGCCGTCGACGGTGCGGGCGCAGAGCGACGGCGCGGGCGAAGAGGACGCCGAGGCCGCGCGCCGCGAGCTCGAGGCGTCGCTGCGCTACCAGGCAGGCGCGATCCAGCTGCCGTGCGGCAAGGCGGAGCTCGCGCTGCCCGATGGCTATCGGTACCTCGGCGCCGAGGACACGGACCGGGTGCTGCAGATGTGGGGCAACCCGCCCTCCCCCAGCACCGAGGGCATGATCATCCCGCCGGGCAGCAGCGTGATCGAGGCGGACGGATGGGCCGTCGTCCTCGAGTACACCGACGACGGACACGTGGACGACGCCGACGCGGCGTCGATCGACTACGACGCGCTCCTCGCCCAGATGAAGCGCGCCGCGGCGGACCACAACCGCGAGCGGACGCGCCTCGGGCTCGCCACCGCCGACCTGGTCGGCTGGGCCGAACCCCCGCACTACGACCAGGTGAGCAAGAAGCTGTACTGGGCCAAGGATCTGTTGTTCTCCGGCGAGGACGAGCACACGCTCAACTACGCGGTCCGCATCCTCGGACGCGAGGGCGTCCTCGAGCTCAACGCGGTCGCCAGGGTCCGGGACCTCGCGACGGTCAAGCCGGCGATGAACGAGATGCTCGCCTTCTCGGACTTCACGGCTGGCAACCGCTATGCCGACTACCAGCCCGGCGTCGATCGCGACGCCGGCTACGGCGTCGCCACGCTCGTCGCGGGCGGCGCGGTTGCGACCAAGATCGTGACCAGCAAGGGCTTCTGGGCCGTGCTCCTGGCCGCCAAGAAGTTCCTCATCGTGATCGCGCTCGCGATCGCCGGCCTCTTCAAGGTGCTCTGGTCCCGGCTGCGCGGCGCCGGCAGCTCGGCCGACCACGCCTGAAAGCCAGCGCCGCGGCCAAGAGGGATTGATCACTTGGCTTTCCGGTAGGAGTGGCGAACCGTCGCCGGTGCGGATGTAAAATGGGCGGATGGGACCTCGGGGTGCGGTCTTGATCCTCACGTGGATCCTGCTCGGATGCGCGTGCGGTGACAACCTGGTGCCCGGGCGCGACGACGCGGGCGGGGACCTCGCCGATGGAGGCCTGAACGCGGACGCGATCGGCGGCGAAGACGCCAGCGGCATCGACGGCTCCGCGATCGACGACGCCGCCACCATGGATGGCGCGACGACCGACGACGCCGCCACCATGGATGGCGCGACGACCGACGACGCCGCCACCACGGACGGCGACTCCACCGGAGATGCCTCCACCACCGGCGACGCCAGCAGCATCGACGGCTCGACGACCGGCGACGCCAGCACCATGGACGGCGGCACGACCGGCGACGCCAGCACCATGGACGCCGGCACGACCGGCGACGCCAGCGCCATGGACGGCAGCACGGCCGGCGACGCCAGCGCCATGGACGGCTCGACGACCGGCGACGCCAGCGCTATGGACGGCTCGACGACCGGCGACGCCAGCACCATGGATGGACCGGGTGCAACGGCCCTGGTTCGCATCAACGAGGTCGTGGTCACGCCCCGCCGCGACTGGAGCGACAGCGCCGGCACACCGTTCGACTCGAACCCCGGCGCCGGGGCCATCACCTCGACCGATCAGTTCGTGGAGCTCATCAACGTCGGCCCCACGCCGGTCGACCTGCGCGGCTGGACGCTCGAGCTCATCGACCAGGAACCCTCGACCACGGTGCTCGCCGGCCACAACGCGTTGTACTTCACGACCGGATCCAGCGTCTCGGCGCTCGCGCCCGGCGGGCTCGCCGTGATCGGCGACCCTGTCGGGTTCGCCGCCACCGACGTCTACGTGGTCCTGCGCGACGCGTCCGGCCGGATCGTCGACGACGTCGAGATCGGCGGATTGACGCTCGATCGCGACTTCGAGGGAGACGGGATCGGCGACGGTGCGCCGGGCCCGAACCAGAATGGCTACGCCCGTGGCGCCTTCGACGAGGCGATCGCCCGACCCTTCGGGGCCGTGGACACGGACAACGACGCCGCCGACTTCGACAAGCTGCGGGCCACGCCGCTCGCCCTCAACGTGGTGCCCCCGCCACCGGTCGAGACCATCCCGCCGCAGGTGCTCTCCCGATCGTCGGGCACGGCGTACCGGATCACCGACGCGATCTGGATCCAGCTCGACGAACCGGTGGACGCCTCCACGGTCGATGGCAACGTCACGCTCACCGTCGGCGGCTTGCCCATCGCGCTGGGCTTCTCCACCTTCGACGACAACGATCGGATCATCCTGGTCAATCCGATCGGCGTGTTGCCGTTCGACGCCGACGTGATGGTCCGGTTGAACGGAGGCGCGACCGGGGTCCGCGATCTCGCGGGCAACCCGCTGCCCAGTGACCTCATCTTCACCGTGCACACCGAAGCGGCGCCGCCCAACCCCGCGCTCGTGCGTATCAACGAGCTGTGCGCCGACCCGCTCCAGGACTGGAACGACAGCAGCGGCGGCGACGGGCTGCCGTTCTCGCCCACGCCCGGCACCGGCGTGGTGTCTCCGGCCGACGAGTGGATCGAGCTGCACAACCTCCGACCCGGCGTGTCGGACCTGTCGGGCTACTCGCTCGTCCTCTACCGCGGTCCCAGCCTGTACGCGGAGCCCCGCGCGCGAACGATCCTCCTGTCGGCGTTCGTCCGCGTCTTCGGCGCCGGCGCGAACATCTCCGACGTGCGCATGGGCGACCGCGTCGTCGTGGGCGATCCCGCCGGCGTGATGCCCCCCGACTTCTGGATCGAGCTGCGCGACGCCGCGGGCGTGCTCGTCGATGTCGTCGAGGTGGGCGGCAACAGCGCGATCACGGATCGCGGCGGCGACGGGATCAACAACGGCGCGCCGGACCCCGGCGCGGACGCGACCGCGGTCGACCTGGACTCCGAGGTCGTCGCGCGGGTGCCCGAGACCGACACCGGTGTCGATGTGAACGATTTCGCACACGCCGCGGCGACGCTCGGTGCGATGAACTGATCCGGCCAGGGAACCTTCATGGTTTCGCCGACCGGCCGATTCCACGCGGGTGAGTCGCTCGATCCTGCTCGGCGTGGACTTCGGGACGACCTACACGTCCGCCGGCGCCATCATCGATGACCGCGTCGCGCTGGTCACCGACGAGGCCGACCCATGCATTCCGTCCGTCGTCCATCTGCCCGACAGCGGGCCGGTGCGCGTGGGTCGGCGCGCGGTCGCGCGCTCGCTCGCGGAGCCCGACGCCACCGTGAGGTCGGTCAAGCGCCTCATGGGATGGGGAGACGACCCCGTGGCGATGCGCAGCCTCTCCCGCAGCGTGCCGTACGCGATCGCCGGCCTGCCCAGCGGGGCCGTGGCCCTGACGATTCGGCGACGCGAATGGGCCGCGGAGCAGGTCGCGGGCTACATCCTCGATCGCGTCCGTTGCCTGGCGGAGCAGCAGTTCGGTGGAACGGTCAAGGGGGTGGTCGTCTCGACGTCGGCGGTCGCCACGCCGCGCTACCACACGGCCCTCCGCAGCGCCGCGCGGATGGCCAGGCTCGAGGTGATCGACACCGTGTCCGAGCCGATCGCCGGCGCGCTGGCGGTCGGGCTGCATGCCCGCGCCGATCGCCGTCGCGTGCTCGTCTGCGACTTCGGGGGCGGCACGTTCGACGTGGCCTTGCTGGAACAGGACGGGCTCCGCTTCCAGGTCGTGGCCACTGGCGGCGATCCGTTCCTCGGCGGTGACGACCTCGATCAGGCCATGGTCCAGGCGCTCGCCGGGATCATCTACCGCCGGGCGCGGTACGACATCCTGCACGATCAGGTCCTGCGCGAGGCCCTGACCGCGCATTGCGAGGCGGTCAAGCGCCAGCTGTCGACCGCGAACGAGGCGAGGCTGGTGATGCGAGAGGCCTACCTCCAGCATGGTCAGCGCCACGACCTCGACCTCCGGATCGAACGGGCCTGGGTCGAGCCGCTGTGGCATCCGCTCTTCGCCCGCGGGCTCGGCGAGGTCGACCGGTTGCTGGCGTCGGTGGGCTGGGACATCGACGACGTCGGGGAGGTCGTCCTCATCGGTGGCACCGCCCTGGTGCCGCGCTTCCAGCAGCTGGTGCGCGAACGCTTCGCGCGCAGCTCGGTGACGATCAGCGGTCGCGCCAACGTCGACGTCGCCATCGGCGCCACGCTGATGACCGGCCGCCACCTCGACGCCGGCATCGTCCCGGTTCTCGCCAACCGGACCACCCGACTCCGCTCCCAGCCGGCGGCCTGAAGAGCTCGGTTTCTGGCCGTTCGCCGCGTGCTTGGGTAGAATTCCAACCTATCGCCGTGGGGGCTCGGCGTCTCATCCAGCGCTTCCGCCACTTCGCGCCCGCCACGGTGGCGGCGTTGCTGCTGGTGGGGCTCGCCGTGGGGCTCGGCCTGACCCACGCCATCGACGCGCGCGTCCGGCGCGGGTTCTACGAGCTGCGCGGGCCGCGCGCCCCGCACGCCAGCGTGATCTTCGTCGCGATCGACGAGGACACCGCGCGCGCGTGGGGACCGGGGCCGTGGCCCTGGATCCGGTACGAGGAGCTGCTCGACCACATCCTGCGCGGTGGACCGCGCGTCGTCGCGGTGCTGGAACCCGGGCCCCGCGTGATCGCGGGCGACGGCGCCCCTCCGACGCTCGCGGCCGCGGTGCGCGACGGCCGCCTGGTCATGCCGCCGCCCACCCCGGGGTTCGGGCAGCCCAGCGTCTCCCTCGATCCCGACGGTGTCGTGGAGGCGATCGATCTCGGCGACGCGAACGAGCTGCGCGGCGCGACGATCACCTCGACGCTCCTCGAGCGCCTCGGCCAGAAGCCGTCCGCGCGCCGGCTCGCCGTCAACTTCATCGGTCCACCGGACACGCTGCCGACCCTGCCGGCGCATCACGTCGCGCGCGGCGAGATCCCCGCGTCGACCTTCACGGGCCGGGTCGTCGTCATCGGGGTTCGGGGCGAGCGCTTCACCGCGTACGTGCCCACGCCCGTCGGCGCGATGTCACCCGGCGAGGTCCACGCGCATGGCATCCAGGGCGTCGTCGAGCGGGCGAGCTGGCGGCGCGGGCCCTGGTTCGTCGAGCTGCTGATCGTCCTGGCGTGCGCCGTCGGCGCGAGCGGCGGGATCCGGAGGATTCGCTCGGCGACCTGGACCGCGGCGATCGGCTTCGGCGCCGCGTTCGCGATCGTCGCGATCGCCTACGTGCTGTTCAGTCGCGCCTCGATGCTCGTGGGTGTCGCGGCCCCGCTCGTGAGCCTGGCCGCGGGCACGCTCGCCGGCCTGGTCCTCGAACGGCAGGACACCCAGCGCGACATCGCCGCCATGCGCCGCACGGTGTCACGCCGCGCGACCGCCGAGGCGGGGCGTCGTCCCTCTGAGTCGGCGACCGACGATCGCTTCGCCGCCGCGCTCTTCGCCTACTTCGACGTGGTCAGCTGTGGATGGGCGCGGTTGCCGCCCGGAGGCTGGCACCTCGAGCTCGCCCGCTGGTGGTCGGTGGACGCCGAAGACGTGCAGGAGCAGCGGCGCGACGTCCGGCGAGATCCGTGGCGCCTGCCGTACTCGACGCACCGTCCCGAGTGGAGCGTGCGCCCGATCCTCCAGGAGGCGCTGGGCACCAGGGCGCTGGTCGTGCCGGTGGTCGGGTTTGCGCGCCTCCACGGGTTCTGGATCCTCAACGTGCCTCGCGACCGCTCGTTCTCGGACGCCGAGCTGCGGCTGCTGGGCCACCTCACCGGCCAGCTGGCCCTGACCCGCGAGCTGATCCGCGTCGAGCCCCACGCTCCGCCGACGACGATGGTGGACACGGTGCGCGTCGTCCACGACGACGCGCTCCGGCTCGGACAGATCCTCGATCACCACGTGAGCCTGCTCGACAACCTGCCGGTCGCGATCGCGGTCGCGAGTCTGTGGGGGCAGCTCGAGTACGCCAACGCCGCCATGCGCAAGTTCCTCGCCGTCACCGGCGTCGTCGACCCGTACGAGCTGGGCGTGGCCGAGATCCTCGCGCGGCTCACGCGGGTCTCCGCCGACGCGATCCGACAGGTCGTCCGCGACGTCGTCAGCGGCGGCGCGGCCGTCCGCGTCGACACCCGGACCGCCGAGGGGGACGCGCTGGGCCAGGCCTACGAGCTGGTCCTGTCGCGGGTCCAGCTGCCAGGCGACGAGCTCGAGGTCGACGAGCTCTCGCGCACGGCGTTGTTCCTGACCATGTCGACCCACGTCGAGCGCGATCTCGCCGCGCTCGACTGGCGCTGGTCCGCGGCGTCCGCCGGTAGCGGCGCGCGTCACGTCGTCGACCTCGCCGAGATGGTCCGCCAGGCGACCGCCGAGCTGGCCGCCGTCGGCGCCGCCGAGGGCCCGCCGGTGATCGAGGTCCGCGCCGACTCGACGGTGGTCGTGGCGAGCGGCGAGGATCTCGGTGGCGCGGTGGCGGACATCCTGCGCGAGTCCATGCGCGGCGCGCCCGCCGGCCTCCGGCTGGTCGTCGAGGACGACCGTGACTCGGTGTCGGTGACGGTGCACATCGCGGCCACGTTGCCCGCGTCCGACGTGGCGGCGGTGCGAACCGCCACCGCCGCCGACGCGCCCGCGCACCTGGGCGCGCTGGTGCGCGCGCGCGATCGCGTCGCGGCCAACCGCGGCAGCGTGGAGATCACCTCCAGCCTGGAAGAGGGCACGGCGCTGGCGTTGCGCCTCCCCAAGCCCGGCCGTTCCTGACCGCCCATGTTCGACGGTGGCGTCTTCCATCTCTTTCCGGAGCGCGGCCTCGATCAATCGATCCTGGTCGGCGTGCTCGTCGGGATCTGGGTGCTCCTGTTCTTCACCGAGATCTTCGGCTGGGTCTGGGCGGGCCTCGTCGTCCCGGGCTACCTCGCCTCCGTCTACGCCGTCCAGCCGGCGGCGGGCATCGCCGTCTCGGTGGAGGCCGTCCTGACGTTCCTCATCGCGCGCGGCGTGAGCGATGTCATGTCGCGGCTCGGGGGCTGGAGCCCCTTCTTCGGACGCGAACGATTCTTCCTCATCGTGATCGTGAGCGTCGTGGTCCGCCAGGCGAGCGAGCTGTGGCTCATCACCGACACGCTGCGGTTGATCGACGCCTGGGCCGGCACCCGGCTGGCCGTCGCCCATGACGTCTCGTCGATCGGCCTGGTGCTGGTGCCGCTCGTGGCCAACATGTTCTGGAAGCTGCCGGTGGCGCGCGGTCTCTTCCAGGTGTCGGTCGGCGTCGTGCTGACCTGGGCGGCGATCGCGCTCGTCCTCCTGCCCTACACCAACCTGTCGTTCTCGAGCTTCGAGCTGACCTACGAGGACGTGGCGCTCGACTTCCTGGGCAGTCCCAAGGCGTACATCATCCTGCTCACCACCGCGTTCGTCGCGGCCCATGCCAACCTCGTCTACGGCTGGGACTACAACGGCATCATGGTGCCGTCGCTCCTGGCGCTCACCTTCTTCCATCCGTGGTCGCTGGTCGCGACCGTGGGCGAAGCGCTGGTGTTGACCTTCGCCGCCAAGGCGACGATGGCGCTGCCGGTCCTGCGTCACATGAACCTCGAGGGGCCGCGCAAGGTGACGCTGGTCTTCACCGTCGGGTTCCTGCTCAAGCTCGTCGTGGGCTGGGCCGCGGGAGATCGCTGGCCCACGCTCCAGCTCAGCGAGCTGTCGGGGTTCGGCTACGTGCTCACCAGCCTGATGGCGGTGAAGATGATCAACCTCAAGAAGCACGGGCGCGTCGTGCTGCCGTCGATCGCGGTCGCGATGGTGGGCTTTGCAGCCGGAAGCGCGATCGGGTTGATCCTCGAGCTCGTCGCACCGCGGACGAGCGCACCGGTGCAGACGCCGTCGGTGGGCGCGACGTCCGAGCGCCTGCTCGCATCCCCACTCGGCGCGATGGCGGCGGCCAGCGTGCGCGCGAGGCCGGAGATCGACGCGCCGTCACGATCGGAACGGATCGCGTACGCCACGCTGTGGCGCGAGCTGGCCGCGTGGCTGCCGGCGCGCTCGACGCCGCCGCGACGCCTCGAGGATCGGGCTCGGGAGCTCGGCCTCGCGCTCCGACCGCTCGACGGGCCCCGGCCCGGCTGGGTCCTCGCCGAGGTGGAAGAGCGGCTCGAGCGACAGCGCGGGTGGGAGACCGCGGTCCTCTATCCCGGCGCGCCCGGACCGATCATCGAGGTTCCGCGCGCGCGTCGCGATCGCCCGGTCGCCGAGGTCGCGAGCGTCATCTGCGAACGCATCGCGTGCCGGGCGATCGTGGTGAGCGGTGCCGATGGAACCGGCGCCCGTGACCCGGCCGATCCGCTCGACCGCGACTCGACCTTCCAGATCGCGCACCGCCAGCTCCGCGGCGCGCCGATCGTCCAGCTCCGCGCCGATCGACGGGCGACGTCAGGCCGCCCTCGCCTCCACGTCCGCCACGCGCTCCCCGATTCGGTTCACCTGGGGACGTTGTGGCCGACCGAGGTCGAGCTGAGCTGGTCGCCGCCGCCCGAGGCCGGAGCGTGGTGGAGACGCAGCCGCGCGCACGCCGTGCTGGTCGTCCACCCCGCCGATCTCTGGACGCTCCTGGCGACCTCGGCGCCCGCGCCGCGCGATCTCGGCGCTGTCCCCGTCCACGCCTGGCTGAACGCCTGGCTCGCCCGCCCCGCCGACGACGCCGTCGCCCCGCCCGCCCCCACGGAGCTGCGCGTGCTCGAGGAGCTCGTCCTCGAGCGCCTCATGACCAACCGCGCCGAACGCGCCGGCTGGATCGACGCCGTCGCCCGCACCCTCGATCACGAGGTCGCCTGGTTGCCCGCCGCGGCCGGGGTGGGGCGCGGCGCGTGGGTGGTGTCGGGCCGCGATCACGTGGGATGGATCGCGGCCGCGATCCGCGCCGATGCCTCGCTCGGCCTCGCGATCGAGGTGGCGAAACCTCGGACGGAGGCCGGCAGCGCGTCGATCGCGGTGGCGGCGTGGCGCAAACGTGGGCGGGCGTTGCTCGTCGATGCAGAGCCGACCGCCGCGGCGGCCAGGGTCGCCGGATACCTCGATCCCGTGCAGCCCGGCAACGTGGCCACCGCGTTCCAGGCCGGGCATCAAGCGCTCTACCGCGCGGTGCTGCACGCCCCCGACGCCGCCGTGATCCAGGTGCGTGGATTCGCCCCGTGGCGGCCGATCTCGTCGGAGCTGGTGGTCTCGCTCGGGCAGCCGCTCCTCGATCCGACGCGGGTGCCACCCACGATCGCGCCGCTGGTCGCGCCGGACGGCCCCTTCGGCGCGGCGGCGCGGTCGCTGCGCTGGGTCGACGGCGGCGCCGACGTCACCGAGCTGGTGGGCAACGCCATCCCGCAGGTCGCGTACGCGCAGGCGCTGGCGGGTCCCCCCATGGCGGTCGCGTGGTACAGCGTCGCCGCCCGGGCGAGGACCGCGCCGAAGGGAGAGCGTGACGACGTGCATGCGCTCGGAGCGCGGCTCGGGCTGGAGGTCGTCGATCGTCCGATCCGCGAGATCGCGCGCGACGGAACGATCCACGCGGGCGACGGCGTGATCACGATCGATGCGCGCACCCTGTCCTTCCTCGAGCTCGCCGAGGCGTATCAGGCCGAGCACGACGTCGCCGCGCTGGTCGACCTCGTCGCTCGCGCGCCGACCGGGGCGGTTCGCCTGGGCTTCTGTCCCGAGCTGCGTCGCGGCTACGTGCTCCTCGACGCCGGCGTCCCCGGCGGACGCGCGCTGCGCGCCGTGATGATGGCGGGCGCCGAGCACCGCGCATGCACCCCCATTCCCGCCGGACCCGACGTGGACCGGCAGGTGGACGCTGCCATCCAGGCGGGCTGCGCCCGGATCGTGGTCGTGGGAGGGCGGCGATGAAGCCGTTGCCGGTGGGGAACCGCGGGTCGCGCCGCGCCGCCGCCCGCCCGATCGTGGCGCTCGCGCTCTTCCTCGGCGGCCTGATCGCGATCTCGCTCCACAGCGCGGCGGCGTTGCGGCGACCACCCGATCCCGACGTCGTCAAGTTCTCGACCGCCGAGCAGGCGATCGCGTACCGGGTGACGCGCACGCGCGGTCCTCGCTTCCGGCTGGAGCCCGGTGCCGCGCCGATCAAGGTGGTGAGCAACGTGGTCGTCCCCGGGACGTACGTCCCGGACCGCCGCGTGTCGTACGGGCTTCGGCTCACGATCGAGCACGAGGGCCGGACCTGGTGGCAGCGCGATGTCTACGAGGAGTCGCGGCAGAGCAAGGCGCGTCCTCACGAGGGCACCTGGCGCGACGAGGCCGCGTTCACCGCCGACGGGCTCTCGCTGGGCGACGAGCGGATCATGGTCATCGACCCGCCGCCGGTGCCGCCGGGAGCGACCCTCACGCTCACGCTGCTCGGCGCGTCCGACGAGGCCTTGCTCCGGCTGTTCCGCGGAAGCTCGCGCGACGCGCAGCAACGCAGCGCGGCGGTCGCCAACCTCGACGAGACCAGGCGGTGGGAGCTGGTGCGTTCGTCGACGTACGTGCCGTGGGAGCTCCTGTCGCACGTCGAGCGCGATCGCCGCCTGACGCGCCGCTGGATCCGGATGTCCGCCACCGGCGAGCGCGGCACCGATTACGCGACGCGCACGATCTTCGTCTCGGCGTTCCGCGCTCCGCCGACGGCGACCGGCGACCGAGATCACGTCATCGCGGTCTCGCACCACGAGCACGCGGCGATCAACGTGATCGGTCCCACGCGGCTCGTGGTGCACGCCGCCGAGCCGCGCGCCGGGGTCACGCTTCAGGTCCACACCGTCGGTGGCGGCGCTCGCCGCTGGGACCTGCCCGTGGATCGGACCGCGCCCGTGGAGCTCGACATCGGCGAGGGCCCCGCGACCCTCGTGATCGCGACCGCGGCGCCCGACCCGGTATCGCTCACCGTGGCGGGACCGAGCGCGTCGTTCCTGGCCCCGGCCGAGGTGGCGGCGACGGCGGCGGCGCAGGGCGGTCGACTCGCACCGCACCGGATCCGGATCCCCCTGGTCATCGCCGGCCCGACGAGCGTCGTGACCGCGCGGGTCCTCGACGTGAGGGGCGCGCCGCTCCTGGGCCGCACCCTGCGCGTCGACGCGCGCGTCGTCCTCGACGACACCGTCGACGACGGCCTCGCGAACCTGCGCTTCCGGTTCGTCGCCGCCGACGGTAGCGTGGTCGCCCGCGAGGAGCTCGTGGTCGGCGGCCCGCGCTCGCGCTTCGAGCGGTTGATGCTGGCCGGCGGGGTCCGCGCGATCGGCGAGCCGACCGCGCGGAGGATCGTCGCACCGCCTCGCGCCGTGCGCGTCGAGATCACCGCCGACCGCGAGGTCGCGGTTCGCCTCCACCGCTGGCTCGGCGGCGGATCCGAGCTGGCCCCGCCGTACGGTAGCGTGCAGCTCGCCGATCATCGCTGGCGGTACGCCACGCCCAGCGAGCGCACCTGGGTGCCGTTCGCGCCCGCCAACCACGAGCACCTGGCGGCGTCCGGCCAGCTCGCCGAGCTCGTCGCGCAGGTGCGCCTCGAGCCGCTCGGCGACGGCGACGGCGACGGTGACGGCCGGCGGGTCACGACCGGTGGCGGGGACACGCCCACGCGACCGCCGCTGGTCTCGATCGCGCCCGTCGGTCATCCCGAGACGCAGCGCGCGCGCGAGCCGGTGCCGCCGGAGCAGATCGGAGCCGTACTCGCAACGTGGCCCGACGGCGCGGTCACCGCGATCGAGCCCGGACGGCCGCGAACGCTCGACTTCGGGACCGCGCGCCCCGGGCGACCGCAGCTGGCGTGGGAGACCGACCCGGCGCAGGTAGGCAAGGAGCTCGAGGTGCGTATCGGCGCGGGTCCCACCGTGCGGGTTCCGCTGGGAACCAGCCGCGGCAAGATCTACCTGCCGCGCCCACCCCTCGGGGCGCATCCGGTCGAGGTGACGGCGCCGAGCGGAACCCGCGTGTGGATGGATCGTCCCCCGACGACGGATCGCGACGGGCTCCATCGCGAGTGGAACCTGTACGCGCTGCGCGAGCCCGTGGTCGTCCGCGTGGTTCGCCGCGGAGGCGCTCGCGTGCGCCTCCACGCCATCGTCTACGCGACCGCCCCCGACGCGGGCACGCGTCCCGCGATCCGCGTGACGATCGGCGGCGGGCGCCCGCTGCGTCGAGCCGGCGTCGCGCTCGCCGCGCTCACCGTCGCCGATCGCACGACGACGCTGCCGGCGGCCCGTCGCCGCGTCCCGGCACGCCTGGTCGACCAGGGCGATCGCAGCGCGGGCCTGCCTCGCACGATCTCCGTCACCCTGCTCGACGATCTGGTCGCCGGAAGCCACGACGTCGCGTTCTACAACGTCAGCGGCGCGGAGCTGTGGGTGCGCTTCGTGGTGTCGGCGGCGCCCGCGTCCGCGCCCACCGATCCGCGGCAATGGCGCGTCCTGCCGACGCTCGAAGAGGGCGATCCATGAATCACCGCGCTCGCTGGACCCTCGCCCGCGTCGCGGGCGCGCTCGCGCTGAGCGCGCTCGTGGCATGCTCGTGGTGCGCCAATGGGACGAGGACGCCGCCCGCAGGCGATCGCGACGCACGCGTGGTGAGCCTGCCGCTCCGCTCGATGTCGCTGCGCGAGGCGCGCGAGACGTTGTGGCCCGACGCCACCGACGTCGCGCTCCAGCCCGCGACCGCGGCCCAGCACGAGGCGCTGACGCGGCTGGTGGCGGCGTTGTGGCGAGGGGTCGACGTGGATCGGCCGCCTTCCGAGCTGGCCGCGTGGGCGCACGCCGCCGGCTTCGAGCTGGAGCTGTGGACCGTGGCGGGGCGCCGCACGTGGGTGGTGCGCGAGGCCGGCCACGCCCGCCGCGGCGCGGGCGCCTACCTGGTGCGTGCCGACCTCCCTCCCGCCGGCAACGCCATCCTCCTGCAGGCACCTCACGTGTACTTCGACGTCGGAACTGGCGGCATCGCGGCCGCGATCTTCTTCGCGCCGGATGCCCCGCCCGCGCTGCGCGGACTCTTCACCAACAGCATCCATCGCTATCAGGCCGAGCCTGGCGCGCGCGTCGCGCAGGACGAGAACCCCGCCGACGTGAGCCACGCTCCCGATCATCTCTTCCAGAGCGCGACGCGCGCGGTGCTGTCCATCGGCGCGCCGACGATCGGGGCGGCGGCGATCGTCCAGATCCATGGCTTCGACGGCGAGCGCTACGCGGATGATCCGGCGGCGACGGCCGAGCTCGTGGTCAGCGCTGGCCGGCGGGACGGCTCGACGCCGGCGAGCTCGCGCGTCGCCTCCGCGCTCGGCGCGCTGGGGATCACCGTGGTGCGGTTCCCCGAGGACACGCGCGAGCTCGGCGCCACCAGGAACGTCCAGGGAGAGCTGGCGCGCACCCTGGGCGTCGAGTTCGTCCACCTCGAGCTGGCGGCGCCGTTGCGGCAGCGCCTGCGCCGCGACCCGCGCGCTGCCGAGCCCTGGGCCCGCGCGCTCGCCGACGCGCTGGCTCCACGGATCGAACCATGAGCGACCGTCGGCCACGGCGATGGAGCACGCGAGCGGCCGTCGCCCTCGCGCTGCTCGTCGGGGCCAGCACCACGACCTCGGCGCAACCCGCGGATCGCGAGGCGCTCGTGTGGCGCGCGCTCGAGGCGCGCTGGCCCGTCGCGCTCGACGACGTCGAACCCGGTCCTGCCACGGTGCCGCCGGCGGCGCGCGCGACCGACGGGCCGCTCGAGGTCACGGTCGACGTGGGCGCGACGTTCTGGCTCCCACCCGCCGCGAGCGCGCGGGTGCGCGTCACCGCCGGCGATCGCGCCGACGTGCGGCTCCACCGGGTGGTCGGCACGACCGACGCCCGGCTCGTCGTCGAGGAAGAAGCGATCGTCACCGACGAGCCCGCTGCGGTGATGGCGATCGAACCGCCCGGGCCAGGCGCGCGCTGGATGGTCACTGCCACCCGGCCGACCGCGGTCGTGATCGAGCGCGCCGTCGCTCGCGCCCCGCGCCTGGCGTGGGAGGAGCTGCGTCGCGAGCTGCACGCATGGATCGAACGTGGCGGCGAGCTCCCCGCCACGCCGGCGCGCGACGGCGGACGGCTGGCCGTGCGGCTGGCCGCACAGGAGGCCGTCGCTCGCGCCCTCGAGGACCGCCGCGCGACGGTGCGGCCGGCGCTCGTGGCCTGGCGGAAGGCAGAGCTCGACCGGTGGCTGACGACGGTGCGACCGGCGGCTGACCCCTACCTGACCCGCCGTCGCCTGCTGCCGCAGGGCGCCACCATCGACGTCCCCGGCGATGGCCGTTACGGCGTCGGCGTCGGCGCCGGCGCCGGCGCCGGCGCCGGCCGCTTGGCCGTCGAAGCCGTGGGGCCCGGGGCGCTCGTGATCGACGCGCGTCTCGTCGAGCCGCAGGCGTCGATCGAGGTCGCCGTACGTCGCGGGGGCGTCCTGGTCGCGCGCGCGCGTGATCCCGCCACCGCCGGTGCCCCGGTGGCGCCGGCGATCGGACGTCGCCTGCGCGTGGTGGTCCCACTCACCATCGGACGCCACGCCTATGCGATCGAGACCACCCCGGGCGCGGCGGTTCGCGCCGAGGTGCGGATCCGCCGCCCTCGCCTGCGCGACCTCCTCGCGCGGCGCACGGACGAGACCGCTGCGGCTCGCGAGGGGCTGCGCGCGCTCGTGACCGGACCGGCCCCCGTGGCCGAGGCGGTGATCGCCGACGCGTTGCTCGCGTCGACGCGTGGGGAGTCGTCACACGGGGCGGCGCCCCTCGACGCGGTCACCGCCGACGTCGCGACCTACGCCGAGCTGATCACCGGACCTCCGGTGATCGATCTCGCCTCGGCCCCGGCGCGCGTCGACGCCGTGGCCGCGCTGATGCGCGATCCGGCGACGCCGGCGGCGCTGCGCACGGGCCTGGCGCTCGAGCTCGCCGAGCGCCTCCCCGACGGTGTCGACGCGAACGCGCTCGCGCGCGCGCTCGTCGAGGTCACGCCGAGCCCACCGCCGGCGCTCCTCGCCGCGCTCGCACCGCACCTGACGAGCGCGGGGCGCGACGAGCAGATCATCGCGGCCGAGCTGGCGTGGCGGGGCGCGCCGGCCTCGCCCGAGATGCGGGCCGCGCTCCTGGCGGCGCATCGCGCGGGCACCTGGCGCCGGGTCACTCCCCTGGCGCCAGCGGGAGCTCCGCCGGCGACGCGCTGGCTCGAGCCCACGACCGATCCGGAAGAGAACGCCGACGCGGCGCTGGTCCAGCTCGTGGTCGGCCAGGCACACGAGGTGACCGCGGTCCCGGCGCGCGACGATCCCACGCGCCTCTCGGTCCTGCGGATCTACGTCGCCACGCCCCCTGACCATCCCGGTCCCATCGCGATTCGGGTCGACCAGCGCGTGCACCACGTGCTGGCGCTGACCCCGCTCGAGACCCTCGACGTGGCCGTCGCGCCCGGCGTCCACCTCGTCGCGGTCGAGCCGGTCGGCGAGCGAACGCCGCTCCACGCCTTCGTCCGCGTGGCCGGGCACGCGCGCGGGACGCCGATGCAGGTTCGTACGCTCTGGCCGATCGCGACGGCCGGCACGCCGCCCGTGAGCTTTCCGTTGCCGGCCCCGCGCGCGGGTCCGGTCCGGATCCAGATCCGCACCGTGAGCGTGGCACCGGCGAGGAACGACGTGCGCGGTCGTCGCGTGCTCTGGCTGCATACCGACGCAGGCACGCCGCCGCGCCGCCTCGTCTTCGACGCGCGGTCGAGCGACGAGCAGAGCTGGCCGCTCGCAGGAGCCGACGCGCGGCGGTCGGTCAGCGCCGCGGTCACCACGTGGCTGCCATCGTCGGCGACCCGGGTCTGGCTCGTCGCCGACCGCGACGACGTGGTGGCCGACATCGCGATCCGCCATCCTCGCGCTCGCGGGGACGCCGCGCGCGATGGCGCGCCGCCCGGCGATACGCTCGACGCGCTCGACGCGCTCGACGCGCGCGACGCGACGCATGGTTCGAGCGCCCCCGAGCTGGAGCGGATCCGGTCGCTGTCGGCCGCGCTCGCCGCCGATCCCGGCAGCGCACGGCTCCATCTGGCCCGCGCCCGGAGCCTCGCCGAGCTGGGCGAGACGGCGCTCGCCCGCCGCGATCTCGAGGCCGCGCGCGCCGCGGCCGGCGGCGATCCGCACCTGGTGTCACGGATCCGTGCGGTGGAGGATCGGCTGTCCGCACAAGCGGATCCCCTCTACCTGACGGCGCAACCGAAGGACAGCCCCATCGTCGACGGGGTGTTGCTCGGCCCGAGCCTGAGCGCGGTCGGCTCGGCGGAGGCGCTGGCTTCGCTGGCGCCGATCGCCCGCGCGATCCGCGCCGATGGAGCGAGCGCGGTCTGGTCCACCACGCGCGACCGCCCGCTCGTCACGATCGCGCCGGCCGCGCTGGCGCTGCACGGGCGCGTGGCGAGCATGGCCGGCGACCACGAGGCATCGGCGCGGGCGCTGGTCCAGCTGGGCGACGTGTGGCAGGCCAAGGTCGAAGCGCTCGCGGCGATCGCCCGCGATCTCGAGCCGAGCGGCGCGGCACGACGCGACGCGCTGGCGCCGCTCGGCTTCGGGCTGGCCACCGAGCTCGCGGTGCTCGAGCTGAGCGCCGTGCGACGCGACCGAGCCACGGTGACGCGCGCGTCACGGTGGCAGCCGATCCGCGCGACCGAGGCGAGCGCGGGTCGAGAGTCACTCGACCTCGAGCCCGGCGCGCTCGACGAGCCGCCAGGGATGCGCGTCAAGGACGCGCTCGTCGCCGCGCCGTGGCCAGACGACACGCACCACCGCCTCGCGCCCGGGCAGGCCGCCATCCTCGAGCTCACCGGCCCGCGATCGGTCGGGACCGAGGTGTGGTGTCGCCGGCTCTGGCCGGCGGCTGGCGAGGACACGTGCCGGCTCGCGATCCGCGTCGATCACGAACCCGCACGCGAGCACGTGGTGCGGCTGGGCCAGCGCGATGCCGCGACGGAGATCGTCATCGGCCCGGGCCGCCATCAGGTCGAGCTCCAGCTCCGGGCCGACGATCCGACGGTGGTCCTTGCGGCACGGTTCCTGGAACGGGGCAACGCGATCCCGCCGGTGCAGCCCACGCGAGCCTTCCTCGCCCGTCACGACGGTGCCGTCGAGATCGTGACCGCGGGCACCGGCGCGCTGGCCATCGAGCTGCGCGGCTACGAGCCCCCGCATGGCGAGGTCGACGTCGAGATCGAGGCCGCCGGCCGGCGCCGCACGCTCACCCTGCCGATCGATCCACGGCCCGCACCTCGCGTCCGTGGCGCCGCGGGCCGTGCGGTCGCGCTGACCGCGGCGACGACGGCGACCGTGACGCTCACCGACCCTGGCGTCCATCGCGTGACGATCCGCCCGCGCGCCGGGATCGTGGCGGTGCGCATGTCGGTGCGGGTCGCCGCGACCCGTCTCGACCCTCCCGTCGACACGCCGGCGCCGTCGCCGCGACCCGACGACGCGGCGCCCGGATCGCCCCTGGCGTGGCCCCACGCCGGAGCGCGGCTGGCGCTCGCCGCGGTCGACGCGACATCACCGGCGTGGCTGACGCCGTCGCTCGAGGTCGTGGTGGGCAAGGACGACCTGGCCGAGCTCGACGAGGATCTGGCCGACCTCGACACGCGCGTCGAGCTCGCCGCGCGCGCCCGCCGCCGGCTGGGGCCCGCCTGGCTGCGCGCCGACCTGCGCGGCCGGCGCGTCGGCGATCTCGCGCCGACCCTCGTCGCCCGTGCCGGCGCCGAGGTGAGGCACGGGCCGTCGACGATCGATGTCGACGGCCGCCTCGCGGCCCAGACCGATGATGGGCCCCACCGGTGGCTCGCCTCGGTGCGCGGCGAGCGGGCGATCGGGCTCGGCGCGGATCTCCGCCTGGTGCCGTCGATCACGGGGATCACCAGCCGCAGCTCGTCGGTGACGGTCGGCTCGGGCGCAGACCCGCTGGTCGCGGGCGCGTATCGACGCGATCACCCTCACCAGCTCGGCGTCGGTGTCGGGCTGCGCTGGCGCCCGCTCGCGGACCAGCTCGGGCTGGTCCGGATCGAGGCCCGCAGCAACAGCGGCGGCGCATCGCCGTCCTCATGGATCGATCACGTGCGCGGCGAGCTCCGCTGGCGCGGCCTCATCGAGCTCGCCCCTCTGCGCGGCCCGATCGCGGTCCTGTCCTACCGACCCAGCCTCCGTCTCGCCGACGAGGACCGCGCCCGGCGGGCGTGGCGCCACGATCTGGGTGCGGACCTGACGTGGAGCATCTCCACCGGGCGCTCGCGGTGGACGGTCGGTCTGGCCGGCGATCTCTTCCTGCCCGAAGGCGCCGGCGTGGCCTCGTCGGCGCGGCTGGTGGTCCGCTGGGAGCTGCCGCGAGGCAGCGATCTCGACCTCGGCCCGGGCGAGCTGCCGCTCTCGGATCTCGCCCTGGGGAGACGATGGACCGCTCCCTGAGCCGCGCCGCGCGACGGCGCATGGCCGCGGAGGCGTTCGATCCCGACCGGGCGCCGCATCGCGACCTCGTGCACGAGCTCCTGGTGGCGCAGCTGCCCCCGCTGCAGGTACGGCTCCGCGCCCAGCTCGTCGACGAGCTGGTGCGTGAGGTGGTGCGGCTCGAGCGCGATCCCGTGCCGCTCGTCGAGGAATCGCCGGACGAGCAACGCGCGCACCTCGCCGCGCGCGTCGAACAGGTGATCGTCGAACAGGAAGCGCACGACCGGGCGCTGGTTCGCGAGTTCCGCACCTTCGGCACGGTGTACGCCTCGACGAAGGACGAGGAGCGTCAGCGCGAGCTCGTCGCCGAGTACCTCCGCGAATCGGTCGGCGACGCCGACGAGCTGCGACGCGACCTGGCGGCGATGAAGCGTCACCTCGGCTTCGACACGCTCCGCGAACGCAACCAGGCGGCGGTGCTGCGCTGCGGCGTGCTGATCGAGCTCGGCCTCCTCTTCCTGGGTGGCGTGGCCCCGGCGATCCGCCTCGCCGACGAAGCGGGTGGCGCACCGACGAGCGCCCGGGGCTCGCGGCTGGGCGCGCTCGCCGAGTTCTGCGCCGCACGTCAGCTGAGCGCGCGCCGCTGGCAGACACGGATGGCGGCGGGCCAGGCCGTGGTCGCGATCGCCGACGCGGCGAGCGAGGAGATCACGAGCTGCACGCCGGTCTTGCTCGAGGTGGCGCGCAACCGCGACGAGCACCCCTGGGTGCAAGCCCTGGCGCTCGAGGGGCTGGTGCTCCTCGATCCCAGGATCGGACGAGACCTGCTCGCCAACCGGCTGTACGACGCCGAGGGCGGGGTCGACTTCTGCGTGCGCAAGCT
The DNA here is from genome assembly GCA_002344285.1 of Myxococcales bacterium UBA2376. Taxonomy (GTDB): domain Bacteria; phylum Myxococcota_A; class Polyangia; order Haliangiales; family Haliangiaceae; genus UBA2376. Next base: position 96,354 of record DDTA01000227.1, read on the forward strand.
CGCGCTCGGGATCGCGAGGCGGCGCCTCCCCGCGGAGGTGACGGCCACGCACCTGACCCGCATCGTCGACGCACGCGATCCGTCGGATCACGTTCGCCTCGGCCTGGTCGAGGCGGCGGCGGCGCTGCCCTGGCCGAGCGCGGCCCCGCTCCTCGCGGCCCTCTCGTCCTCCGACGAGGTCAGTCCCAAGGTCCGCGCGCGCGTGGCCATGGCGGCGCGTGCTCGCGCCGGCGCCGCCGCGCTCGACGACGACGACGCGACCGCGCGGGACGCCGCGGCGCTCCTCCTGGCACGACTCGAGGATCGCGACGAGCTCCCGCTGATCGTGGCCTGCGACGAGCTGTCCGGCCTGGCCTCCGAGCTCGGCAGCCGCCGGCCCGCGCTGCTCGAGGAGCTCGCACCTGCGTGGTTGAGCGCGCTGGGTGCGCTGATCGCCGCCCCGGACACCAGGCCTCGCGTCGTCGAGCTCGCGGCGGCGGCGGCCGAGGCCGTGGAGCGCGAACGCGATCCGGTGCGCCGCGCCTTGACGCGTCACCTGTCCGAGGTCGTGGCCAGGATCCCGGTCGGCGGAGAAGGCGTCGTCGAGCTCGACGCCTTGCCGCCCGAGCTCGCCGCCGCCGCTGGCGACCCCGAGCTGGTCAGCCGGGTGTTCGCCGAGCTCACGCGCGACGACTGGGGCGTGTCGCTGACGCATACACCATCACGGCTCCGGGTCTGGCGGGGCGAGCGACTGCGCCGCCGGCTGTGGCGGATCCTGCACGAGCTCCGTCATCCACTGCCCAACAAGCGACAGGCCTGGGTGCACACCACCGGGCGCGTCTATCCCGGATCGGTACGGGCTCACCCGGGCGCGCTGGACGAGGCCACGGCCACCACGGTCCCGGGCGAGCGCGTCACCGTCGACGCCGAGGGCTCGTGGGCGCGTCACCTGCCCATGGTGGACGATGTGCTCGACCTGCCGGTGCTCCGTCCCCGCCCGGTGCAGGTGGCGTCCAGCCTGGGCATCAGCACGGTGCAGCCCCCGCCCTCACTGCTCCAGCGGATCCGCAACCGCTTCGCCGTGTCCTGGCACTACCGCACGCTGGCGGGGATGCGGCTCGCCTCCTTGCGCGCCACGCACGGGCGCGATCGGCGCCAGTTCGCCGACGAGCTCGAGCGCTCGTACGGCATCACGCTCCAGTTCGCACCCCACGCCCGCCCCGCGTCGCACGGCGAGCCCGCGCCCAGCTCGCCGCGGACCGACGCGCTGTTCGCGGCGCCGGCGCCCGCCGACGCCGACGCCGACGCCGAGCGCGACCGGAGCTCGACCACGACCGCCGCGCTGGTCCCGCTCGGCGACGTGATGGGATGGGTGTCGGATCACCAGGGCTACTTCTCCTCGCCGTTCCAGAACAGCCAGGCCGCGCTGGTCGTCTTCGGCGCCGGCTTGACCGCGAGCTTCTTCCTTCGCAGCTGGGTCCAGCGGCGCCGCATCGCAGGGGCGCGCGCGTCCATCCCGCTGACGATCGGCGGCTGGGGCACCCGCGGCAAGTCCGGCACCGAACGGCTCAAGGCCGGGCTGCTCGACGGGCTCGGCTTCGAGGTGTTCGTCAAGACCACCGGCTGCGAGGCCATGTTCATCCACTCCGCGCCGATGCAGCAGCCGGTCGAGATCTTCATCTACCGGCCGTACGACAAGGCGACGATCTGGGAGCAACGCGCGCAGCTGGAGCTCGCCTCGCGGCTCCGCTGTCAGGTGTTCCTCTGGGAGTGCATGGCCCTCAACCCCAAGTACGTGGAGCTGCTGCAGCGCGACTGGATGAACGACGACCTGGTGACGCTCACCAACTGCTATCCCGATCACGAGGACATCCAGGGACCCGCGGGCTTCAACGTGGCGAACGTGATCACGGAGTTCATCCCCACCCGCGGGACGCTCGTGACCAGCGAGACCAGCTACCTGCCCCTCTTCCGCGACGTGTGCGCGCACCGCGGCACCACGATGCACGCCGTGGGCGAACGCGAGGCCGAGCTCATCGCCGACGACATGCTCGAGCTGTTCCCGTACCGCGAGCATCCACGCAACATCGCCCTGGTCACCCGGGTCGCGGAGGAGCTGGGAATCGATCCCGATCTCGCGCAGTTCACGATGGCCCAGAACGTGGTTCCCGACCTGGGTGTGCTCAAGGCCTATCCGCGCGCGCGGGTTCGCGGCCGGCTCCTCACGTTCGTCTGCGGCAACTCGGCCAACGAGCGCACCGGCTTCATGAACAACTGGCGACGGATGAACCTCGACCGGCTCGACACCGAGCGCGAGCCGGCGCGCCTGGTGGTCACGGTCGTGAACAATCGCGCCGACCGGATCGCACGCTCCGAGGTCTTCGCGCGCATCCTGGTTCGCGACGTCGCGTTCGATCGCCACGTCCTCATCGGCACCAACCTCGAAGGGCTGCGCGGCTACATCGACGCCGCCCTCGACGACTACCTCGCCGAGGTGCGCCTGGTCGAGCCCGACGAGCTCGCCGCCGGCGAGGTGCCCGCGGCGGTCGCCGCGCGGATCGAGCGGTTGCTCGCGGCCTTGCGCATCCCGGTCGCGCGGAGCGAGTCGCTCCTGGTGCGGCTCCGCCTCTACGCGGAGGCCGCGAGCTTGCAGGTCGACGAAACCCAGCAGGACGCGCTGGACGCGGCGCTGGCCCCGCACGTGACCGGCGACCCCACGCGGCCGATCGAGCTCGGCGCCGCCCGCCGCATGATCGATGACGACGGCGCGCTGACCGCGGCGCTGGCGGCGGCGCTGACGCCGCGCTCACCCCCGGAGGCCGAGGACGACTGCCCGGAGACGATCGCGGCGCCCACCCAGGCCGACGTGCTCGAGCACTTCCGCTTCGAGCTCGCGCGGGTGCAGATCCGCGCCGACGTCGAGGCCCGGCTCCGGGGCCTGTTCGCGAAGCCGAGCGAGCCAGCCCGGGTCGGCTTCCGCACCGAGCTGAGCGCGGCCTACCGCACGCTGTTCCTCGCCCAGGTCCGCGTGGTGGAGAGCTCGGCCGCCACGGGCGATCAGATCATCGACTTCTGCGCGCGGACCGTCCCGCCGGGGAGCGAGGTCACGCTCATGGGGACGCAGAACATCAAGGGCACCGGGCTCGACTTCGTCTATCGCTGGCTCGCGCTCGATCTCGTGGTCCGGACCTTGCGCGAACAAGACAGCCCGCGCGAGGAACGGCGGCTGGCCGCGCTGGCCGAGCTGGAGGCGTTCGAAGATCACGGCCTCGTGGACACCGGGCTGGCACGCGCGATCCTGGCGCGAACGCCGCGGCATGCGCCGAGCCCCGACGAGATCGCCACGCGGGCGCGGATCGCGTCGAAGGTCGAGACCATCTGGACCCGACGGCTGGGAGGTCTGGCCGAGCAACGGCGCGCGGGCTTCCTCGACCGCCTCGCCGCCTGGGGTGAGGGCTGGCTCGACTGGATGGACAGCATGCGCCGGACCCACGCCGCGCGCCAGATCGTCGACGACCTGGTGCATCACCGGATCTCCCACGGGCGGGCGTCGGTGGAGATGCGCGCGCTCGTCGGGCGGATCAAGGGCGGATGGTTGATCAAGGCGCTGCGACGCTGACGGCGGACCGCGACGACCGGACCGCCGCGACGCGTTCATCGACGGGCGCACCGCCGGCGGTCGACCAGCCCTCGACGCGGGCGCGCACGGCGAGCAGGTTCTCGGTCACGCTCGACCAGACCAGCTCGAGGATGCGCTCCTGCTTGTCGGAGCGGCCGGCCGGCTCGCGCTCGAGCGTGCGCACGCACGTGGCGAGGTCGCCGGCGACCACCAGGCCGATCCGGTCGGCGGCGCGATCGGTCGCCTCGAGCCAGTCGAGCGCGGCGCGGCCGGGATCGATCGCGCGAGCCCGCAGCCTGCGGCCGAGCACCACGACCTGGTCGAGCGCGACCGGATCCAGCGACGCCGCGAGCCACTGGGCGGCGCGCGCGCGCGGGCTGGCGGCGTCGGTCTCGCCGCCGGCGCCGAGCACGATCGCCAGCTCGACGAGCTGGGCGAGCTCGTCGGCGCGCGGACACAGGAGCCGCGCGAACCGCTCGGGGTGGAGATCGGCCAGGCGACGCGCCACCGTGAACGCGAGCGCGCGCTCGTCGACGCTGCCGTCGAGCGCGGCCGGGCCGACCATGAGGGCGGGCGCCAGGACACCGTTGCCGGGGCGCAGCACGATCCGGCACGGCGCGGCCTGATCGCGGTCGACGAACGCGGGGGGCCGCGCCACGCCGAGCACGTCGACCGCGCGACGCAGGACCCGCGCGATCGGACGATCGTCATCGGCGAGCTTCTTGCCGGCGGCATGGCGCGGCGGCGGGCGGTGACGCACGCGCGCCGCCGCGACGGCCGGCGTCACCAGCGCGAACAGCGCCGAGAGCTGCACGTCGACGGTCTCACCCGCCAGCGCGCGACACGCGTCGGCGTCGAGCGCGGTGGGCTCGCCGCCGGTCAGCGGCCGCGCCGCGCGAAACCGGCCCGGGTCGACCGCGCGCACGCCGATCACGGCGAGCGCCTCCTCGCACGCCCGCGCGTGGGTGCGCCGCCCGCTCCGGGCGTAGAGCGTGGCGAGCGCCTCGTACGAAGCGGTGCGGCGACGGTTGCGCGCGAGGACGTCCTGGTGCTGCGCGATCGCGTCGTCGACGCGGTCGTCGCCGGCCTCGAGGTAGAGATCGGCGAGGCGCTGCCGGCGCGTCGGATCGTCGGGCGCGAACGTGAGCGCCACCTCGAAGGCGCACAGCGCGTCCTCGCGCCGTCCGACGGCGAGGCAGGTCTCGCCCAGCCGGTCCCAGAGCCGCAGGAGCTCGCCCGGCGGGCAGGTCTCGTCGCGGAGCTGCTCCAGGCGGCGGTAGTAGAAGACGATGCGCGCCGCGGGCTCGGCGGTCTCGTCGAGGAGCGCCTCGAGATCCGAGGCCGCGTCGAACAACGTGGGCGCGTCCTCGAGCGCGCCGGCCAGCGCCGCGACCGCGTCGTCGCGGCGGCCCAGCTCGTCACGCAGGATCATGCCGGCCAGGTGACGGTAGCGAGCGCGCACCGCCGGGTCCTGCTCGGTCGCGATCAAGCGCTGCACCAGATCCAGGCTGTAGCTCCAGTCGCCGTCACCCGTGACCAGACCGAGCGACTTGGTGAGGAGCAGGTGATCGCCGGGGCGGAAGGCGAGCGCCTCGCGGTAGAGCTCGCGCGCGATCGCAGGATCGGCGAGCGGCCCCGCGTAGAGATCGCCGGCCGCGGCGTAGTGCGTCGCCTTCGCGTCGGGCTCGGCGCCGGTCGCCAGCGCCAGGTGATCGGCGGCCTGGGCGGCCGGATCGCCCGCGTCGAGCTCGAGCCGGAGCAGCAAGGTCTCGCGGTGCGACGGGTCGAGCGCGAGCGCGATCGCGGCGTGGAGGTGGGCCTCGACGTTGTCCCCGAGCGCGCGAGCGCAGCGCGCCGCGCGATGGTGCAGCTCGACGCACGTCGACGGCGGCAGATCCGGCTCGTCGCGCTCGAGCAGGTCGGCGATGTGGGCGCGCGCCTCGGCCCAGGCACCGGACGCGAACAGGAGCTCGGCGAGCGCGTGGCGAGCGGTCGGGTCGTCGTCGTCGAGCGCGATCGCGCGCGCCAGCGCGCGGCGGGCGCGGACGGTATCGCCGGTGGCCGTGGCCGCCTCGCCGAGTCGCAACAGGTAGACGTGCAAGGTGTCCGGCGCGTGGGTCGCGACGCAGAGCTCCTCGAGGATCGGGATCAGCTCGTCGAAGCTCCGCGTCTCCCAGTAGAAGTCGGCGAGCGCGCGCGCGGCGCGGGGGTCGCGGCCGTCGGCGGCGCGAACGGCGCGGTAGAGCTCGGCCGCACGCGCCGGCTCGCCCAGCTGCGCACACAGCTCGGCCGCATCACCGAGACGTCGGTTGCGGTCGGCGGCGAGCGCCGGTCGCGCCGCCGCCTCGAGCAGCAGCTCGACCGCCCCCGCGAGCTCGCCGCGCTCGCGGCGCAACGCCACCATCGCGTCGATCGCCGCCGCGAAGTCGGGATCGTCACAGCGCGCGCGCACGAGCAGCTCGTGAGCGGTGTCGCCGTCGTCGAGGCCGCGCCACGCGACCTCGGCGGCGCGCAGGAGCACGCGCGCGCGCGGCGCCGGCGCCTCGGTCGCCGCGACCAGCCGGGACAGGGCTGCCATCGCGTCGTCGTGCGCCTCGGACCGCACCGACAGCCGCGCGATCGCGTCGAGCACGTCGGGCTGTCCCGGCTCCAGCTCGTCGGCCGCGCGGTAGGCCTCGAGCGCTGCGGCGGGATCGTCGAGCTCGCGTTCCCGCAGGGCGCCCAGCTCGCGCCACAGCGATGCACGCGCGCGGCGATCGACGCGCGCGACCCGGCGCTCGAGCAGCGCGACCAGGGCCGGCCACTCGGCGGTCTCACGGTAGAACCGCTCGAGCGCGGCGTGCGCGCGATCGTCGGCGGGCGCGAGCGACAGCGTCCACTCGTGGCAATCGGCGGCCCGGTAACCGTCGCCGCGCCGCTCCCACGCGTCGGCGAGGCCGGCGAGCCAGCGCGCGCGGACGCCGTCGTCGTCGCCGGTCGCGGCGCACGCGCCCATCGCCTCGAGCGGCAGGTCCCGCCAGCGGTCGGTCGCCGCGGCGAGCCGCAGGAGCGGATCGAGATCGATCGTGTCGGGCGCCTCGGCGAACGCGTCGAGGCGCGCCTCGAGCGCACGATCGAGATCGCGCAGCTCGTGCTCGAACTCGTCCGCGAGCTCGCGCAGGAGCTCGGCGCGCGCGGGGCCCTCGTCGGAGGCGGCGATGCGCTCGAGCTGCGCGTCGACGATGGCCGCCCAGTCGCGCTCCGACGCGTAGCTGTCCAGCATCGACTGGACGCGGGCCGCAGCGCGCGCGACGGCCACATGGACCCGCCCGGGGGACAGCTCGGGGAGCTCGTCCGCGAGCAGCGCGGTCAGGGCCCGAAGCACATCGGGAGAGATCGACGGGGTCTCGACCGGCATGCCGGGACATCGAGCAAGACGAGTGCCGGCACCGGTTCACTGCGATCCCGCGGAGATAGATCCACCCCCACCTGGGGGAACGGCCCGCGATCGTCGGGCCGTCACCGCACCGGTCGCGAGCGCGGGCTACCCGGCGGTCATCATCGAGCAGGTGATCTTCGACCAGTCGGGCACCTTCTTCTTGACCTCGCTGGTGGGCAGGTTGCACGTGAAGACGACGGCCGACTCGAACTCGCCGGGCGGGGTCTCGAACGCGAGGGTGTACTCGGACTGGGCGCCGTCGCGATCGACGCGCGTCCGCACCTTGGGAAAGTCGGTGGAGACGGTCTGGATCATCTGCAGCATCACGGCGCGGTCCGCCGTGACGGCTAGCTCGATGTTCGCCGGGATCTTCTTCTGCTTCTTGCGGAGCTTCTGCTCGTGCGTGGTGAGCGCGCGGACACACGCCCGATCCGCTTCCGAGAGCGTGGGATCCTTCGACGTGGTCGCCTGGTACCAGCCGCCGTCCTGGCTGAAGACCCGCGTGAGCTCCGGCGACTTGAAGATCTTGCCGCCCTGCGCGTAGGGGACGTTGCGCAGCACGCGGGCCGCGAGCGGCGACCCGAGCTTCGACACGTCGCAGCCGCCGTCGCGCAGGGCAGTGTAGGCGCCGCGTAGATCGCCGGGGTCGTCTCCGGCGTGGGCGATGCCGGCGTTCGCGGCGAGCGCGAGCGTCGAGAGGGCGGCGAGCACGATCCGGTGAGAGCTCATTGCCCGAAGAGTAACGCGGCGGCCGGCGCCTACGGGTAACGGTGAGGTTGCGCTGAGATCGCGCCCGGCGCTGAGATCGCGCCCGGCGCTCGGCCCGCGCCGTGGCTACAATCACGGGGATGGCGACGCCACCACGCTGGCGCGAGGTCGCTCCACCGCCCGCCGACGCGCGCGGGCTCGGGACACTCGACGGCGCGCTCGTGGCGCTGACTGGCGCCGGCCTGTTCACGCTGACGGACGCCGCGTGGGCACGCCTCGACGTCGCCGGCCTGGGCGCGAGCCTTCTCCCGAGCGGCCGGCTCGTGATCCGCCGTGTGGGCGGACCGACGCCGGCATCCGCGCCGGCGCCCCCGCCGCGCGACGGCGATGTGGTCGAGCTGACGGCGCTCGCCATCGGCCCCGACGGCACGGCCTGGAGCGGCGTGCGGACGAGCGGCCTCAGCTTCTACGACGCGCCCGGGCCCGGCGGCCTGAACGTCATGCACCCGGCGTACCCCGTCATGGAGCACCTCGAGCGCGACGGCGCGGTCGCGCGCAAGCGCTTGGCGGTGAGAGACCTCGCGTTCGACGCGCGCGGCCGCCTGTGGGTCGCGACGAGCGAAGGCCTCGAGGTGCTCGAGGACGGCGCGTGGCGCAAGCCCCTCTCGCAGGCGACCACGCAGGTGGCGATCGCCGCCGACGGCTCGATCGTCGTCGGCGCACCGACCGCGGGCTTCCGCAGCACCGACGGTGTCACGTTCCGGAGCCTGCCGACGCACGCGACCGAGCAGGGCAGCTGGGGGTCGCTCGAGCTCGACGCCAAGAACGTACAGCAGATCGAGCGGGCGCCCGACGGCGCCCTGTGGGCCCGGCTCGGCGGCGGCGTTCTGACGTGGACCGGCGACCGCTGGGCGTCGCGCAACCTGGGGCTCACGGTGATCCTCGGACACGGGTCGCGTTCGCTGCGCACGAGCTCGCTCGCCGTCACCCGCGACGACGTGTACGTCGCCACCTCGGCCGGCGTCTTCCACCGCGAGCGCGACTAGCCCGCTGCGGCCGCGCGGAAGTCGCCGATGAGGCGGGCGAGCCCGTCGCGCAGCGAGACGTGCGCGGACCAGCCGAGGTAGCGGCGCGCGCGCTCGCCGCTGCCGGAGAAGTGCTCGACGTCGTAGGTCCGCTCGGGCGCGGTGACGATCGGCGCGTCGGTGCCGGCGAGCTCGACGGTCAGGCGCGCGAGCGCGCCCAGCGTGGTCGACGTGCCGGTCACGAGCTGGAGCGGCGGCGTGCCCTCGCCGGCGCGCAGTCGCGCGACGAGCTCGAGCAGGCCGCGCACGACGTCGTCGATGTAGACGAAGTCGAAGGCGTGCCCGGCGCCCTCGACGTGCAGGGGCGTGCCCGCGATCGCCGCGCGCACGAACGCCGGGACGACGCGGTCGGCGTGATCCGCCGTCCGGCCGTACACGTTCGAGAGGCGGACGATGCCGGCGGGCAGGCCGTTCGCCGCGGCCTCCGCGACCAGGCGCTCGCCCGCGACCTTGGCGCGGCCGTAGATGTTCACTGGCGCGAGCGGCGTGTCCTCGGTCGCGGGCCACGCCGCGGCGGCGCCGTAGACCTCGCGGCTGCTGGCGAAGAGCACCCACGCGCCGCGCGCCGCGGCCGCCGCGACCACGGCGCGGGTGCCGTCGACGTTGGTGCGCCAGCACGCGTCGGGGGCGCGCTCGGCCCACGCCACGCGCGAGATGGCGGCGAGGTGCACGACGCCGGTGCAGCCCGCGATCGCGCGCTCGAGCGCGGCAGGATCGAGCACGTCGCCGCGGGCGTCGGGCGACACGCTCCGAGGATCGAGCTCGGCGACCTCGACGCCCCGGTCGCGAAGCGCGCAAGCGAGCGCGGTTCCGATCAGGCCGGCCGCGCCGGTCACCAGCACGCGTTCGCTCGACGAGGACATCATCTGGCCGCCGCCGCGCATCTTACACGCGTGACCCGCCTCGCGGCGGCGCTCAGCCGCGCGCGAAGCGCCGGTCGAGCCTGGTGAGCTGGCTGGTGAAGCCCTCCTCCTGCATCGCCGTGGTCGCCTCGTCATGCATCGTGTCGAGGAGGACGCTCATCGTGACCTGAGCGCCCTGGCGCGAGAGGTCGACGGTGATGGTCGCCTCGTACTCGATGGCGTGGACGTCGGCGCGGAAGCCGACGGGCCCCCACCTGTGGGAGGAACGCCTCGATGAGATAGAGGGGTCTGGGAGGCGGCGCGACCTGCCGGAACCGGCGCTGTCGTCGGCGACGACACCGGCTGCTCGGGACGCCGGCGCGAGGTCCCCGATCCGGTCTGCCCCGATCGAGGACGCTTGGACATCGCGGACTTGGCGCGGACGGTGGCTGGCACGGCGGTTGTAGAGAGCCGCGGCCATGCGCCACGCCGTCCTGCTCGCGACCGCCCTGTCACTCTCCGCCCTCCTCGCCGGAGGGTGCGTCGACGACGGGCTCGAGGCGGCGGAGCTCGCGGTGGCCGGCACGCCGGACGAGCTGGCGGTCCTCCGCTTCCTCAACGACGACTCCACCACGTTCGCCGTCCTCGACACGCAGGTGAAGCTCGATCGCCGCGCGGCGCAGAACCTCGTCGCTCACCGCGACGGTGGCGATCCGTTCGACTCGATCGACGAGGTCGATGCCATCGCCTACGTGGGACCGACCGCGCTGCAGAAGCTCGTCGACTTCGCGCGCGCCGGCGACTGGGTGCGCGACGACGAGCTGTTCGGCACGTTCGATGGCGTGGACTTCACGATGGCCGAGGCGCGCGCCGCGATCGCGCTGGTGAACACGGCGAGCGCGGCGACCCTGAAGGACGGCGTCAGGCTCGACGCGCGCGCGGTGCGCAGCATCCTCGACGCACGGCCCGTGCTCACCATGACCGAGCTCGCGGGGCTCTACTACGTCGGCACCGCGATGATGACGCGCCTCCGCGCCCACGTCGCCACGCCGACCTCGTGCGACGACGCCGCGCTCGTCGCCGGGCTCCACGCCGTCGCCGACGGCCTCTGGCTCACGAGCGAGAGCGACTACCCCCTCGAGGTCGTCGCCTGGCCGGGCCAGGCGGCCGCGGGCGCGTCGGCGGCCTCGATGCTTCGACTGCTGGGCCTACCATCGACGACGCCGGTCCGCGTCGGTTCGTTCGATCGCATGATGACGCGCCTCGGCTACAGCAACGACGAGGTCGCCGTGGCGGCGCTGCGAGCCTTCCTGACCGGTAACCTCACCGAGCTCCGGGTCTACGAGGTGGGGCTCATCCAGGTCCACGACTACGTCGTCGGGACGAGCCGGTGTGGTGGGCTCGTCGGGATCGCAGCCATCTCGATCGAGACCTGACGGGGGAGGCCTGCGAGCTTCGTGACCGAAGCGTGACACGCGCGCCGCTGGCGCTGGCTACGGTTGGCCGGACATGGATGTCGCCGTCGTCGTCAACCTGCGCGCGCGCCGGGCCTCCGCCACCATCGGCCGCATGATCGCCGCGCGGCTGCCGCGGGCGAGGCTGGCGGTGACCGACTCGCTCGACGACCTGCGCCGCTTCATCGATCGCGAGCTGGTGACGGCGCCACCGGAGCTCCTGCTCTCCGGCGGCGGTGACGGCACCGCGGTGACGGTGCTCAACGAGCTACGCGATCGCGGCGTCCGGATCGCGCAGCTCGGCGTCCTGCGCCTGGGCACCGGGAACGGCTGGGCCAACGCCACCGGCGCTCCGCGCGCGCGCCGCGCGATCGACCACGTCGCCGCGTTCGACGATCGAGCGGCGGAGCGCATGCCGGGCCGTCGCTTCGCGCTGGTCGAGTGCGACGATCGCATCGCGCCGTTCCTCGGCACCGGCTGGGACGCCGAGATCATCACCGACTTCCGCGCGCACATCGCGGGCCTGCCGCCGGCGCTGCGGCCGATGAACGGGGGCGTCGCCGGCTACCTGCTCGGCATGTTCACGCGCACGATCCCTCGCCACGTGCTCGGCGACGGGGCACCGAACGTCGTGCTCACCAACCTCGGCGAGCCGGCGCTCACGGTCGACGCCGGCGGTCGCGTCGTGCCGCTGCCGGGCGGCGAGCGCGGCGCGGTGCTCTACCGAGGCCCCGCGAGCGTCGCCGCCGCCGGGACCGCCGAGGAGTGGGGCTTCGGCTTCCGGGCGTTCCCCTTCGCCCACGCGGTGCCCGGCCGGGTCAACGCACGCGTCTACGGTGGCCCCGTGCTCGAGGCGACGCGCCGCATGTTCCGGCTGTGGCGCGGCGAGCACCCGGTGCCGCACATGCACGACTTCTTCCTCACGGCCGGCCGCATGGAGTTCGATCGCGACGTGCCGTTCCAGATCGGCGGCGACGTGGCGGGCGCCCGCCGCGCGTTCGAGTTCCGCGTCGCCCGCGAGGCGGTCGAGCTCGTCGACTGGTCGCGCGTCGGCGTGGCCTGACCCGTCCACAACCGGTGATCACCGACGACGCGGTCCTCGCCGGGCGTGGTATGAGCAGCGCATGGCTACGACTGGACGGCTCGGCATCCTGGTCGGCGGCGGGCCGGCGCCCGGCATCAACTCGGTGATCTCGGCCGCGACGATCGAGGCCCGCAACAGCGGCTTCTCGGTCGTCGGGATCCAGGAAGGCTTCCGCTGGCTCATGCGCGGCGACACGACCCACGCGCGCGAGCTGTCGATCGACGAGGTGTCGCGGATCCACCTGAGCGGCGGTTCGGTGCTCGGGACCGCGCGCGACAACCCGACCAAGGACGCGCAGGCGATGGCGACGGTGGTCGCGACGCTGGGGCAGCTCGGCGTGACCCACCTGGTCACGATCGGCGGCGACGACACCGCGCTCTCGTCGAGCCACGTCGCCCGGTCCGGCGCCATCCGCGCCGCGCACGTGCCCAAGACGATCGACAACGACCTGCCGCTGCCCGATCACATCCCGACTTTCGGCTTCCAGACCGCGCGCCACGTCGGCGCCGAGGCGGTGCGGGCGCTCGCCGAGGACGCCCGCTCCTCGAAGCGCTGGTACGTCGTCGTGGCGATGGGCCGCCAGGCCGGCCACCTCGCGCTGGGCATCGGCAAGGCGGCCGGCGCGACGCTCACGCTCATCGCCGAGGAGTTCACCGCCCCGACCGTGCCCTTCGGCGCGATCTGCGACATCGTCGAGGGCTCGATCATCAAGCGCCGCGCCGCCGGACATCATCACGGCGTCGCCGTGCTGGCCGAGGGCCTGATCGGCAAGCTCGATCCCGCCGAGATCGCCGAGCTCGAGGACATCGAGCGCGACGACCACGGCCACATCCGCATGGCCGGCGTCGATCTCGGCCGCAAGGTGAAGGTCGAGCTGCAAGGCCGCTTCCTGCGCCGCGGCATCAAGGTGACGATCACCAACAAGGACATCGGCTACGAGCTGCGCTGCGCCGACCCGATCGCCTTCGACGCCGCCTACTGCCGCGACCTCGGCTACCACGCGGTGCGCTTCCTCGCCGGCGGCGGCTCGGGCGCGATGGTGACCGTGCAAGACGGCCGCATGGTCCCGGTCCCGTTCGAGGGCATGCGCACGCCGGAGGGACGGACGCGCGTGCGCAACGTCGACCCCGCCTCGGAGAGCTATCGCGTCGCGCGGGAGTACATGCTCCGGCTCGAGGCCGACGACTTCCGCGACGCGGCTTGGGTCGAGCGCCTGGCCGAGGCCGGCGCCACGACCGCCGACGAGCTACGACGACGATTTCTCCCGGCGGACGTGGAGGTGCGGTCGTGACCATGCGGCGCATCGGCATCGTCGTCGGCGGCGGACCGGCGCCCGGGACCAACGCGGTCATCGCCGCGGCCGTGATCGAGGCGGTGAAGCTCGGCTGCGTGCCGATCGGCTTCCACGACGGCCTGTCGTGGCTGGCGCAGCGCTACACCGACGAGCAGCACGAGATGACGATCGACGAGGTGTCACGCGCGCACCTGACCGGCGGCGTGATGCTCGGCTCCTCGCGCACCGACGTGGCCGGGGACCCGACGCTCCTGCGCAACACCGTCGACGCGCTGCGCAAGCTCGCGATCGACGGCCTGGTCGCGATCGGCGGCGACGATCTGGTGCGCAGCGCGATCGCGATCGAGCGCGAGGCGACGGGGAGGATCGAGGTCGCGCTCGTGCCCAAGAGCATCGACAACGACCTCGCGGTGCCGGCGCAGGTGACGACGCTCGGCCACGAGACCGCGCGCCACGTCGGCGTGCAGCTGGTCAAGAACCTCATGGAGGACGCGCGCACCACCGGGCGCTGGTACCTCGGCGTCACCATGGGCCGCCCGACCGGGCACCTCACGCTCGGCATCGGCAAGGCGGCGAGCGCCACCTGCACGATCATCCCCGAGGAGTTCGGCCCCGGGCCCGTGCGCCTCGCCGACATCGTCGACATCGTCGAGGGCGCGATCATCAAGCGCCGCGCGCAGGGCAAGAAGCACGGCGTCGCGCTGCTCAGCGAGGCGCTGGTCGAGCGCTTCGATCCCGCCGAGGTCGAGGAGCTGCAGGACGTCGATCGCGACGCGCAGGGCAACATCCGCGTGACCGAGATCGATCTCGGACGCAAGGTGCTGAACGAGGTCACGCTGCGGCTCGAGAAGCGCGGCATCAAGGTGTCGGTGGTGAACAAGACGATCGGCTACGAGCTGCGCTGCGCGCAGCCGCTGCCGATGGAGGCCGAGTACGCCCGCGATCTCGGCTACGCGGCGGTGCGCCACCTCGCCGGCGGAGGCGGCGGCGCGGTGGTCACGACGCAGGCCGGCGCGCCGCGCTTCGTGCCGCTCGCCGACTGCGTCGACCCGTCTTCGGGCCGGGGCCAGCAACGCGGGGTCGACGTCACCAGCGACAACTACCGGGTCGCGCGCGCGTACATGGTCCGCATCGAGCAGACGGACCTCGAGGACGACGCGGCGGTGGCGACGCTGGGCAAGGCCGGCGGGCTCACCCCCGACGAGCTGCGCCGCCACTTCGCCCGGCTCGACGGCCGTCTCTCGCCCCGGCGCGGCTGAACGCGGGCCCCGCTCAGCTCGATCGGGCGAGTCGGTCGGCGACGGCGGTGGCGCCCCAGGCGGCGTACTCGTCGCGCGCGCGCGCGACGTCGCCGGCGAGCTCGTCGACGAGCGCGACGTCGCCGTGCCAGTCGCCGGCGACCGCGGCGGCGCGAGCCTCGACCAGGAGCTCGCGCGCCCGGACGTGGTCGCCGTCGAGGCGCGCGAGCGCGGCCTCGACCATGCTCACGCGGTGCGCGAAGTTGACCGGCGCGTGCGCAGCGAGCGCCCGCAGCGCGGCCAGGCTCGCCTCGGCCGGCGCGCGCAGCGTGGGGTCGCCGACCGCGCAGGCGGCCAGCGCGGCGTGCTGGTGGAGGATCGGGATGTGCCAGGTCGAAGGCGCCGCGTCGAGGAAGCCGCGCGCCTGCTCGAAGTGCGCCGACGCCTCGCCGCGGTCGCCCAGGTAGAAGCGCGCCAGCCCGATCGCGAGATGGAGGATGAAACATCCGCTGCGCGAGCCCTCGCGCGCCGCCGCCGCCAGCCGCGCCTCCTCGTCGAAGTCGCCGTCGTCGAGGCGCGGCGGCCGCGGCAGATCGCCGGTGAGGCCGCGGAGGAGCTGCTCGAACGGCTCGTGCACGTGCAGCGCGTTGACCTGTCCGAGCGCGCGCATCTGCGCGCCGATCGCCAGCGCCTCGTCGACCAGCGGCGCGAGCGGACGACCGACGTACATCGCGTTGTGGACGTAGCCGTGCGCCGCGTACGACGCGTACTCGACGTCGCCGGTGCGGCGCCCGAGGTCCCACACCTCACGCAGCGGCGCGAGGATCGTCGCGAGCGGCTCCATCCACGGGCACACGAGGTTGAACACGACGTGACGGGTCGCGGCCTCGAGCCGGCGATCGGGCCAGCGCTCGAGGAGCCGGACCGCGCACTGCCCCCACGCATGCGCCACCGGGTACATCCCGACGGTGTTGAGCACGATCCCGAAGAGCGCGAGCGCGTACGGGGTCGCGGTCGTGAGGCCGCGCTTGACCGACGTCTGGACCAGGTTGCACGCGATGATCGGCAGGAGCACCGGCTTGCCGAAGAACGCGCCGGGCGAGAGGCGGACCTGGATGCGCATCGCCGCGGCGACGGTGGGGTCGTCGACGTCGGGCAGCGCGGCGAGCGACTCCGGGGTCATCTTGCTCAGCTCGGCCAGCGCGCGCTCGAACGCCGCCGCGACGTCGGCCTGCCCCGGATCGCGCGGCAGCTCGACGCCGAGCAGCGACAGCGCCGACAGCCCGGCGTCGAGAGCGGGGAGGTACTCGTGGCGCCCGATGTTGGCGTCGATCTCGACCTGCCAGGCGACGATCTGGTCGAGCGCCGTGCGCGCGTGTCGCTTGATCGCGGCGCAGCGCGCCGCCATCTCGTCCCAGTTGGCCTCGAGGTACGCGGCCTCGGCGGCGCCGCTGTGCAGGTCGAGCGCGAGCTGGTACGCGGTCTCCCACGCGTCGGGGGGCAGGAGCGCCAGGCCGCGCGTGAAGCAGTCGAAGGCGAGCGGGAAGGCCGCGCCTTGGCGCGCCTGCCGCCCGGCGTCGCGCGCGAGCCGCGCCGCCGCGAGGCGTTCGACCGGATCATCGAGGAGCGCACCCGCGGCGCTCAGGTGCCGCCCGGCCTCGAACGCCCATCCGCCCGCCGGATCGGCGAGGTGGCGCGCCGTCATCGCGCGCCCGAGCGCGAGGTGGCGGGCCGCGCGCGCGGGCTCGTCGAGCCCGGCGATCACGGACTCGCGGATGCGGTCGTGATAGACCGACACGCGATCGTCGGCGCCGGCGCCGCTCCAGCCGACCAGCGACGCGCTGCGCAGCGCGAGCAGCGAGGGCAGCGCGCTCGCCTCGAGCGCCGCCGCCACGAAGAGGAGCGACTGCGGGACCGGGATGTCGGCCATCGCCGCGACCTCGAGCAACGCGCGTTGCTCGGCGGGCAGGGCCTGCACCCGGGCCCGGATCGCCTGGTCGAGCGAGATCTCTCCGCCTTCGTTCTCGTCACGCGCGGCGACGAAGCGGGAGAGCTCCTCGATGAAGAACGGCACGCCGGACGCCTCCTCGGCGAGGAAGCGCAGGCGCCGCTCGCTCACGGTTCCGCCGAGCTCGCGCAGCGTGGAGCGCGCGAGCAGCTCCGCCTCGGCGGGCGGCAGCGGTCCGACGTCGAGCTCGACCAGTCGGCCTTCGCCGGTGAGCTGGGACCACGACGCGACGTAGTCGGCGAGCGCGCGATTGGCGGCGGCCTCCTCGGCGCGGACACCGGCGATGACGAGGAGCCGCGCGCGCGAGGCGGTGGCCGTCATCCGCTGGAGGAGTTGCGCGCTGTCGGTGTCGGCCCAGTGCAGATCGTCGATGAAGAGGACCACGGTGCGCGTGTGCGCGATGGCGGCGAGGAGATCACGCAAGCCGGTCCACGCGCGGCGCCGGAGCTCGACCGCCTCGAGCCCGGTGTCGGCCGGCAGCGCCCGCTCGGCGATGGCCGGCACCGCGAGGAGCGCCGGGAACACACACGCGAGCTCGCCGATCCACGGCGGCAGGAGCGGCGCGACCGCGGCCGGGGCGAGCTGTCCGAGGTGCTCGGCGAGCTCGTCGACGATGCCGTCGAAGGCGTTGTACGGCACGCTCTCGCGCTCGTAGCAGCGGCCGCGCAGCACGAGCGCGCCGTCGATGTCCTCGACGCCGCGCGCGAAGCTCCGGAGCATCGCGCTCTTGCCGATGCCCGACGGCCCGATCGCGTGCACGACCATCGGCCGCCAGCCGCGGGCCGCGCCGTATGCCTTCTCGAGCTCGCGCAGCTCGCGCTTGCGACCGACGAACACCGTGCGCATGGCGCGCTCGGCGAGGCGGCGGCGCGCCTCCTCGTCGCCGGTGAACACGCGCAGGAGCTCGGCGCCGCCCGGTCGACGCTCGGGCACGTTCCGCAGGAGCGCCATGCAGACGTCGTTCAGATCGGCGGGGACCTCGCCGAGGCGCTCGCGTGGTGACGCCGGCGTGTGGTGCGCCTTCTGGAAGTAGAGATCGAGGAGGCTCTCGGCGTCGAACGGCAGGCGACCGGTGAGGACCTCGTAGAGCATCGTGCCGACGGCGTACCAGTCCGCGGCGGGCCCGACGTCGGGGCCGGAGAGCTGCTCGGGGGCCATGTAGATGGGGGTCCCGGCGGTCGGGCCGCGGCGCGCACGACCGCTGCCCACCTCGGCGGCGAGGCCGAAGTCGACGAGGACGACGCGACCGTCGTCGCGCACCAAGACGTTCTCGGGCTTCACGTCGCCGTGACGCAGCCCCGCGTCGTGGAGCGCCGCGAGCCCACGCGTGAGCTCGGCCATGGCCGCGCGCAAGGCGGACATGGTGCACGCCGGCAGCGAGGGCTCGATGTGCTCGGGTAGATACGTCGGCGCCGAGCCGGTGGCGAGGTTCTGCGTCGTGGCATCGAGATCGATGTCACCGCGGGTGACCGGCATGAACGGCGTGGTGCGCTCGGTGCGCGACGCGCCGCGTGCCCAGCGCGTGAAGCCGACGCCGTCGATGTACTCCATGGCGAAGAACCACAGGCCCTGGTCCTCCGCGAGCTCGTAGACCGCCGCAAGGTTCGGGTGCGCGAGGTCGGCGACCACGCGGAACTCGCGCTTGACCCGCGCCGCGGCGGCGGCGTCGACCTCCGAGAACGTCTTGATCGCCACGCGCACGCCGCGGTCGCGGTCGAGGGCGTCGTAGACCGTGCCCATGCCGCCGCGCCCGAGGCGGCCGCGCACCTCGTAACGCCCGAGCCTGAGCGGCCGCGCCGATGTCGCCAGCGCGAGACGTGCCAGCGCGTCCTCACTCCCCATTCACGGCAGTGTATGCGGTCGACGCCGGTGGGTCACCCCTGGGCGGCGAACACCTGTCGACGAGGAATCGCGAGGCGCCTACGAGGCTTTCCCACGCGGCGCGAGCCAGCCGAACACGAGCGCGGCGAGGGCGCCACCCACGGCCTGCGCGAGGACGAACGGGAGCACGTCCTCGGGGCGGATGCCGGCGAAGGTGTCGCTCGTGGCCCGCGCGATCGTGACGGCCGGGTTGGCGAACGACGTCGACGCGGTGAACCAGTACGCCGCGGTGATGTACGCGGCGACGGCGTACGGCGTGGTCGAGGGCTGACGACGGCCGGTGCTGATGATGACGCCGACGAGGCCGAAGGTCGCGACCGCTTCGCTGAGGAGCTGGGACGAGCCGTGCCGGGCGGTGGCCGCCCACGTGATCGGCGCCAGATCGAACATCGCGTTGGCGAGGACGGCGCCGCCGAGGCCGCCGAGGATCTGGGCGAGGATGTAGCCCGCGCCCTCGCGCGGCGACGTCTCCCCGCTGCCGACGGCGCACCCGGTGACGACGGGGTTGAAGTGGGCGCCCGAGATCGGGCCGAACGTGAGGATGAGCGCGACCAGCGCCGCGCCCGTCGCGATCGTGTTCGCGAGCAGCGCGATGGCGACGTTCCCGCCGGCGAGGCGCTGCCCCATGATCCCCGACCCGATCACGGCGGCGACCAGGAGCCCGGTGCCGAGCGCCTCGGCGACCAGGCGACGTTCGAGGGTCGAGGTCACGTGCACGCGCCCGGGCCACAGGACCTGCGCAGCCGCGCGAGATCGGCGCGGAGGGCGCGACGCGCCGCGAGCGACTCGGTGAGGAGCGACAGCACGCGGGCGACGGCCTCGTGCTCCTGGGCGACGATCCGGTAGTAGACCCACGTGCCGTCGCGGCGTCTGTCGACGAGCCCCGCCGCCTTGAGGATGCCGAGCTGGCGCGAGGCGTTGGGCTGGCCGAGCCCGAGGGCGCGCTCGACGTGACACACGCACAGCTCGCCGTGCGCGAGGAGCGCGACGATGCGCAGCCGCGTGTCGTCGCCGAGCGCGCGGAAGACCCGCGTGAGCGGCTGGACATCGAGGTCGGCGGCGCTGGACAGCACGAGATGCGTATATCACGATGTCCGCATGTCTGTGAGGACGCACGGCAGGACGCTGTTCCTCTGCGTGGCCAACTCGGCGCGATCGCAGATGGCCGAGGGCCTGGCGCGGCGCCTGTTCGGCGCGCGCGTGCCGGTCGAGAGCGCGGGCAGCCGTCCCAGCCGCGTCAACCCGTACGCGATCGAGGTGATGCGCGAGATCGGCGTCGACCTCAGCGGTCACCACAGCAAGCGTGTCGACGACGTCGACCGCGCGGGTGTGGCGCGCGTGATCACGCTCTGCGCCGAGGAGGTCTGCCCGGTCTGGCTCGGCGCCGCGCCGCGGCTGCACTGGCCGATCCCGGATCCGGCGAGCGACGATCCGAGCCTCACGCCCGACGAGCTGCGCGCGCGCTTCCGCGTGGCGCGCGACGAGCTGTTGCGGCGGCTGGTCGCGCTCGCGGCGACGGACGCGCCGCCCGGCGTCACGCTCGAGCCCGCCGGCAGCGAGGACCTCGCGGACATCCGCGAGCTGGCCGCCCGAGCCGAGCTGCCCGTCGACGGGATCGACGCGCAGTTCCCCGGCGCCTTCGTGGTCGCGCGCCGCGACGGCGTCGTGATGGGCGCGGCAGGGCTCGAGGTCCATGGCACATCGGGCGTGCTGCGCTCCGTGATCGTCGCGCCCGCCGAGCGCGGCACCGGGCTCGGCGTCGCGCTCACCGCCGAGCGGCTGGTCACGGCGCGCGCCCGCGGCCTCGACGCCGTGTACCTCCTGACCACGACGGCCGCGGACTTCTACGATCGCTTCGGCTTCCGCCCGTTCCCGCGCGCCGACGTGCCGGACGCCGTGGCGCGCTGTCCGGAGTTCGCGTCGATCTGCCCGTCGTCCGCTGCGTGCCGCCGTCTGGCGCTCTAGCCGCGGTGATATCGTCGCGCGATGGACATCCTGAAGACGATCAAGAACAAGGCGTCGGACCTCGGTGAGGTGAAGGACGACGTCCTCTTGCTGAAGAACGAGGCCAACGAGATCATGCGCGAGATCGCCGAGCTACAGAAGCTGGCAAACTCGCTGCTCCTCCGACAGGCCAAGGTGATGGGCGCGATCGGCCGCCTGAAGGATTTCGCCGGCATCGACTGAGGAGACGGCGTCGGGGGCGGCCTGACGAAGGCCTTACACGCGATCGGGGGCGTCGCGCGTTGGGAGGCTCATGCCCGACACCGTCCGTTCGACCCTCGGTCGCTGGTTGCGACGCCACAGTCTCACGCTGGTTGCCACCCTCGGCGGCGCCGCGGGAGTCGCCTATGCCGCGGCGCAGCTCGCGCCGGCGCCCAGCCGGCCACCGCCCGCCGCCATCGCCAGCTCGGAGACGACGCCGCCCGGCGAGCAGGCGCGCGACACGGTGACCGACACCGTCCAGATCGCGCTCATCCTCGACACGTCGAGCAGCATGAACGGCCTCATCAACCAGGCCCGCTCGCACCTGTGGAAGATGGTGGACGACATCGGCAAGATGACGCGCACCGTCGACGGCAAGACCCGCGGCGTGAAGATCGAGCTGGCGCTCTTCGAGTACGGCAACGACACGCTGTCGGCCGACGGCGGCTACATCCGCCAGGTGCTGCCGCTCACCACCGACCTCGACAAGGTCTCGGAACAGCTCGACGGGCTGTTCACCAACGGCGGCAGCGAGTACGCCGGGCAGGCGATCCAGACCGCGGTGTCGTCGCTCGCGTGGTCGAACGACCCCGACGCGCTGCGCTTCGTCTTCATCGCTGGCAACGAGTCGTTCGATCAGGGCCCGATCCCGGCGGCCGCGGCGATGTCGCTCGCCGCCGGCAAGGACATCACGGTGCAGCTCATCCACTGCGGCGGCGAGGAGCCGACGTGGTCGGCGGCCGCGCTCCTGGCGAAGTCGGATCTCATGAAGATCGACCAGAACAAGGTGGCGGCGCACATCCCGGCGCCGCAGGACGCCGAGATCCTCCGGCTGGGAGGCGAGCTCAACAGCACCTACGTCGCGTATGGCGCCCAGGGCCAGGCGGCGCTCGCGCGGCAGAGCAAGGCCGACGCGTCGTCGGCGAAGCTGTCGGCCAAGAGCGCCCTCGAGCGTAGCCAGCTGAAGGCCAAGAAGGGCTACAAGAACGAGAGCTGGGATCTGGTCGACGCCGTCGAGAAGGACGGCAAGTTCCTCGACAAGGCCAAGGACAGCGACCTGCCCGCCGAGCTGCAGGGCAAGTCCATCGAGGAGAAGCAGGCGTACGTCCGGGCCAAGACCGCCGAGCGCGCGGCGCTCAAGAAGCGGATCCGGGAGCTCGAGGCCGAGCGCCAGACGTTCCTCGACGCGGAGCGCGCCAAGCGCGACCCCGACGCGCCCTCGCTCGAGTCCGAGCTGATGAAGGGCACGAAGAAGGCCGCCGCCAAGAAGGGATACAAGCTCTGATGTACCGCGACGACGACGTCGCGCGCGGCGCCCGCGCCGACGCGCTCATCACCGAGATCGCCGACCTCGAGCGCCAGAAGGTCGCGCGCACCGAGCAGGACCAGCGCCTCGAGGCCGCGCGCCGCGAGCTCGCGTCGTTGCAGGCGCCGCCCGAGGCCGCCGAGCCGCGCCCGCCCGGCGTGTTCGTCCACGTCGCCGTGTTCGCGGCCGCGGCGGTGACGTCGTTCCTCGGCTACACGCTGCTCTTCTGACCGCTGCGCACGTCAGTCGCAGACCGGGACGGCCGCCGGCGCGCCGCCGTCGGTGGGCACCCGCCGATGGCGCGACCACGCGCGATCACCCGATCTCGAAGCTGGTCACCGGCGTCCGCGCGGCCTCACCAGGCGACGGAGCGGCCTTCGTGCTCGGGCCGCACGCGGCCGCGAACATGACGATCGAAAGCGACGACACGACGCGGAGCTTCATGGATCGTGGGAGGATGCCCGAGATGACCTTCGGACGCGACTGGAAGCGCGACGCGCGCTCGCCGGACGAGGTGATGGCGCAGGTCGCGAGCGGGCAGCGCGTGTTCGTGCACGGCGCCTGCGCGACGCCGACCTCGCTCCTCGAGGCGCTGTGCCGCCGTGACGAGCTGCGTGACGTCTCGCTGTATCACCTGCACCTGCAGGGCCCGATCCCCTTCGCCGACGCGAGGCATGCCGGGCGCTTCTTCTCGTACTCGCTGTTCACCGGGCCGGCGCTCCGCGCGCCGGTGGCCGAGGGGCGCGCCGACTTCATCCCGGTGTTTCTCTCCGACATCCCCGACCTGTTCCGCACCCGCCGGATCCCGCTCGACGTCGCGGTGCTGCAGCTCTCGCCCCCCGACGCCCACGGCCAGTGCACGCTGGGCACCTCGGTCGACGCGGCGCTGGCCGCGGCCGAGTCGGCGCCGATCGTGCTCGCCGAGATCAACGCGCAGATGCCGCGCACCTCGGGCGCGTCGAGCGTGCCGCTGTCGCGGGTGACGGCCTTCTGCCACACCGATCGCCCGCTCGTCGAGCACGCGCCGGCGACGATCGGCGAGGTCGAGGCCCGGATCGGCGCGCACGTCGCCGCGCTGGTCGACGACGGCGCGACGCTGCAGATGGGCATCGGCGCCATCCCCGACGCCGTGCTGGCGCGGCTCGGCGACAAGCGCGACCTCGGCGTGCACACCGAGATGTTCTCGGACGGGCTGGTGCCGCTGGTCGAGCAGGGCGTCATCACCAACGTGCACAAGCGCGTGCACCGCGGCCGCATCGTCTCGAGCTTCGTCTCGGGGACGCGGCGCCTGTTCGACTTCGTGCACGAGAACCACCTGCTCGAGCTGCACCCGTGCGACCGCACCAACGACACCGCGCTCATCCGCAAGAACCCGAAGGTGACCGCGATCAACTCGGCGCTGGAGATCGACCTGACCGGCCAGGTGTGCGCCGACTCGATCGGGCACCGCATCTACAGCGGCATCGGCGGCCAGATGGACTTCGT
>DDTA01000227.1:119980-138707 GCA_002344285.1 Myxococcales bacterium UBA2376
GGATCGCGCCGGCGCTCAAGCCCGGCGCCGGCGTGGTGACGACGCGCGGGCACGTGCACTGGGTCGTGACCGAGCACGGCGCTGTCGACCTGCACGGGCTGAGCCTGCGCGGACGCGCCGAGGCGCTCATCTCGATCGCGCACCCCGACGTGCGCGACGAGCTGCGCCGCGCCGCGCGCGAGACCCGGCACTTCGTGCTGTGACGGCGGGCGGCCGGCGCCCGGGTCAGGCGAGGGTGCTGTAGACGTTCTGCACGTCGTCGTCGCTCTCGAGCGCGGCGACCAGCTTGAGCACCTCGTCGGTCTTCTCGTCGGGGAGCTCGGTCACGTTCTGGGGCACGTACTCGAACGCCGTCGACACGGCGTGGAGGCCGCGGGCCTCGAGCGCGGCCTGCATCGCGCCGAAGTCGGCGAACGCGACGCGCACCAGCAGGAGCGGCTCGCCCTTCTCGCCCTCGCCGTCGTCGAGCGCGACCAGGCCGTGGTCGATCAGATCGAGCTCGAGGCTGTCCCGGTCGAGGCCGGCCGGGTCGAGGCGGAAGACGCCCTGGTGCTGGAACATGAACGCGACGCTGCCGGTCGTGCCCATGTTGCCGCCGTGCGCCTTGAAGGCGTGGCGCACGTTGGCCACGGTGCGGGTGACGTTGTCGGTCGCGGTCTCGACCAGGAGCGCGATGCCGTGCGCGGCGTAGCCCTCGTAGATCACGATCTCGTAGGCGGCGGCGCCCTGCCCGCTCGCCTTCTTGATCGCGTTCTCGATCTTGTCCTTGGGCATGTTGGCAGCGCGCGCGTTCTGCAGCGCGCGCCGCAGCGCCGGGTTCCCGTCGGGGCTGGACCCGCCGGCCTTCACGGCGATGGCGATGTCCTTGCCGATCTTGGCGAAGATCTTCCCCACGCGATCCATGCGCGCGAAGATGGTCGACTTGCGTTTCTCGAAGGCACGTCCCACGGCGCGACCCTACCCCAAGGACAGTCGCCTCGCAGCAGGTTCGCGTCGTCACGGACAGGTCGGCGCGACCTGGCCGTCGGAGCCGGTCATGACGTAGGCGTCGGCGACGTAGCCGCTGCCGATGTAATCCCAGAGCGTCGACGTCCCGTACGTGCCGGTCACCGACTGCCCGCGCTTCTGGCAGGTGATCGTGACGTACGCGCCGTCGGCGCGCGAACCGACGGCCGCCGACGTGGTCGAGGCGCCGGCGCGCACCGTGAGCGGCGCGCCGCTGGTGTTGATGCGCGCGGACACACCGGCGCCGCCGTTGGAGGTCCCTTGCTGGCTCTGGTTGAACTTGCGCTGGACCGCCGCCTTCGCCGCCGCGCTGAACGTGTGCCAGGTGTACACGCGGTTGGAGACGAGGCCGTTGCGCCCGACGAGGAACGAGCGCACCTGGGCGCGCAGCTGCGACTTCATCTTGCAGTTGGCGTAGACGACGTGGATGTGGTTGGCGCCGCTCCAGCCGTCGACGCCGTTCTTGCGGTACCAGGCGGCGAAGCCGACCTTGGCCAGGCGCTCGAGCAGGTTGTGGATCTGGGTCGCCGTCATGCCGGAGGTGGAGAGGTCGGTCGCCGCGGTGTACGGCTGCCCGTTCACCGAGCCGTCCTGCGCGTGGTAGCCCGCCGACGCTGGCGCGTTGCCGATCGTCTGCGTGATCCGCCACGACGCGACGCCCGCGGCGCGCAGGCCGTCGGAGGCGCGCGGGTGCAGGCCCCAGCGCAGGAGCGCGTAGAGCTGCCCGCCGGTCATCGGCTGCTCGTCGTCGTCGTCGTCGACCACCGCGACGTCGTACGGCGCGAACGCGTCGTCGTCGTCGAAGATCGCGGCGTCGTCCTCGGCCGGACCGGACACGAGCACCTCGTCGGTGTGCTCGTGGTCCGGGAGGCTGTCGTCGGGGAGCTGCGCCCGCTCCTCCTCGGTCAGCGGCGGCTCGTGGAACGGCTCCTCGGGCGGCTCGCCGACGCAGCCGGTGAGCTGGAACGACAGGATCGCGACGAACAGGATGGGCTTGCACATGAGGGCGGCCATCGCAACCGACGTGCCGCGTCCAACCTACGGAAACGTCGTCGGAAACTGGCTGACCTGGTGGCCGGATCCGCGGACGGCCGTGTGCACGTGTAGCGTCGCGCGCGACAGGTGTCGACGCGAGGTCGACGTGGTTCCGTGCAGTTCGCCGTGGCGTGGGCCTTGCTGAAGAGGGCCACCATGAAGAAGAGCTCGAACCTGTTCGTGGGGGCCGCGATCGCGGCCCTCGTCCTGGCTGGCTGCGCGGACGACGGCGAGATCGACCCGGAGGATCCGGCGGGCACGCTCGGCGACTGGGAGTGGCACGACGAGGGGCCGCTGCCGGAGGACGAGCACTCGGACGAGGTCGAGGCGGTCGACTACGGCGCCCTGTTCGCGGTGTCGCCACGCTTCCAGCTGCCGTTCCCGTGCGGTCAGGTGTGGGCCGGCCAGACGCGCACGGGACACAGCCCGACGCCGTCCGTCGACTTCAACCGCAACAACGACCTCGGCGACACCGTCGTCGCGGCGGCGGCCGGGCGGGTCACGCGGGTGGCCAACACCGGCAGCACCAGCTACGGCCGGTGGATCGAGATCAGCCACGGCAACGGCTACACCACGCGCTACGCCCACCTCGCCAGCCAGAGCGTGTCGGTCGGCCAGCAGGTGAGCCAGGGGCAGAAGATCGGCACCGTCGGCTCGACCGGCGGTTCGACCGGCCCGCACCTCCACTACGAGCAGCGGCACAACGGCGTGGCGATGCGCGCGTCGTTCAACGGCGCGGGCGCCTTCTACTACGGCACGCGCAACTACACGAGCCGGAACCGCTGCGGCTCGGGCGGCGGCGTGAGCGCGCGCGTGAACACCGCGGGGGCACCGCTGACCGTGCGCGCCGGCGCGAGCACGACGACGCGCGCGATCGGCGCGATCGCCGACGGCACCTGGGTGACGATCACCTGTCAGAAGCGCGGACAGACGATCACGGGCACGTACGGCACGACCAACCTGTGGGACGACATCGGCAACGGCTTCGTCTCGGACGCGTACATGCTCACCGGCTCGGACGGTCAGGTCGCGCGCACCTGTCAATGAGGCCTGCCGCGCCCGCCCGTGCCCGTGCCCGTGCCCGTGCCCGATCCGGGGCCCTGTGACGACGACTCTCTACGTCGGTTCGCTTCAGAAGCAGGCGTCGTCGGTGCCCTGCGGCCGCACCTCGCAGCCGTCGGCGCACGGCATGGGCGCGGTGCCGACGCCGCCGGCGCAGCGGTAGAGCGTGCGCGGATCGCCGTCGAGCTTGTTGCCGCCGCAGTAGAAGCCGCCCTCGACGCACGGGTCGGGGCCGCCGTCGCAGGCGTCGTCGTCGCCGGGGTTGATGACGCAGCCGTGGACGCAGCGGCCGCGCGCCTGGGGCACGGCGCCGGCGTCGCACTGGTAGAGCGTGGCGGGATCGCCGGCGACCTGGTCGCCGCCGCAGTAGAACGAGAGGTCGACGCAGGCGGCGGGCGGCGCGAGCACGATGGCGATGGTCGCGTGCTCGTCGGGGGCGAGCGTCGCCGACGCGGCGCCGGTGCCCAGCAGGTTGCCGGCGAGCTTGCCGCCGGCGACGACGCCGACCTCGAGCGCGCCGGCGGCGTCGTCGAAGCGGATCGAGGTGTCGACGGGGAGCGGCACGGCGCGGCCGCCTTCGAGCTGGGTGTGACCGACGTCGTGGCGGACGCCGTAGAGGATGTCGAGGTCGAGCTGGTCGATGGTGTCGATCGTCGGCGAGCTCACGTGGACGGCGAGGCACCGGCCGGCGACGCCGTCGCACGGACCGGCGTCGTCGCCGCAGGCAACGAGCGCGAGCCCGAGGGCGAGCGCGTGACGACGGAGCTGCCTCACGGCGCGCACCCCGTGCCGCCGCACTGGATCGGCGGCAAGCGCGAGACGTCATCGCCGGCGAGCGCGAAGCCGAGGACGACGCCGCCGGCGACGACCGCGGTGACACCCGCGACGGTGGGCCAGAACCACGCGCGCTGCGTGAGGCGACGTCGCGGCGCCGGTGCGGGCGCGGACGGTGGCCGGGGCGGCGTCGCGTGCTCGCGCTCGCAGAGGACGCGCAGGCGGACGAGCTCGGCGAGGCGCGGATCCGCGGCGGCGACGCGGCGCTCGAACTCGGCGATGTTGGGGACGGCGCGCGCGCAGTCGCCGAGCTGCATCTCGGTGAGCGCGAGCCAGCGATACGGGTTGGCGCGATCGGGCACCAGCTCGTGCGCGGCCCGGAACTCGCGATGGGCGCGCGTGTACTCGCCGGCCTGGAAGGCGGCGACGCCTCGGTCGAGGTGCTCGAGCGCGCGGGCCTCGGCGTCGTCGCCGCGGGCGGCGGGGGCGAGCGCGAGCAGCACCACCGCGATGGTCATCACGGCGGCCACGGCCGGCGAAGACGCGTTTCCGCGATGACGCATCCGTGCGAGAGTAGATCATCGCGTCGTCAGGTCGCCAGATCGGGAACTACACCCTGGGCGCGCGGCTCGGCAGCGGCGCGACGAGCGAGGTGTACGCCGGGACCCATCGCTTCCTCGGCGACGAGGTCGCGGTCAAGCTCCTGCGCAGCGGGCTCGCCCAGGACGAGGCGGCGGTGACGGCGTTCATCGCCGAGGCGGAGCGCACCCGCGCGATCGATCACCCGGCGGTGGTGCGCGTCGTGGACTTCGGCCGGGACCAGGCGTCGGGGCAGTGTTACCTGGTGATGGAACGGGTGAACGGCGAGACGCTGTCGGCGCGGATCGCGCGCGGCGCGCTCTCCGAGGCGGAGGTGCGGCGCATCGGCGCGGCGCTGGCCGACGGCATGCAGGCCGCGCACGACCGCGGCATCGTGCACCGCGACCTCAAGCCCGCGAACGTCGTCCTGCGCGACGGCGCGCCGATCATCGTGGACTTCGGCATCGCCAAGGCGCTCGGCGAGGAGAGCGCGGCGCAGACCAGCCGGCGCGTCGGCACGCCGCCGTACATGGCGCCCGAGCAGCTCGTGAGCGGGATGATCACGCCCGGCGTCGACATCTGGGCGCTCGGCGCCGTCCTGTTCGAGGCCGCGACCGGCCGTCGCCCCTACGTCGGGCACGACGAGGGCCGCTGCCCGCAGCTGGTCGAGACCGCGCCCCGCGCCCGCTCGCTCGCCGCCGTCTCCGCCGACCTCGACGATCTGCTCGCGCACTGCCTCGAGCGCGAGCCCGGGCGCCGGCCACCGTCGATGGCCGCGATCGCGCGCGTGTTGCGCGGTGAGGCGCCGGCGTTCGGCGACCCGACCGACCGACGCACGGAGGATCTCGGCCCGATTCCCGCGAGCCCGCTCCCCACCGGGCGAATCGACGACGCGCCGACGACGATCGATCCCACGCCGCGCTTCGCCCCGCCCGCGCCGCGCCGACGCTGGGCCGCGATCGGCCTCGCGGCGGCGTTGCTCCTCGCCGCGATCGCCGTGCTCGCCGTGGCCGCGTCCCGTGATCGAGGACAGCCCGCCCCCGAGGCTCCATCAACCTTCTCCCCCTCTCCCACCCCCCCTTCTCCTTCTCCTCCTGCATCTCCCTCTGCATCTTCCTCTCCTTCTCCTTCTTTCTCTCCTTCTCCTCCTCCCTCTCCCTCTCCGTCCACCGTCGCGCCCTCCCCCGCCGCCGAACCGTCACCTCCGCCGACGCGCGCGACCAGGCCCGCGCGCAAGCCGAAGCGCGATCCGCGCCCGCCCGCACCCGATCCGCGCGCCGGACGCGAGGGGCTCGACTGATGCCCACCGACACCAGCGATACCGGAGACGCCGGCGACGGGGGCGACCGCCCGACCGAGACCCTCACCGGCGCCGCGCCGCTGAGCGCCACCGTCCGCGAGTGCACGCTCACGATCCTCGGCGGCGAGCGCGACGGCGAGCGGCGCGCGTTCGCGTCCGAGCGTACGGTGATCGGCGCCGACCCGCGCGCCGACGTCGTCGTCGACGACGGCGCGATGTCTCGCTTTCACTGCGAGGTCCGGGTCGGCGGCGGCGTCATCGTCGTCCGCGACCTGGGCAGCCGCAACGGCACGCTCGTCGACGGCGTGCCGGTCATCGAGGCGCCGCTCCGCGACGGCGCGCAGCTCACGATCGGACGCACGCGACTCCGCTTCGACCTGGGCGCGCGCCACGTGGCCATCGCGCTGTCACCCCGCGATCGGTTTGGCCGGCTGCGCGGCGGCTCGGTGCCGATGCGCGCGGTCTACGCCCAGCTCGAGGCGGCGGTCGCCAGCACCAGCACCGTCCTCCTGCTCGGCGAGAGCGGCACCGGCAAGGACCTCGCCGCCGAGTCCCTCCACCTCGAGGGCCCACGTCGCGACGGGCCGTTCGTCGTCATCGACTGTGGCGCCGTGCCGCCCAACCTGCTCGAGGCGGAGCTCTTCGGCTACGAGGCCGGCGCCTTCACCGGCGCCGCCACCGCGCGCGCGGGCGCCCTCGAGACCGCGGCCGGCGGCACGATCTTCCTCGACGAGATCGGCGAGCTCGCGCTCGACCTCCAGCCCAAGCTCCTGCGCGCGCTCGATCGCCGCGAGACCCAGCGCATCGGCGGCACGCAGCGCCGCACCGTCGACGTGCGCATCCTCGCCGCGACCAACCGCGACCTCCGCGCCGAGGTCAACGCCCATCGCTTCCGCGCCGACCTCTACTATCGCCTCGCGGTCCTGGTCGTGCGCATGCCGCCCCTGCGCGAGCGCACCGCCGACATCCCCGTCCTCGTGGGGGCCATCCTCGAGTCACTCGGCGACACGACCTCGCCGCTCGCCCGTTCGCTCCGCAGCGGCGAGCTCCTGCCCGAGCTCCTCCGCCACCAGTGGCCGGGCAACGTCCGCGAGCTCCGCAACTACGTCGAGGCCTGCCTCGCGCGCCAGGAGCCCACGCCCACCACCTCGACCGTCGACGAGCCCGCCATCGACATCACCCAGCCGCTCCGCGCCGTCCGCGATCGCTGGATCCGCCACGTCGAGCGCCGCTACCTCGAGCAACTCCTCGCCGCTCACGCCGGCAACGTCAGCGCCGCCGCCCGCGCCGCCGGCCTCGACCGCGTCCACCTCCACCGCCTCCTCGCCCGCGCCGGCCTCCGCTGACCCCCTGAAATCGCTCCCCTTTCCCGGGGACGGTGTCAACTTTGACAACTTACGGGTCCCCCGGTTGGGGCGAACCGGTAAGTTGACAAAGTTGACACCGTCCCCAAATGGAACGTGTTTCATGGTGCGCGAATGAACCCGATCGCGGCGCTGCTTGCGGACGCGCCGGTGGTGCTCGCCCCGATGGAGGACGTGAGCGATGCGGCGTTCCGGCGGGTGGCGCGCGGGCTGGGGGCGCGGTTGTGCTTCACCGAGTTCATCAGGGCCGAGCAGGTGATCGCCGGCGCGGCGCTCGCGCGCCGCAAGGCGGCGCTCGCCGAGGATGATCGGCCCACGGCGATCCAGATCTACGGCGCCGACCCCGAGCTGCTGATGCAGGCCGCGGTCATCGCGGCCGCCGCGCGCCCGCCGTTCCTCGACCTCAACTGCGGCTGCTGGCTCCCGCGCGTCTCGCGCAACGGCGCCGGCGCGGGCTGGCTGCGCGACCCGGCGGCCATGGTCGCGATGGTGCGACGCGTGGTCGACGCGGTGGACCTGCCGGTCAGCGTGAAGACGCGGATCGGGTTCGGACCCGAGTCGCACATGCCGATCGTCGATCTCGCGCGCCGCCTCGAGGACGCCGGCGCCGCAGCGCTCACGATCCACTGCCGCACCGCGCAGGCCGGGCACGATGGCCCCGCCGACTGGGCGTGGGCGCGGCGCGCGCGCGAGGTGGTCGACATCCCGGTCGTGGTGAACGGCGACGTGCGCGACGCCGAGGACGTGGTCCGCGCGCTCGCCGACACCGGCTGCGCCGGCGTGATGATCGGCCGCGCCGCGATCCAGCATCCCTGGATCTTCGCCGAGGCCCGCGCCCGCCTGGCCGGGCTCCCGCCGCCGCCGCCGCCCGACGACGCGGAGCGCATCCGCGTCTTCCGCGCGCTCCTCGACGCCAACGTCGCCGCCCGCGGCGAGCGCTGGGGCGTGCAGGTCACGCGCCGCCACTTGCCACTGCTGGGCCCGCGTCTCGGCCCCGCCCTGCGCGCGCGGCTCGTGACGGCGACCTCGCACGCGGCGACCGACGCCGTCCTCGCGCTGAGCTGATCACGCCGCGTCAGCGGAGGTGCCACTTCTGGTTGGCGCCGCCGTGGCAGTCCCAGATGATGAGGCGCGCCCCGCTGTTGCCGTTCCAGCCGGCGATGTCGACGCACTTGTTGGCCAGGACGCTCACCAGGTCGCCGGCGGCGGAGAGGACGAACTGCTGCGCCAGGTTGCCGCTGCAGTTGGCGAGCTGGATCTCGGTGCCGCTCGCCGGGTTGCCCCAGGCCACGTCCATGCACTTGCCGCCCGCGCGGACGGTGCCGCTGGTGAACGTCCACTGCTGCGCGGCCGTGCCGTTGCAGTCCCACATCTGGAGCTTCACGCCGTCGGCGAAGTTGGCGCTGGGCACGTCGATACACTTGCCGTTCCAGCTGGAGACGATCGCCTTGGCGCCGCTTCCGCCCACCGTCTTGAGGCGCAGGCCGTAGACCGAGAGGATCGGGTTCACCGGCTGGTAGAAGGTGTTGCCACCCGACGAGCAGTTGCCGCTGCCGCCCGACGTCACGCCCTGGGCCTGGTTGCCGGAGATGAACGAGCCACCCGAGTCTCCGCCCTCGGCGCACGCGTTGGTCTGCGTCGCGCCGTACACCGCCCCGGCCGCGTAGTTGATGGTGACGTTGTGCGCCTGGATCACGCCGCACCGCCAGCCGGTCGTGCGCCCCGAGCGGCAGATCGAGCTGCCCACCGGCGCCACCGTCGAGCCGTGCACCGCGATCTGCCCGCCGCCGTGGTTGCCGACGTACGGCAGCGAGGTCCACGAGCCGTTGAGCTCGACCCAGCCGTGGTCGCTCCCGGGGAACGTCGAGCCGCGGAACGTGCCCTGCGCGACCCAGTTCGAGCCGTGCGTCGGGGAGCCCGCGCGCCCGCAGTGACCGGCGGTGACGAAGCCGCGCTCGACGGCGAAGCCGACCGAGCACAGCGTGTTGCTGTTGATGATGTACTCGTCGCCGCCGCGCACGTCGTAGAGCGGACGCGGGCGCTCGGTCGCGCGCTCGACCACGACCGTCGCCGGATCGATGTCGAGCTCGGCGATGAACGCGGCGACCGCTGGCGACGACGGCTCCTCGGCGGTCACGACGATGCGGTTGCGCGCGACGTCGACGCGCCACGCGTGGATGCTCGGGTGGACGTCGGCCGGCGCGGCGTCGATCGCGAGCTCGAGGCGGTCGAGGCCGAAGCGCACGAGCTGCGGCTCGGCGCCGGCCAGCCGTACGAGGTCGGCGCGCGCCGGATCGGTGACGCCGACGACCAGCGCGGTGCCGTCGGCGTTCATCCACGCACCGCCGAAGCTCTCGGCGAGCTGGTCGCGCAGGACCGGCGCGAGCTGGGCGGCGACGGCCTCGACGCGCAGCCGCCGCTCCAGCGCGGGGCGGGACTGCCCGAGGTCACGCTCGAGCGCGTCGATCACGCCCTCGGGGAGCGCGTCGGGCGGGTCGCCGGACCCGGAAGGCCCGCCTTCCTCGGCCACACAGGCGACGAAAAGAGCGAGCGACAGGACGATCGACGCGCGAACGGTGCGGTGCATGAGCCCTCCTTGAGGAAGACTTTGTTCTTCGTCCGTATCAAGTTCAACGGTCGAGTGAAAAGCGACATGCCATCGAGCGATCAGGAACAGAACTCGACGCGGAAGCCAGTGTCGGCCGGGCAGGCGTGCAACCCCGCGTCGTCGTCATACGAGTACGCGTACGCGGTCGGGCACCGCGCGTGGACGAGCTGGACGTAGTCGGTGTGCACCACGCTCAGCGGGTCGCTGGCGGCGCGGCACGCCGCCGGCGTGATGCAGCCGTTCGCCGCCGTACACTGACCCGTGCCCGGATCGATCGGCGTCGGACAGCAGAGGTGGAGCCCGGGATCCTGCGACTCCGGGAGGTGCAGGCCGTAGGGCGCGGGATACGTCCACGCCTTGCACGGGGACATGCAGCCGACGTCGGCGACCCGCAGGCTGCGGTCCGCGTACGCGGGGTACACGCTGCCGCCCAGATCCTCCGCGACCGGGCAGGCGTCGAGGGTGAGCATCGAGCAGTCGGACGCGGTGCAGCTGCCGGCGCCGGCGCCGTTTCCAACGGGGACCACCGAGAACGGGAGCGTGTACCCGTCGACCAGGCTGAGGTTGTAGAACGTCGCGGCGCTCGAGCCGATCGCCGCGAACGTCACCTCGAACTTGGAGTCGATCGGCGGGTGACAGCCGCCGGGGCCGCAGGGCGCCCCTCCGCCCTCCCCGCTGTCGCCGATGCGGCAGTTGCGCGCGTTCGCGTCGCACCCGACCTTGGGCCAGAAGCGCGCGGACGCCAGCCCCCCCGCCGGGATCGCGTAGTCGTGGTAGCCCCCGGGATCGAGCCGGACGTTCTGCTCGCCGGGCACGTTGTTCGAGTGCGCGATCCAGATCGGAAACGCGCAGGCGCTCACGATGCGCAGCCGCGACGTCTGGGGCGGAAGCGGCGCGCGCGCGTCCGGGGGAACGTCGGGGCCGGCCGCGTCCGAGGGGGCACCGTCGGTTTCCGTCGCCACGGCGTCGCCGTCGGCTCCGTCGTCAACCCCTTGATAGGACGCGGTGCTGCATCCAGCCGCGGCCACGAACGCGACAAGTTTGTTCATCGTCCGCACGAATGGACCTTGGCTCGCCGCTCGTCGATCTGTCAATGGCAATCGTGAATCCTCGTCGGACGACTCCCCTGAGATGTTTCGTGCTCGTCGCTGACGTGCATCTCGCGCGAACTTCGGGCTTGCCTTTCGACCGCGCCCTGATCTAGTTTCTGCATCGTCCGAACAAACTCATGAACGGACGGAGGTGATCGGATGCGGATGCCAGCCCTCTTCGTTGTCTCCCTCGCCGCGTGCAGCGGCGGTTTCCCCGACGCCGGCGACGCCGGCAACAACCCCGGGATCGACGGCGGCGGGACCGGCGAGGTCGCGCCGACGGTCCTGCCCTTCGCCGTCGACGACTGGTACGGCCCCTCGGGCTACATGGGTGACGGCGAGAACCCGGGCGCGATCACCGACGCCCAGACCTGCCTGCCGTCACGCCCGTCGACGTGGATCGGCAACTGCCACCGCTACACCTGGACGCCGTCGGGGACGGCGTGGGCCGGCGTCTACTGGCAGTACCCCGACGGCAACTGGGGCGACCGCCCCGGCCTCCAGATCCCCGCCGGCGCCACCCAGATCGCCTTCCAGGCGTGGGGCGCCACCGGCACCGAGAAGGTCGACTTCATGGTCGGCATGATGGCGGTCGACGGCTTCGAGGTGAAGCAGACCGAGATCGCGCTCACCACCACGCCCACGCGCTACACGCTCCCGCTCGCCGGCGCGAGCTACGCGCGCGTCGTCGGAGGCTTCGGCTGGGTCGCCAAGGAGGCGACCGCCCCGATGACCTTCGGTATCGACGATATTCGCTGGGAATGAGGCAAGGCCCCGTGAACGCCCCCGCAGCCCTCTCGCTCCCCACCGCCGATGCCGCCGGCATGCGCACGCAGAACTCGACGCTCGTGCTGCGCCTGCTCTGGCGCGAGCGCCAGATCTCGCGCGCCGACATCGCTCGCCACACGGGGCTCAGCCCGTCGACGGTGAGCGCGATCGTCGCCGAGCTCGAGCGCGCGGGGCTGGTGCGCGAGATCGGCGCCGGGGCCTCACGCGGCGGGCGCCGGCCCGTCCTGGTCGGCTTCCGCGACGACGCCTACGCGCTCGTCGGCGTCGAGCTCGGCGCCACCCACGTCTCGGCCGTCCTCACCGATCTGCGCGGCCACGTCCGCGCCTTCCGCGACACCCACGTCGCGGTGCGCGACGACCCAAAGGCGGCGCTGGCGACCGCGCGCACGCTCATCGACGAGTGCCTCACCGCCGAACGCGTCTCCAAGAAGCGCGTGGTCGGCATCGGCGTCGCGGTGCCGAGCCCGGTGCACCCGGATCGCCCCGGCAAGCTGTCGCCGCTCATCCTCCCGGCGTGGGCGGAGTACGACGTGCAGGCCACCCTCGCCGAGGCGTTCGGCGTGCCGGTCTTCGTCGACAACGACGCCAACCTCGGCGCGCTGTCCGAGCGCTTCTGGGGCGCCGGCGCCGGCGGCGAGGACCTCGCCTTCATCAAGGTCGCGACCGGCATCGGCTCCGGCCACATCATCAACGGCGCCCTCTACCGCGGCTCGGGCGGCACCGCGGGCGAGATCGGCCACATCGCGATCGATCCCAACGGCCCGCCGTGCGTGTGCGGCTCGCGCGGCTGCCTGGCGACGCTCATCGGCGCGGAGGCGCTGCTCGCGCGGGCGCGGGCCCGCTGGGGCAAGAAGAAGAAGAACCCGACGATCACCGACATCGTCGTGGGCGCGCGCGCCGGCGACCCGGTCGCGCGGGCCCTCGTCGACGACGTCGGGCACTCGCTCGGCGTCGTCGTGGCCGGCCTGCTCAACCTGCTCAACCCGGCGGTGGTCGTCCTCGGCGGCGAGATCGCGAGCGTGGGTGACCTGCTCCTCGATCCGCTGCGCGCCTCGATCCGCGCGCGCGCGCTGTCGACCTCCGTCGCCGAGACGCGGATCGTGGCGAGCCGCCTCGGCGCGCGCTCGATCGCGGTCGGCGCCGCCACGATGGTGCTCGACGCCGCGCTCGCCGATCGCACCCTCTTCCCCTCGCAAGGAGCCTCGGCATGAAGTACGCAGTCCTCGCCGCTGCCCTCGGCGCGTGCGCGCTCGCCGCCTGCGTGCCGGGCACGCCGCCGCCGGGAACCCCGGGCGCCCCCGACGCGCCCGGTCCCACCGACGCCGCGACGCCCATCGACGCCAGCGACATCCTCGGCCCGCCGTGGCGCCTCGTCTGGCAGGACGAGTTCGACGGCCCCGAGAACCAGCGCCCCGACCCGGCGAAGTGGCGCCACGACGTCGGCGGTGACGGCTGGGGCAACCAGCAGCTCGAGTTCGACACCGACCGGCCCGAGAACGCGTCGCTCGACGGTCAGGGCCGGCTGCGCATCACCGCGCGGCGCGAGGACTACGGTGGGCGGAACTTCACCTCGGCGCGCATCAACACCGCCGGCCGGTTCGCGCGCGCGTACGGCCGCTTCGAGGCGCGCATCAAGCTGCCGCGCGGCCAGGGCATCTGGCCCGCCTTCTGGGTCCTCGGCGACAACATCTCCAACGTCGGCTGGCCGAGCTGCGGCGAGATCGACATCATGGAGTACCGCGGCCAGCAGCCGCGGCACTTCCGCGGCTCGCTGCACGGTCCCGGCTACTCGGGCGGCGCCAACCACGGCCGCGACCTCGACTCGGGCGTCGACCTGTCGCAGGGCTTCCACGTCTACACGATCGAGTGGGACCCGGGCCGGATCATCTTCAAGATCGACGACGATCCGTTCTTCACCGCGACGCCCGCCGACCTGCCGGCCGGCACGAGCTGGGTCTACGACCACCCCTTCTTCATCATCCTGAACGTCGCCGTCGGTGGCACCTACGTCGGCAACCCCGACGGCTCCACCGTCTTCCCTCAGACCATGCTCGTCGACTACGTGCGGGTCTACGAGAGGATCCCGTGATCTCCCGGGGCGCGGTGGTGATCGTCGCCGCGGTGATCGCGGCATGCGGCGATCACCACGCGCCCCGCTCCACCGGCGCCGACGCCCCGCTCTCGATCTCGATCGAGCAGCAGAGCATCTGGGTCCGCAACTTCAACCCGCTCCTGCCGCCGGGGCGCAGCCGCTGGCCGACGCGCAACGGCGTGTACGAGCCGCTCGAGATCTTCAACCCGATGACCGGGCGGTACACGCCCTGGCTCGCGACCGGCCACGCCTGGTCGGACGATCTCCGGCGCCTCACCTTCACGCTCCGCGGCGGCGTCCGCTGGTCGGACGGCGCGCCGTTCTCCGCCGACGACGTCGCGTTCACGTTCACGCTCCTGCGCCGGCACCCGGCGCTCGATGTCGGCTTCGTCTGGGGCTTCGTCGAGGACGTCCGCGCCGTCGACCCGGTCACCGTCGAGGTGCGCTTCACGCGGCCGTACACGCCCGGCCTCGCCGACCTGGTGCACCAGCCGATCGTGCCGCGCCACATCTGGCGGGACATCGCCGACCCGGTGGCCTTCTCCAACCCTCAGCCGGTCGCCACCGGACCGTTCACCGAGGTGCGCGTGTTCCGCGATCAGGTCTACGAGCTCGGGCGGAACCCGTACTACTGGCAGGCGGGGAAACCCGAGGTCCCCTCGCTCCGCTTCCTCGCCTACCCGTCGAACGATCAGGCGAACCTCGCGCTCGCCCTCGGCGACGTCGACTGGGCGGGCAACTTCGTCCCGGCGGTCGAGCGCACGTTCATCGCGCGCGACCCGGTGCACCACCACACGTGGTCGCCGCTCGTCGGCAACATGGTTCTCCTCTACGCCAACACCACGCGGCCGCCGCTCGGCGACCCGCGCGTCCGCAAGGCGCTCTCGATGGCGATCGATCGCGCCCGCCTCGTCGACGTCGCCATGTACGGCATGACCCGCCCGGCCGACGCGACCGGCCTGACCGACGGCTACCCGGCGTGGAAGGATCCGAGCGCCGCCCAGGCGCCGTGGATGACGCTCGACCGCGCGGCCGCGGAGCGTCTGCTCGACGAGGCCGGCTGCCGCCGCGGCGGCGACGGCGTCCGCCGCGATCCCGCGGGCAACGTGCTCGCGTTCGACATCGAGGTGGTGAGCGGCTGGTCCGACTGGGTGCGCGCCGCCCAGCTCATCGCCCGCGACCTGAACGAGATCGGCGTGCGCGCCCACCTGCGCGTCTACGACTTCAGCGCGTGGATGAGCCGCCTGCAGGAGGGCACGTTCGCCCTCTCGGTCGGCTACTCGCTCGACGGTCCGACGCCGTTCCAGTTCTACCGCTGGACGATGAGCCAGAAGACCGTGCAGCCGGTGGGCAAGCTCGCCCCCGGCAACTGGCACCGCGTCGGTGATCCGCAGGCCGACGCGCTGCTCGACGCCTTCGAGCGCGCCGCCTCGCCCGAGGAGCAACGCGCGATCGCCGTCGGCCTGCAGCACCGGTTCGCCGACCTCGCGCCGGCGATCCCGCTCTTCCCCAACCCGCTGTGGGGCGAGTTCTCGACCCGCCGCTTCGTCGGCTTTCCCGACGCGTCGAACCCGTACGCTCGGCTCTCGCCCAACGCCGAGCCCGACGCGCTCCTCGTCCTCACCACCGTCGCGCCGCGGGTCGTCGACGGAACCGACGGAGTCGCTCGATGACCCGCGTCGTCCTCTCGCGGCTCGGCTTCTACCTCGTCGCGGCGTGGGCGGCGCTCACGCTCAACTTCCTCGTCCCCCGCCTCATGCCCGGCGACGCGACGACGGTGATGGCCGGCCGCATGTCGGCCTCGGCCTCGCCCGAGCAGATCGCCGCGATGCGCGCCGCGTTCGGCGACACCGACGCGCCGCTCACCACCCAGTACGTCACGTACCTCGGCGACATCGCGCGCGGCGACCTCGGCCGCTCGACGTCCCAGTACCCGGCCCGCGTCGCCGACGTCATCGCCACCGGCCTGGTGTGGACGCTGGCCCTCGGCGGCCTCGCGCTCACCTTCAGCTTCATCCTGGGAACCGCGCTCGGCGTGCTCGCGGCGTGGCGACGCTCGGGCTGGCTCGACGCGCTCCTGCCGCCCGTGCTCGCGCTCTCGGGCGCGTTCCCCTACTTCTGGCTCGCCATGCTCGCGCTCCACCTGTTCGGCTTCACGCTGGGGTGGGCGCCGCTCCGTCACGCTTACTGCGACCACCTCGAGCCGGCGTGGAGCCTGCGCTTCGCCGTCGACGTCGCGCAGCACGCCGCGCTGCCCGCCCTCACGATCGTCGTCGCCACGATCGGCGGATGGCTGGTGTCGATGCGCAACACGATGATCGGCGTCCTCGGCACCGAGCAGATCACGCTGGCGCGAGCCAAGGGGCTCTCGTCGCGACGCGTGCTGTGGGCCTACGCCGCGCGCAACGCGATCCTGCCCAACCTCACGTCGTTCGGGATGGCGCTCGGCTTCATCCTCGGCGGCTCGCTGCTCACCGAGATCGTCTTCTCGTACCCCGGCACCGGCTACCTGCTGATCCAGGCGGTGCGCACGCAGGACTACCCGCTGATGCAGGGGCTCTTCCTCGCCATCACTCTCGCCGTGCTCGCCGCCAACTTCCTGGTCGACCTCCTCACCCTGGCGCTCGACCCGAGGACGCGGCCCCATGCGTGACACCAAGGCCATCACCGGGCTCGTCGTCCTCGCGATCTTCGCGCTGATCGCGCTGGTCGGGCCGTGGCTCTTCCCCGACGCGGCGCTCCCCGTCGGCCGGCCGCTGCAGGCGCCGTCGGCGTCGCACTGGTTCGGCACGACCGGTCAGGGCCAGGACGTCCTCGCGCTCACCATCGCCGGCACGCGCGCCACGCTGCTCGTCGCGTTCGTCGTCGGGGCCCTGGTCACCTTCACCGGCGCGCTCGTGGGAGTCACCGCCGGCTACCTGGGCGGCCACGCCGACCGCGCCCTCTCCTTCTTGACCAACGTCTTCCTCGTCATCCCCGGGCTGCCGCTGGCG
Organism: Myxococcales bacterium UBA2376; assembly: GCA_002344285.1. Lineage (GTDB taxonomy): Bacteria > Myxococcota_A > Polyangia > Haliangiales > Haliangiaceae > UBA2376. The sequence goes on from DDTA01000227.1 coordinate 136,673, forward strand.
ATCGTCCTCGCCGCGTACCTGCGCCCCGGCGCCGCGAGCCTCGTCGCCGTCCTCGTGCTCTCCGGCTGGGCGTGGCACGCGCGTGTCTTCCGCGCGCAGGCGCTCACGCTGCGTCGCCGCGACTACGTCCACGCCGCGCGCATCGCCGGCGAGCACCACGCGCGCGTGATCGTGGCCGAGCTCCTCCCCAACATGACGTCGCTCCTCGCCGCGGCGTTCATCGGCGCGACGACGTACGCGCTCGCCGCGATGGTCGGCCTCGAGTTCCTCGGCCTCGGCGATCTGGGCGCGGTCACGTGGGGCGCCAACCTCTACTGGGCCGCCAACGACGCGGCGCTCCTGACCGGCTCGTGGTGGGTCTTCGTCCCGACCGGGCTCGCGATCGCACTCGTCGGCTTCGGGCTCATCCTGCTCAACGCCGCGCTCGACGAGCTGACCAATCCACGCCTCCGTCGCCGCCCGCGCTCGACCGCGTCGCGCGCGCCGGCGCCCGTCACGTCGTTCCCCTCGGCGCCCGCCGCGCGCGCCCCGATCCTCTCGGTCCGCGACCTCCGCGTCTCGTTCGGCGACGTCCACGCCGTCGACGGCGTGTCGCTCGACCTCATGCCCGGCGAGGTCCTCGGCCTCGCCGGCGAGTCAGGCAGCGGCAAGTCGACGCTCGGCTACACCCTCCTGCGCCTCCTCGACGAGTCGGCGGCGACCGTCTCCGGTGGCATCGCCTACGCCGGCGCCGACGTGCTCGCCATGGACGCGCGACGCCTGCGCGCCTATCGCTGGGCCGAGGTGGCCATGGTCTTCCAGGGCGCGCTCGACGCGCTCAACCCGGTGCTCACCGCCGGCGATCAGATCGTCGACGTCCTGCGCGCGCGCGCCGGTCTCGACCGCAAGGCCGCACGCGCCCGCGCGCTCGAGCTTCTCGGCCGCGTCGGCCTCGAGCCGCACCACCTGGACGCGTACCCGCACCAGCTCTCGGGCGGCATGCGGCAGCGGGTCGTGATCGCGATCGCGCTCGCGCTCTCGCCCAAGGTGCTCGTCCTCGACGAGCCCACGACCGCGCTCGACGTGATCGTGCAGCGCGAGATCCTGGTCCACATCGAGCGCCTGCGCCGCGAACTCGGGCTGTCGATCGTGTTCATCAGCCACGACCTGCCGCTCCTGCTCGCGTTCGCCGATCGCGTGGGCGTCATGCGCAACGGCCGGCTGCTCGAGGTCGACACGCCCGCCGAGCTGCGCGCCCACGCGACCCAGCCCTACACGCGCCAGCTCCTGGCCGCGTTCCCCAGCCTCACGCCACCCGGCACCAGCGCGTTGCCGATCGCGCCGGACCGCCCGACCCTGCTCGAGGTCCGCGGCCTCACCCGCCACTTCGCGCGCAGCCCGGCCCCCGCCCTCGACGACGTCTCGTTCGACGTCCAGGCCGGCGAGGTGCTCGCGGTCGTCGGCGAGTCGGGCAGCGGCAAGTCGACGCTCGCCCGGATCCTCACCGGACTCGAGGCGCCGGATCGCGGCGCCTTCACGGTCGCCGGCGCCGTGCAGATGGTCTTCCAGGATCCGTTCGCGTCGCTCAATCCGGCGCGCCGGGTCCATCACCACCTCGCTCGCCCACTCGTCCTCCACCGCCGCGACGGCGACCTCACCGACGTCGACGCCCGCGTCCACGAGCTGCTCGCCACCGTCGGCCTTGAGCCCGCCGCCGAGATCGCGCGCCGCTTCCCGCACCAGCTGTCGGGCGGCCAGCGCCAGCGCGTCGCCCTCGCCCGCGCGCTCGCCGCCGCCCCCGAGCTGCTCGTCGCCGACGAGCCGACGTCGATGCTCGACGCCTCGCTGCNNCGCGCGAGCGCGGCCTCGGCGTCGTCTTCATCACCCACGATCTCCCGAGCGCCGCGGCGATCGCCGACCGCGTCCTCGTCCTGCGCCGCGGCCGCGTCGTCGAGGCGGGCCCGATCGCGGCCACCCTGCGCGCGCCGACGCACGCCTACACCCGCGAGCTGCTCGAGGCGGCTCGCCTCCCGGGAGCCCCCAGCAGTCCATGACC
>DDTA01000254.1:0-9096 GCA_002344285.1 Myxococcales bacterium UBA2376
CCAGCCGGCGTTGCAGTGCGTGAGCACCTGCGCCGGCCGCCCGGTCCGCTCCGCGGCCGCGCCCACGAGCGCGAGCCCGTGGCGGCCGATCGCCTCGTTGCGCGCGACGTCCTCGTCGCAGATCGCCGCGGCCGTGGCCCACGCGGCGTCGCCTCGATCACCCGGCGGCACCGGGGCGATGGCGCGCCGCACCTCGGCGAGCGCCCACGCCAGGTTCACCGCCGTCGGGCGCGTGGCGGCGAGCTCGGCCGCGGCGCGCGCGATCGCCTGGTCCGACGGATCGGCGGCGCACGCGAGCGCGAGCCCGTACGCAGCCGCGGCGCCGATGAGCGGCGCGCCGCGCACGTGCATGTCGCGGATCGCGCGCGCGACCCCGGCCACGTCGTCGAGGTGGAGCCACGCCGTCTCGTACGGCAGCCGCGTCTGATCGAGCACGACGACCGCGCGCACCCCGCCGGGCGCGGGCTCGATCGCACGCCGCCAGACGCCCGCGACCTTCACGCGCCCCTCACGACGCGCGCGGCCCGAGCACGCGCCCGGCGACGGCGTCGAGCTTCGCGCACAGTGCGGGGTCACGCGCCGCCGGCGCGGTGACGATCGCGGCGTCGAGCGCGCGATCGCAGCCGTGGGGACACGGCGCGGGGTGGGCGCCGATGCGCGGGATCGCCGCCGCCAGCAGCCGGCGCGCCTTGTCGCTGTTGGCGGTGAGCACGCGGATGATGTCGGTCACCTGCACGTGGGCGTGGTCCGCGTGCCAGCAGTCGAAGTCGGTCACCATCGCCACCGTCGCGTAGCAGAGCTCGGCCTCGCGGGCGAGCTTCGCCTCGGGCAGGTTGGTCATGCCGATCACCGAGGCACCGAGCGCGCGGTGCAGCTCGCTCTCCGCCTTGGTCGAGAACTGCGGGCCCTCCATCGCGACGTAGGTGCCCCCGCGGACCACGGGCAGCCCGAGCTCGCTGCCGGTCTCGCACAGCGCCCGCGCGAGGCGCGCGCACACCGGCTCGGCCAGCGAGACGTGGGCGACGAGGCCGGTGCCGAAGAACGTCTTGGGCCGGCGCAGCGTGCGATCGATGAACTGATCGACGACGACCATCGTGCCCGGCGGCAGCGAGTCACGCAGCGAGCCGACCGCGCTCACCGAGACCAGCTGCGTGGCGCCGGCGCGCTTGAGCACGTCGATGTTGGCGAGGAAGTTGATCTCGTGCGGCGGGATGCGGTGGCCGCGCCCGTGCCGCGGCAGGAACACCACCCGGTGCTCGCCGAGCCGGCCGCACAGGACCTCGTCCGAGGGCGGGCCGAACGGCGACCGCACCTCGATCCACTGCTGCTCGGTCAGGCCGTCGAGGTCGTAGACGCCCGTGCCGCCGACGATGCCGATTGCCCCGGCTGCCATGGGCCGGACGTACCACACCCCGGTCCGCGCTTGACGGCCCCCCCGCGTCTACGCTAGAACTGACACGTCAGTTCCGAGTAACCACGATGAGTTACATGCGTTCCCCCGAGCGACAGCGGCAGATCCTGGCCTGCGCCAAGCGGGTCTTCGCCCAGCGCGGCTTCCACGCCGCCAACGTCTCGCACATCTGCGAGGCGGCGGGCATCGGGCGCGGGACGCTGTACCTCTACTTCGCCAACAAGCGCGCGGTGCTCACCGCGATCCTGCGCGAGACGCTCGAGCGCGTGCGCGCGCTCATGGAGCGACAGTCGGCGGAGGTCGCGTACGCGCCGCCCGAGAAGATCACGCGCACCAAGGCGATCGCGTACACCGCCGCGCAGCTCCGCCAGCTGCTCGAGGTCGCGTTCGAGGACGAGCACACGCTGCGCATCCTCCTGCGCGAGGCGGTCGGCCTCGACGTCGACGTCGAGAAGCTGCTCGGCGAGATCGACGAGGCGCTGGTCTCGATCGTCGAGCGCTCGCTCGTCGCGTCGCAGCGCGCCGGCTTCGCGCGCCCGCTCGACGCCCGCGCCGTCGCCACGATGGTGGTCGGCGGCGTGGAGAAGCTGGCGCTGTCCGCGCTGCGCAGCGACGCGCCGATCGATCTCGATCGGCTGGCCCGCGAGGCCACCCGCCTCCACGCGATCGGAATCCTGTCGGACCGACTCAAGAAGGAGCTCCCGCCGCCATGACCACGCTCACCGAACGCTGGCTGCGCCCGCAGCGCCCCCGCACGCAGTTCCCGCCGTACGAGCTCGGCGACCCCGACCTCGTCGGCATGGCCCAGGCGCGCACCGACACGGTCGCGCGCATCTACCACAAGGGCCACGAGCAGGCCTGGGACGGCCGCCAGGTGCTCGACGAGCTCATCGCCAGGCACGGCGGCATCCATTTCCCCGCCGACAAGCGCGAGGCCTTCGGCGCCGTGGCCTCGGTGCTGCTCTGGGGCGAGCTCGCGGCGTGGTCGATCAGCGCCGACCTCGCCCTCAAGCTCGACGAGACGCCGGCCAAGATGGCGGCGTCGAGCCAGGTCTTCGACGAGGCCCGCCACTTCTACACGCTGCGCGACTACCTCTGGCGCGCGAACGTGCCGGTGAAGAAGCTCGGCGGCTGGAGCCGGCGCCTCCTGGTCGAGCTGCTCGAGACCGAGAACCTGCTCTACAAGGTCGTCGGCATGCAGCTCCTGGTCGAGAGCATGGCGGTGGTCATCTTCCGCAGCATCGCCGACGCCAAGATCGAGCCGGTGCTCACCGAGCTCCTCTACTACTTCGAGCGCGACGAGGCCCGCCACGTCGGCCTCGGCGTGCTCACCCTGCCCGACGTGCTCGAGGGCCTGTCCGACCGCGAGGCCATCTCGCTGTGGTGGTTCCAGACCCGCATGCAGCTCGAGATGATCATGGGCGGCCTCAACATCAACCCGCACTTCGTCACCCTCGGCGTCGACCCCGCGGAGATGAACCTCGCCGGCTTCCGCTACCACCACGAGATCATCAAGCGCATGAAGAAGACCCGGCCCGGCCAGGGCGCCGACCACGCCTCGGTGAAGGGCCTCTTCCGCCTCTCGAAGTCGGCGCAGGACGCCTTCCAGGACCTCTTCTTCCCCACCAAGGAGCCTTCGGCGCTCCAGCGCACGTTCCTCGCCACAATGGTCAACGTCGCGCAGCGCACCGATCGCTGGCTCTCCCGCCGCGCCGCGTGAGGCCCGATCAGAAGCGGTAGCCGACGCGGAGGAAGAGCGAGCTGTTGATGATGCTCGACTGCGGCACGCCCGTCATCGCCATCGGATCGGTGATGGTGATCTTCTGGAGGCCGACCGACGCCGACGCCGCACCGAACCAGTCCTTCTTGAAGCGGTAGTAGCCGACGACCGAGCCCTGGACGGCGCTGGTGTTGGCGCTGCCGTAGCAGGTGTCGACCTGCCCCGGCGCGCAGACGGCGCCGGCGTTGTCGTCGGCGGTCGACACGATGGCCACGTCGCCCTGGACCTCGGCCTTGCCGTCCTTCAGGTCCTTCGCGCCGCCGAGCCGGATGATCTGGGAGGTCGAGCGCGCGTAGCTCGCCTGGCCGAGCCCCACGCCGCGGATGAACGAGAGATCGAGGCGGATGTCGCCGAGGAAGCGACGATCGACCGCCTGCACGATCAGCTCGATCGCCTTGGCCTCGGGCAGGGTCTTGTCCATGATCGGGTTGTTGGGGTCCGCGCTCGCGGCGAGCCGCACCTCGGGCCGCCGTCGCGCCGAGAGCCCGGTCGTGAGCTCGAAGCGATTGATGCGCCCGAAGGCGCCCGACACCGTGCCCCGCACCGAGTCGGCGGCGATGCGCTGGACCTCGGCGTTGTTGATCACGCCGCCGTCGATCGTGTTGCCCACGTTCTCGAGCTGGTTGGCGACCTGCTGCTCGAACGCCTCGGTGTCGATGCGGTTCACGCTCAGGTTGGTGCGCAGCCGCATCGACGGCTTGTACTGCACGCCCAGCGTCAGGTTGGTCAGCGCGAAGCCGGCCGAGCCGGTCACGTCGACGACCACGTAGTGATAGAGGTCGAGCTTGGGCGAGCGGCGCGCGTAGCCGTTGGTGGTGACGAACACGCGCGGCTTCTCGAACGTGCCGGTGCGCGTGTCCTTGCTGGTCGGGACGATCGCGACGCCGCCGATCGCGCCGTAGGTGCGCGACGTGCGGTACGCGCCCCCGAAGCCGCCGGCGACCGGCACCACGCGCCCGGTGTCGGAGTTGGTCGCGTCGACGCCGCGCGGGTAGTCGGTCAGGACCGAGCGCGACCCGCGCAGGGGGTACGCCCCGACGAAGCCGAGGTAGGTCCACCGCGCGCTCTTGGCGTAGTCGAGGCGGATGCCGTCGATCTTGACCGCGGCGAGATCGCCGATCACCTGACGGCCGAGGAACAGGTCGGTGCGGCGCCCGCCGCGCACGAGGTAGAGCTCGCGCACCTCGTACTCGTTCTCGCCGAACTGCCCCGACTGGATCCGGTTGGGGTCGCCGCGATCGATGCCGAGCGCGTCGTTGATGAGATCTCCGTTGACCGCGCGCGCCCGGCCGTCGGCGCGCAGATCCCAGCGCCCGCCCTTCACGTGACGGCCGTCGATCTGGGCGCGGAGCTCGGTGAACAGCCGGTTGAACGGCGACGCGTTGGGCACCGTCGCCCCGCCGGCGACCAGCGCCGTCGACTGCCCGCCGCTCTCGCGGAAGATGAAGCTGGTCGAGGTCAGGCTGCCCTGCCAGAGCGTCTTGTCCTCGTCCTCGTCTTCCTTGTCGATGAAGAAGCGCTCCTCCTCCACCGACTGCGCCCGCGCCACGCCGGCGGTCGCGACGACCGCGCCGAGCGCGACCGCGAAGCGCACGCCGCGCCTCATCGGCAGATCGACTCCCGCCCGTACACCGCGGTCGCGACCTGCGCCGGGCTCCAGGTGTTGGGGTTGTGGCAGCCGCTGCACACGAGCTGGGCCGGGTGGTTGACGCCGCCGATGTTGCCGGCGCGCAGCGCGTCGTCGCGGTGGCAGCCGAAGCACTCGGCGGTGATCGCGCCGTAGTTGCCGGCGCGGTGACAGTCGTTGCACGCCAGCGTGCGGTGCAGGCTGGTCAGGTTGCAGCCGACCGTCGTGTGATCGAAGCGCGCCGGCGCGAACGCCCACTGGGTGTGGCACTCGCCGCAGCGCGGCGACAGCGCGTTCTGGTGGATGTCGTCCTGGCGGTGGCAGTTGATGCACAGGTTGCCGGTGCCCGCCATCGGTCGGCTGTCCTTGTGGCAGCGCGCGCAGGCGAGGTTGTCGTGGCTGCCGGTGAGCGAGAAGTCGCCGACGTCGTGCAGCGGCTTGATGTCGGTGAACGAGACCGTCGTGTGGCAGGTCTCGCAGACCGTGCCGTACTGGCCGATGTGGACCGCCGGCTCGGGGTGACAGCCGAAGCAGTTGGTCGGCCGCGGCTTGAACGTGACCGACGGGTGGCAGTCGCTGCACCGGGTCGTGAGGTGCTTCCCGTCGAGCGCGAAGCGCGACATCGTGTTGTGGTTGAAGATGTTGTCGCCCGTCGTCAGGTGGCACTTGTCGCACGTCGACCCGAGCCGCCCCTTGTGCACGTCGTCCTTGGCGTGACAGCCCTGCGCCGAGCACGTCGTCGGCGTGCCGTCGTACGCGCGCTTGGGGTGGCAGTCGGCGCAGTCGGCGATCTTCGCGTGCAGGCCGGTGAGCGGCCACTTGGTGTCGTCGGTGTGATCGAAGCGCACCGCGTCCCAGAGCCCGGGGCTGTGGCACGGCGTGCACTCGTCGCCGAGCGTGCCCTTGTGCAGCGAGTCCTCGTGGCAGCGCACCCCGCACTCGAGCGGCGTGTTCTTGAACTGGTCCTTGGGGTGGCACTGCCCGCACTTCACGAACTTGTGCGCCTTGACCAGCGGGAAGCGCGAGCGCGGCCCGTGATAGACCTCGACGCTCTTGTCGGTGAGCTCGAGCTTGCCCGCGCCCTTGTGGCACCCGAGGCACTCCTTGTCGGTGAACTTCTCCTTGGGGTGCACGTTCTTGTGCTGGTGGCAGCCGCGGCACCCGACCTTGGCCGGGTCGAAGCGCTCGAAGTCGTCGGGCGACTTGCCGCGGTGACACGAGCGGCAGGTGACCTCGTCGTGGCGACCGGTGAGCTTGAACTTCGTCTTCCGGTCGTGCTGGAACATCGTCGCGTTCTTCGCCCAGTCGGTCGACGCGGTGCTGTGGCACGTGGTGCACGACGGCGGATCGCCGCCGAACGCGGCGAAGCGATCGCCGTGCTTGTTGTCGTCGGCGTGACAGCCCGACGTCTCGCACGTCTTGTCCGGCTTCTTCTCGCCCCGCGCCTTGGTGTGGCAGTCGTAGCAGCCGTTCTTCCGGTGCGCGCTGCCGAGATCGAACGACGTCCGCGCGTCGTGGTTGAACTTGAACTTGTCGAGCGCGCCGTACGCCGGCGAGTGACACCACTCGCACTCCTTCTTGCCGAACAGGTGGTCGTCGTGCGGGCTCTTGTGACAGTTGCCGCAGAAGTCGGGCTTGGAGCCCTTCAGGTTGAAGAGCGCCTTGGGGTGGCACTTGGCGCACGACACGTCCTCGTGCGACCCGAGGAGCGGCATGAGCGCGTCCTTCTTGTCGTTGTGGTCGAAGTCCATGTTCGACTTGGGCGGGTTCCACACGCTCTCGCCGTGGCAACGCTCGCATGCGAGCATCTCGCGCCGGTCGAAGCCGTGGGGCTGGTCGGCCTTGTGGCACGAGCCGCACAGCCGGTCCTCGCCGAGGAACGTGCGCAGGCCCTGGGTGTTCTTCTTCTTGTGGCAGTCGGCGCAGTCGATCGCGGCGTGCTTGCCCTGCAGCTTCCAGCCGGTCAGGCCGTGATCGAACTTGTCCTGGCCGCCCGCGATCGACCGCCAGCCCATGATGTCGTAGCCGCGACCCTTGTGCTCGAGGTGGCACGACTCGCACTTCTTGCCCTTGACCAGCGACGACGCGTGGAAGCCCTTGCCGGCGTTGATCCGCGCCTTGAGGTCGCTGTGGTCGTGGCAGTCGAGGCAGCGCTCGTTGATCGTCTCGCGCCCGCCATCGTGGCAGAGGTTGCACTTGTCCGTGCCGTCGATCGACGCGTGCGACGCTGACAGCGCGCCGGGCGACGTCGTGAAGAAGTCCTTCTGGGCCCAGGCGGTACCGGCGCAGAGCACGCCGAAGGCGAGCGCCACGACGGCGAGCGTTGCGAGGCGCAGCGCCGACATCGGGTGGATCCTACCAGGCACGGTCCCACGACGCCCAGATGTGCGCGGCACCAACGATCGTCAAGAGGATCGTGAACGGGACGTGGACCTTCTTCCACGAATGGAGCAGGAGCGCCGCCTTGGGCGCGATCACCGAGGAGCGCTGGATCTTGATCATGCGCGCCGTCCGCCGCATCAGATCTCGCCGTTGCTTGCCGGTCATGCCGAGGCGCCGCATGCGCCCGCGGCGCCTGAGCCAGCGCGCGGGGCGGCGCGCGTCCTCGACCAGGAGCCACACGAGCGTGTAGATGACGCCGGCGTGGGCCGCGACCCGGTCGGCCTTGACCTTGTGGTCGTAGAGCTCGCGATCGATCTCGGCCATCGCCACCGGGTTCTGGCCGCGGTGCTGCTGGAACGAGCGCTCGTGATCGAGCTCCTCGAGCTCGCGCCCGCTCGAGAGCTCGGGCACCTGGGTGTAGAGGTAGCGGCCGATGAACCCGCTCACCGCGACGATCACCATGCTCCACAGCGCGATGTCGACCCACGTCCCCAGCCGCAGCGCCGAGTGGAGGACGATGAACATCGGGCCGACGGTGCCGGCCATCAGGTGGAAGTCGAACCACATCGTGTTCGACGCGATCCAGCGGAACGGCTTGAAGCGCCGGAACATCGGGTAGATCGCCGCGATGATCATGAGCGCGGTGCCGACGAGGCCGCACTGGATCGCGAGCTCGTCGCCGGCGCGGAAGTGGACCTTCTCGAGCACCATCTCGACCGGCAGCTCGGCCAGGTCGGGCACCTCGCGCAGCTGATGGAACTGCCACGACATCGTCGGGGCGTACATGCGCAGGAGCACCTCGGCGAGCACCACGAGCCACGCCAGGATGCCGATCGTCCACATGAACAGCGGCCCGAAGCGGCCGCGCCGCACCTTGGCCTCGCCGCCGGAGCGCACCGCGACACCCTCGGTGAAGGCGTATGTGGGCAGCACCTCACGACGATCGCCGTCGACGTCGTGCTCGTAGCCGCCGCGGGCGGCGGCCGCCGTCGCCGGCGAGCGCTCGCGGAAGAGATCGTAGGCGTTGAGCTCGATGAGCGAGCCGGTGGGACACGCCGAGATGCACGCCTGGTCGCCGTAGCTCGCGCAGTGATCGCACTTGTTGGCGATGCGGCGCGGGCGCGCGACGCGGCCGGTGCCGGGCCCGAAGGCGAGCGCCTTCTTCTTGTCGAGCCGCTTCTTGAAGGCCCAGCGCACGAGCGGGCTCTGCTCGTCGATGTCGACCATGTCGATCGCGCCGTACGGGCAGCTCTGCGCGCACGCGGTGCAGCCGGTGCAGGTGGCCTCGTTGATGACCACCTCCTTGCGCTTCTCGTCGTACTTGATCGAGTCGTACGCGCACGGGTCGATGCAGCGCTGATCCGTACACGTCCGGCACGTGTAGACGAAGTCGAGCATGCCGAGCTGGTAGCCGCCGAGCGTCAGGCGGCGCACGCCGTAGCGCTCCTCGCACGCGATCTCGCACTGCTTGCAGTCGATGCACCGGTCGAGCTGCCGCACGCGCACGCTCTCACCGGAGACCGAGATGCCCTGGCGCACGAAGAAGTCGAGCACCTCCTGCTTCACGCCGGTGACGCCGTGCAGACGCTGGCGCGAGGCCTGGATCGCGCGGCGGAAGCGCGCCTCGAAGAACGGGAACTTCACGGCGATGTCGGCGACCAGGCGCTGGCTGAGGAAGATGACGCTCGACGGCGCGGTGGTGAAGAACGCGACCGGCGCGCCGCGCGTCGCGGAGAGCGCGCCGCTGTTGAAGACGTCGCCCTCGGCGAAGAGCGCGACGTTCTTCTTGGCGAGGCGCGCCATGGGGATCGGCTTGATGAGCGACTCGGCCTCGCGCTCCTCGACGGTCATGCCCTCGAGCCGGTCCTGGAGCTCCTTGCGCTCGGAGAGCTCGTG
>DDTA01000254.1:9170-21797 GCA_002344285.1 Myxococcales bacterium UBA2376
CCGTCGAAGAACGGCAGCTGGCGGATGTCCGCGTAGCTACGCCGGAGGTCGGGTGGTAGCATCGCGGCGGGATCGACCGCCGGCATGTTCGGATCCACCGCGAGGCGAAACGGAGTGCTCATCGGAGCGGAAGCGGGGGAGGCAGTTGCGGACACCAGCCCCGTAGGTGAAGCAAGCGTCGGACCGGGGGCGTGGTCCGCGATCGGTCCCCAAATACCGGGCAATCGTAGCAGCTTAGCGAGCCGTGGTCACTCGACCCGCCCCTTCGCATGGGGTCTGCAGTCTCTCCTAGGCCTAACCCTTACCCTGACGCTCCTCCTTCTGCGCGCCGCACCCGCCCACGCGGATGCCGCCCCCAAGCTGCGCGCCGCCTCCGATCTCGACGGGCTACACATCTGGCTCGGCCCCGTCGGCGCGGCCACGCGCGTCGAGGGTTCCTGGGACTCCGCCTGGGGTGGCACGATCGCCGCGATCCGCATCCGCGAGGCGGCCCCGATCGGCGCCCTCGGCGTCTGGCTCGGCGGCGCGCACTACGCGCTTCGCGACGGCGGACGCCTCTGGCTGGACGGCGTGGTCGGCACGCGACGGCTCGGCGGACGGATGCTCGGAACGGCCGCGGGACCGGTTGTCGAGCTGGGTGATCTGCGCCATCCTCGACTGGGCGCGCAGGCGTCCATTTGGTGCTTCGCGGGGGTTGTGCCCTACGCGAGGCTGGGTGTATTGGAGGCGTCCGGTCCGTTCGTCGAGGTGGGGCTGAGCCTAGGCCTCCCTGCCCTTCGCTTCTGACCTCCTCTTTGACAAACGATTCTGGTACGTTGCCCGCACGACAAAGCCCGTTGACTTTGGGGTCGTGGAGGGGGTAATCCCTTCTCCTACCGTTTCAACGTCAGCGAAACTTTCCATCGCAGCACTCCAGCACACCAATTCTCACGGGGCGTAGCGCAGCCTGGTAGCGCACTTGGTTCGGGACCAAGGAGTCGGAGGTTCAAATCCTCTCGCCCCGACGAAAGCACTAAAACTACCTGTCGTGGAAGTCGTGGCCGGGACCAACGCGAACGCCAAGAAACAGCCGCGCGACGTCGCGGCGCTCAACGTCCTCGTCGTCGATGACGATCAGGATGTCTGCGAGTACCTCTTCGACTTCCTGTCGTCCGAGGGCTTCACGGTCAAGCTCCAGCAGGACGCGACGCAAGCGCTCGACACGCTGCGCGAGAGCGAGTTCCACGTCGTGGTGCTCGACCTCATGATGCCCAAGCTCTCGGGCATCGATCTGCTCGGGCAGATCCGCGCCGTCGACGACGACATCGCGATCATCATCCTCACCGGTTACCCGAGCCTCGAGACCGCGACGTCGTCGATCGAGCACGACGTCTCGGCGTACATCCGCAAGCCGTTCTCGGTCGACGAGTTCCGCGAGGCGATCGGCCGGATCGCGAAGAAGAAGGGGCTCATCCTTCGCCGCGAGGACGAGCTGCACGCGACGATCGGCCGCTCGATCCGCGAGCTGCGCAAGGCGCGTGGCCTGACCCTCAAGCAGATGTCCCGGCGCACGAACCTCAGCGTGTCGCTGCTCTCGCAGATCGAGCGCGCCGAGTCGAGCGCGAGCGTGTCGTCCCTGTTCAAGGTCGCGACCGCGCTCGACGTGAAGCTCACCGAGCTCTTCGGCCAGTTCTAGGCGGGAGGGTGGTGGTGACAACGGGGGCAACGGCTGCGGTGCCCGCCTGCTTCGTTGCCGGTCCCCCCCAGGCTCCTCACGACCAGTCGGTCGCTCCGGGCCTGGGGCCCCACCGTCGCCTCGCATGCGGGCATCCTCGCTCGCGGAGCTGGAGCGAGAGGAAGCACGCGGCGGTGGGCTGCGCGGCGCCGCCGACGGACTCCTAGCGATCGAAGTGGCTGCGGCCGACGGGTGCCGCCGGGTTAACGGTTCGCCCGGGTCACGGCAGCGGGAGGATCACGGCGAACGAGTCGTCGTTCTCCGCATCGCTCTGCGTGGCGACGCCGGACCAGCCGACGAGCAGCGCGCTCTGGCCGTTGACGGCGCCGGCCCAGAGCTGATCGCCGCGGTTGCTTCCGAACGGGAACACGTGCGAGCCGTCGCCGAAGCCGGTGTCGAGCTGGCCCGTCGCCGTCAGCACGACGAAGGCCGCGTCCTGCGCCGGCACGCCGGAGCCGCTCGAGCCGAGGAGCAGCGTGCGACCGCCGGGGAGCGCGACCGCGGTGCGGCAGTTGTCGCCGAGCATCATGCCCGACGGGTCGACCACCACCGCGCCGTTGGCCGCGCCGCCGAACGTCGTGTCGCGGGCGCCGTCGGCGAGGGCGAAGCGCATCGACACCCAGTCGTTGGAGTCACCCGTGTTGCGACCGTAGCCGGCGGTGACGAGGTGCGTGGCGTGAACGGCGAAGCCGTAGATCTCGGTCTGGATCTGGAGCACGACCTCGTGGAAGAGGCCCTGGGTCGCGAACGTGGTGTCGAGCGCGGCGCCGTCGGCGTTCACGCGGTAGAGCACTGCCTGCACGCTGTTGGTCGCGGTCGAGTTGGCGTAGCCGCCGGCGATCACCTTGCCGTCGGCCTGGACGTGGACCCCGCGCGGCGTCGCGAACGAATTCAGGATGTCGAGCGCGAAGTAGCCGTCGCCGCCGCCGTAGGTGGTGTCGAGCGCACCGGCCGCCGTGAGGCGCACGACCGCGAAGTCGGTGTCGGCCTCGGGCGTCGGCGGCGCGCCGGGCGTCACGCGCCGGACGACCGCGTGGACGATGATCCGGCCGGTCGCGTCGACGGCCAGGCCGCGCGGGCGATCGTGGTTGGCGGTGCCGCCGGTGAACACCGAGCCGGTGGTCAGGTCGAGGACGCGGACGCCGTCGTTGTTGCCGCCGAACGTGTTGTCGACGGTGCCGTCGCTGTTCAGGCGCGTGACGGCGATGTCGCGATCACCCGCGGTGCCGCTCGCGACGGTGGCCGTGACGATGATCTTGCCGTCGGGCTGGAGCCCGAGGTCGATCTCGTCGGCGCCGCCGGCGAAGACCAGCGTCGTGGGCGCGATGCCGTCGCCGCCGGCCCAGGTCGTGTCGAGCGCGCCGGCCGCCGTCAGCTTGGCCACGGTCACGATGCGATCGCCCGCGGCGGTGGCAGCCGCGAAGCCGGCGGCGTAGTAGCCGGTGCCGCCCGGGACGGCGACCGCGGACATGAGCTGATCGGGGCCGGTGGCAGAGAGCGTCACCGCGACGGGCGTCGGCACGACGAACGGCGGGGCGTCGATGCCGGCGTCGATCTCGGGCGCCGCGTCGACGTCGGGCGCGGCGTCGACGTCGTCGTCGCCATGGGAGTTGTCGTCCCCGCACGCGACGAGCGCGGAGGCCGCGAAGGCGGTGAGGATGGAACGGAAGGGGCGAGAGAGGGTCATGCGAGTCTCCTGAAACTGAGTATCGTTTTCAACTGGGAGGCGAACGTGCGGCGCCGGGCGCCGCCGCGTGGAGCGGAACTAGAAGCGCGCCTTGTACCCGACGGTGACGAGGCGCGGCGGGTTGGGCCGCGCGCCGTAGGGGCGGCGCGCGACGATGACCTGCTCGTCGAGCAGGTTGTCACACGTGGCGTAGAGCTCGGCCCAGCGGCGGAGCGTCACGTGCAGGGTGAGATCGATCGTGAAGAGCGCGTCGACGCGCGCCTCGGCGGGGATGGCGCCCTGCCCCGCCACGTCGCGGACCTCGCCGTGCCAGCGCACGCCCGCGCCGAGCTCCCAGCGGGGCGCCGCCAGCGCGCCCGAGAGCGCCAGCTGGTGCGGCGGCAGGTACGGCAGCTCGTCGCCGACGGCGACCTCGCCCCAGGCGGCGAAGTCCGAGGCGAACGCGGTGCGGAAGCGCGAGTCGGTCCACGTGTACGCGGCCGACAGCGGCGCGCTCCACGCGCCGCCGAGCGGGATCTCGGCGGCGGCCTGCGCCTCGACGCCCCACACGTGCACGCGGCCGCCGTCGAACTGATCGCCCTCCTGCATGGCGCTGCAGCCGGTGGAGAACGTGCACGTGCCCTTGAGGTTCGAGTAGTCGCTGAAGAAGCCGATGAGATCGGCGGCGAGGATGTCGGAGCGCCAGCGCGCGCCGGTCTCGTAGTTCACCGACAGCTCGGGGCGGCCGTTGCTGCTCATCGACGGGGCCGCCGGCACGAAGCCGCGGTGCACGCCGGCGAGGAGCGCGAGCTGATCGGTCACGTGGTAGAGCGCGCCGCCGCCGGGGATGACGACGGCCTCCGACGCACCCACGCTGGCGCCGTCGGCGAGGTAGTCGCCGTAGCGCATGTCGAGGAGCTCGACCCGCATGCCGCCGACCACCTCGAGCCGCCGCCAGCGCATCCGATCCTGGGCGTGCAGCGCGAGCGCGATCGTCTCGGCGCGCGAGTCGAGGACCGTGGCCCGCGGCCGCTCCGAGCGGACGAGCTCGCCGCCGGCCATGCGATAGGCGTCCTCGTGGCGGACGCGATCGGCGCGATCGAAGTGGATGCGCACGCCGGCGTCGAGCTGGTGCGCGGTCGCGCCCCAGCGCTCCTCGGCCTGGAAGGTCGACTGCACGCCCTGCGACACGAAGCGGCGATCGTTGGTGCCGCGGATCAGCTCCTCCTCGGGGGCCTGCGAGTCCGCGGCGCCGGTGAGGATGGCGTAGTAGATCGGGTTGGCGCCCGCCTCGGGCTCGGCGAGGATGCCGGCGAGGTCGCGCTCGCCGACGAACGCGTCGATCTTGCCCCACGCGCGGTGGAACCAGTGGCGGTACGCCGTGGTGTGGATGCGGCGGTGATCGCCGAGGGCACGGTGGTGATCGACGCGCAGGCGCACGTGGTCCCAGGCCATGCGATCGAGCGCGGTGCCGCGGTACCGGCGCTGCGGCGCGAGCGCGAAGTCGGCGTCGGTGAGGCCGGTGTAGGTCTCGTTCGAGACCTCGCGCGCGTAGCCGGCGCGCACGTCGAAGTCGCCGGCGCGCAGGCGCAACGACGCGTCGTCCTTGTCGAAGCCGGTGGGCCCGCCGCCGTCGAGCTCCTTGAAGCCGTCGCTGCGCAGCTTCACGTACTCGGCGAGCACGCTCCAGTTCTTGCCGACCTCGCCGGCGCGGCCGTGGAGCTTGCCGTAGAGGTCGCTGCCCAGCGCGGCGTCGATGTACGCCTCGCGCTCGGCCGGCATCGTCGCGCCGATCAGGTTGACCGCGCCGCCGACGGTGTTGGGCCCGAACTGGATCGCCGACGGGCCCTTGACCACGTCGACGCGCGACATGCGGGTGACCAGCGGGAAGTAGTACGCGGCCGGGGCCGAGTACGGCGCCGGCGCGATGAGGACGCCGTCCTCCATGAGCGCGACCTTGGCGCTGCGCTCGGCGGCGGCGCCGCGCATGCCGATGTTGGGGCGCAGGCCGTAGCCGTCCTCGTCGCGCAGGTACACGCCGGCGACGCGCGACAGGATCTTGTGGATGTCGTCTTCCTCGGCGCGCTCGAGCGTCTGCTCGTCGAGGGTCGTGTGCGCGCCCGGTGGGGCCTCGTCGACGATCTCGATGGTCTCGATCTCGGCGGCGAGCGCGGCGAGCTCCTCGTCGGTGAGCTCGTCGGCCAGCGGCGGCGGCGGCGGCGGCGGCTCGACGGGACGCTCGGGCACCGGCGGCTTGCCCGGGTTGACGGCGGCCACGGCGGGCTTGGTCGCCCCGCCGGCGTACGCGTGTCCGGGCGCGACGGCGGCGAGCGCGGCGGCGAGGACGGAGACGAAGCGCGCGGCCGACTTCATGGACGGGCCCTCAGGTGGATGGGATCCGTCGACGGCGCCGGCGACACCCAGTCGCGCGGCCCGAGGTCGCGGACGCGCGTGAGATCGACCTCGGGATCGATCATGGGCCCCGGCGCCCGCCCGTTGAGCGAGACCCAGGTCTCGGCGTGGACGGCGACGTCGCCGTGGCCGGCCG
This sequence comes from Myxococcales bacterium UBA2376, assembly GCA_002344285.1. Lineage (GTDB taxonomy): Bacteria > Myxococcota_A > Polyangia > Haliangiales > Haliangiaceae > UBA2376. Next base: position 15,099 of record DDTA01000254.1, read on the forward strand.
CGCGCATCTCGCGCTCGATGTGACGCGCGAGCTGGAGGACGAGGTCGGGCTGCCCCGCCATCTCGCGCTCCTGGCGCGCCGTGAGGTAGCGGTGGGGCGGGACCTCGAGGCGGCGACCGTCCGGGAACCGGACGACGAACGTGACGGCGCCGTGCTTCTCGCGCACCATCACCTGCCACGCGAAGCGCATGCCGTCCTCGTTCCAGGCCACCGGCCCCGGATACGCGAGATGGCGGAGCGGCAGCGCGACCTGGAGCACGACGTGCGCCGCGAGCACGAGGCCGAGGACGCGGCCGGCGACACGCGGCGCGGGCCGGATCGCAGCCGGCGGCGCCGGCGCGCGGCGGACGAAGCGGCGCGGCCAGCTCGGCGCGAAGAAGACGAGCGCCGAGGTCGTCATGATGAACGGGAACATCCCGATGTTGAAGAAGTACCCGACGGCGGCGTGGAACCCGCAGAGGACGAGGTACGCCGGCAAGCGCGTGCGGCGGAACGACAGCCACAGGACGATCGTGGTGTCGAAGACGAACCCGCCCCAGCTCATGGCGTACGCCAGCCAGCGCTCGTCGAGCCACGGCCCCACGAGCGGCGTATCGGTGCGCGCCGACATCCACACGTTGAGGGGCTGGGCGTGGAGGAGCCAGTCGGGCTGCGCCTTGGCCAGGCCGGCGAACACGTAGACGACGCCGACCTGGAAACGCAGGAGCCAGACCACCCAGGCCGGGATCGTGTCGGCGCGCAGGGACGGATCGCGCCAGGCGTCCACCGACCACGCCCGGTGGGCGGGGAGCACGGCGAGCAGCGCGCCGAGGAGCACGACGAGGTAGTGGTGATTGAGGTAGTTGGTGACGTCGACGAGCTGCGTGTACGCGAAGCCGAGGACGAACAGCGGCGTCACCACGCGGTGCCAGGCGCCGGCGGCGATGGCGAGCGCGAGGCCCGCGAGCACGCCGTAGTGCACGTACATCCCGGTCACCGACCACGGCTCGACCCAGTCGAAGCCGGGGTAGTGGAAGAAGAAGCGAGGCTGCCCGTACATCGCCTCGATCCACCCGGTGAAGAGGAAGCGGACGATGCCGGCGAACATCACCAGGCCGAAGATGATGCGGAACGCGGCGAGCGACGCGATGTCGACCGGCCGCCGCGCGTGCGCGGCGACCCGCGGCCAGAGCCCCGGCGCGAGCCGGCGGTCGTCGGCGACGGCGGACAGCATCAGTCGTTGTCTCCGGCGACGTCGGCGGGGATGTCGAGCCCGAGCACGGTGAGGAACTGGCTCTTGAGGTCGTTGGTGAACGTCCGCGTGGCGGCGTGCAGCGCGACCACGGCCGCGCGATCGCTCGCGAGCGCGGTGAGGAAGCTCTCGGGCAGCGCGTCGGCCAGCGCGATCGCCGCGTCGATCTCGCCGGTCATGCGCGCGCCGACCTCCGGCGCGCCGGCGGCGGTGAGGTAATCGTCGAAGCTCGGGCCGTCCGCGGTCGCGGTGGTGCCGGTGAACGCGGCGCGCAGCGCACGCAGGTTGATCCGGATCGCGGCGGTGGCGCGATCCGCGTAGCGGTGCTCGACCTCGCGCAGGCAGGGCTCCTCGATCGTGCCGCAGGCGTTCATGACGATGCCCGCCGACTCGCCGATCTTCATGTCCTTGACCATGCGATCGACGTAGAAGAGCCCGTCCGACGCCATGTTCACCGCCTCCCGCTCGGTGGCGATCGCGGACGCGGAGGTGCCGGCGAGCGCGAGCTGGTCGCGGTAGTTGCCGCCGGCGGGCCGCCAGGCGGCGGCGAGGGCCTCGGTCTGCGCCGCGACGTCGGCGGCGATCGACGCGGCGAGCGCGCAGCGGGCACGCGGGAGGTCGGGTCCGAGCGCGTCCCATCCGGCCGGCGCGATCGGACAGCCCGACGTCGCGCTCGTGTTGAAGAGCAGGTACTCGATCGCCGCGAGCGAGCGGGCGTTGTCGAGCCGCGTGGCGACGTCGTACGAGGCCGGCGTGTTCCAGCGCGTGACCACGTCGCCGTCGATCGTGCACGGCGCGAGGAGCGGCCACGCGTAGATGCGGTTGCGCAGCTTGTTGTCCTCGGCGGAGGTGGGCCCGATGCTGATCGCGTCGGCGTACTCCCAGGCGTCGATCGCCGCGCCCCACGCCGCGCGCGCCGCCGCCGGATCGTCGGTGCCGCCGTCGAGCGCGGCGCAGCGCGCGTCGAGCGCGGTCTTCAGCGCGGCGGCGTCGGTCGCCGCCTGCTCGTAGGTCGGGATCCAGAGGTGGTCGGCGAGATGGGCGAGCATCGCGCGACGATCGAACGCGATGTCGGCGGCGTCCGGTCCCGGGTCCGTGTCACCGCCGCAGGCCGCGCCCGCGAGCGGGACGAGAGCCACGAGGACGGACCGCGACGACTGCATGTCTCTCGTCTATCACGGGCTCCGTGATTTTGAAAAGCATTATCAGTTTCCAATTTCGGGGCGGCGCTCCCGGCGGACGGCCCCGACCTCCCACGCCTCGACGAGTCCGTACGTGTCGTCCTTCCAGGGGTGGAACCCGCGCGCGAAGAACGCCTGGAAGTCCGGGGCCATGAGACGCGCGAGGCCCTTCTGGCCGAAGAGGAACCGGACGCCGTGGCGCCAGGCGGCGCGGTCGAAGAGCTTGCGCTCGCGGCGCAACATGTGCGCGAAGCGGCGGCCCATCCGGATGCCGAGGATGAAGAGGCACCAGGCCATGACCACGCGTCGCAGGTCGGGACCACCGCCGGCGCGGGTATAGACCTCGAAGGCGGCGCCCTTGTGCTCGATCTCCTCGGCGGAGTGCCACTCCCAGAACGCCTTCATCTCGGGATCGGCCTCGGCGAGGAGGTCGTGCGCCAGGATCGCCTGCCCCATCGACGCGGTCACGTGCTCGAAGGCGACGGTGATCGCGAGCGGGATGCGTGGATCGGCGATCCGGGCGATGCGGTTGACCGTCGCCTTCTGCGAGCGGTCCCAGCCGTCGAGGTCGTAGCCCTGGACGCGCAGGCGATCGTTGTAGCGGCGGTGCTCGCGGCCGTGCACGCCTTCCTGGTGCGCGAACTCGGCGACGAGCGCGTCGAGCTCGGGATCGCCGAGGTCGGCGGCGGTGCGGCGCATCGAGTCGATGAAGAGGCGCTCGCCGATGGGCAGGAGCGACGAGAACGCGTCGAAGAAGCGCGTGCGCCACGGATCGCCGCCGAACCAGTACGGCGGCACGGTCTCGAAGGCGAACGAGCGCGCGCGCCGGCGGAGGGAGGGCGCGGCGCGGGTCACGCGGCCCCCCGTTCGCCCTGAGCGAGGACCGCAGGTCCGAGTCGAAGGGCGTACTCGCACCACGCCTCGAGCCACCCGGCGACCGTGGCGTCGTCGACGCCGAGCGACGGGTGCGCGCGCAGCGACAGCGCGAGCTTGCCGTTCCAGGTGAGCGCGATGGCGCACAGCGGATCGGGGAGCACCGGGACGCCATACGCGATGACGCCGACGTCGGGCGCGGTCGCGCCGCTCCACACCCCGACGTTCGAGAACACGCCGAGGCGCGCCGTCCCCGCCGTCGCGTAGTGCGCGGCGATCTTCTTCCTCAGGATGCGGCGGCCGAGGCGCGCGGCCAGGTTCAGCTGGTCCCACTTGCCCCAATGCAGGTTGGCGGCGAGCGCCGCCTGGAGCGCGCCGTGTACGGCGGCCGGCGTGTCGCCGCGCGGGACGTCGACCGGGGTGAGCGAGCTGCCGTTCGCGTCGTCGGCGATGCGCACCGGGCCGCGCATGTTGACCGGGACGGCCCAGGTGACGGTCGGCGACGGCTCGGCCAGCGCGGTCGCCACCGCCTCGGTGAGGCCGTGGAGCAGGTACGACGTGACCGACGCGCCGGCCGCACGCGCCGCCGCGAAGATCGCCGCGCTCTCCTCGGCCGACAGGATGCGTCCGGCTTCCGGACGCTGGGTCACGCGATCCCCGGGCTTCCACGTGGTCGTGCGCGGGACGAGGACGAGCGGCGACGCGGGCCGGTAGCGCACGATGCGGACCAGCGCGCGCAGGCGCTCGCGCCACGAAGGCGCCGGGGCGTCCGCGCGCTGCGCCGGGGCGACGTACGCGATGCCCTCGCGGCGCAGGAGGCGCGACATCGCCCCGAACCCGTCGCACTCGGCGTGCGAGATCGTGAGCGTGGCCATGGGCTCGACGGACGCGACCTGCCGGAGCGAGAACTGGAAGCGCGGATCCTCGCCGAGCTCCTCGAGGAGCTCGAACACCATGCCGATCCGATCCGTGGTCACGACCGCACCAGCTCGCGCAGGCGGGGAAAGAAGCGACCGGTGCGCGCGCGGTAGGCGCCGTACTCCTCGCCCAGCGGCGACGCGAGCAGCTTGGTCTCCTCGTTGCGCACGGTCCAGTCGAGGCTGAGGAGCCCGAGCGGGAACGCGGCCATGGTGATCATGTCGCGCGTGGCGAGCGCCGCGCCGATCGTGAGCAGGATGAAGGACACGTAGAACGGATGGCGCACGAAGCGGTACGGACCGAAGGTGACGATCTGGCGCGGCGCGTTCTGGTCGCCGTCCTGGTGCCACAAGGCGAGCGGCACGCGGTTGGTCGCCATGGTCGCGACCATCATCGCGATCGCCGCGACGACGACCAGCGTGCCCGCGGTGTCGAGCGCGATCGCCGCCAGGCCGTCGCCCTCGAGGAGGCGCGGGGTGAGGCCGGCCCATGCCAGCCACACGCCGTGGAACGAGAGGCCGAACGGCGCGGCGGTGAGCCACCAGCGCAGGTTCATCCTCCCGTCGGCGCGGAAGAACACCCTGGGCAGGGCGAACATGAGGAGGTAGCCGGTGAGGGCGAGGACGGCGACGGTGGGGTTCATGGTGAGGGCTCCTTCGGGGTTCGGCGGGCCGCGACGGCGCGCTTGGCGCGCACCTGCGCCGCGGTGGGGACCTTGACGTCGGTGACGAGGCCAGCGCGCGCGAGGGCGGCGATGACCCAGTAGCAAGGATCGAGCTGCCACCAGGACAGCTGGTTCGACGCGGTGGTGGGGAAGGCGTGGTGGTTGTTGTGCCAGGAGCCGCCCAGCGTCGGCAGCGCCAGCCACGCGTTGTTGGTCGAGAGATCGCCGGTGCGGAACGGACGCGTCCCGACGAGGTGACAGAGCGAGTTGATGCACCACGTGGCGTGCTGGCCCAGGACGAGGCGGAGGACGCCGCCGGTGAGGAAGCCCTCGAGCGCGCCGCGCGAGGACCACGTGAGGAGGCCGCCGATCGCGGCGGGCACGACGAGCCCGAGGACGATCCACGTCGTGTAGCGGCGGCTGGTGCGGATGACCACCGGATCGCGGAGCAGCCCCGGCGTGTAGTGGCTGGGGCTCGGGTACGGATACGACCACTTCCAGAGGAGGTGCGCGTGCCAGAACGCCTGCCAGCGCCCGTCGGCGCGGCCGTGCGGCGAGTGCGTGTCCTCCGGCGTGTCCGAGTGCTGGTGGTGGTGGCGGTGGTTCGACGCCCACGACACGACCGGCCCCTGCGCGCCCATCGAGCCGAGGACGACGAGCGCGGCCTTGACCGGCGCCGACGCGACGAACGCGCCGTGCGAGAAGAGCCGGTGGTAGCCGACCTCGATGCCGATCAGGTTGGCGACCCACATCGCGGTGAAGAGCACGACGCCGACCCACGTGAGGCCGATGTGCCAGAGCAGCGGCACCGCCGCGATCGCGCCGGCCAGCGGCAGGACATCGAACAGGAGGAAGTGCCGGCGCTGCGCGAGGTCGATCGACGCGTCGCGCAGGATCCGGCGGCGGCGCGACAGCGGCGCCGCGGCGTCACCGGTCATGCCGGGGACGAAGGTCGTGATACCAGGATGCGTGGCCATGTGGTCCTCCTAGGGCGCCCTCACGACGCGCGTGCCGGACGGCACGCCCGTGACCTCGACCCACTCGCCGTCCGAGATGCCGAGCTGGACCGCTCGCTCGTCGGCGAAGACGTTCCAGCCCGGGACCTCGACCCTGGCCCGGCCGTCGTCGACCTTGATCGCGCCGCGCGGGACGCGGGCCTCGACCTGGCGCGCGGGGAGCGCGACCTTGCCCTCGACGCGCAGGCCCATGGGCAGGATCGCCCCGCCCTCCTCGGTCCAGCGTACCCACGCGCTGCGCACCTGCGACTCGGCGCGCAGGCGCGCGTCGGTCGCGCCGATCGTGCGGCGGCCGAGCTGCGGCGAGACGCGGAACACGGTGCCGCGGCCGAGCTCGCGCGCGCCGCCCGGCGACGTGATGACGACGCTCATCCCGGGACCGACGCGCAGGGCGTCGAGCTCCTCGACCTCGATGCGGACCTCGGTCGCGACCGGATCGGCGACCTCGAACAGCGTCAGGCCCGGCGCGGCGGTGTCGCCCACGTCGATCTTGCGCGACAGGACGATGCCGGCGACCGGCGAGACGACCACGGCGCGATCGAGGCGCGCGCGGGCGGCGTCGTAGGCGGCCTGCGCGGCGGCGACCCTGGCGCGGGCGGCCTCGATCTGTTCCGCGCGGCCGCGGAGCGTGCCGTTGCGCTCGGCCTCGGCGCGCATGACGCGCGCGCGGGCGATCTCGGCGCCGCGCCGCGACTCGTCGGCGACGGCGTCGGCGACGGCGCCCTTGCCCGCCAGCTCCGTGTCGCGGCTGGCGCGGGTCTCCTCGAGCGCCGACGCGGCCCGGGCTGCCGCCAGCTCGGCCTCGGCGGCGCGGCG
>DDTA01000254.1:21856-21982 GCA_002344285.1 Myxococcales bacterium UBA2376
CCGGCGATCACGGTGTCGCCCTCGTGCACCGGCACCTCGAGGACGCGGCCGTCGACGAGCGCGCGCACCTCGGCGGTGCCGGCGATGGCGACGACCTGCCCTTGCGCGATGATCGTCTCCTGGATC
>DDTA01000034.1 GCA_002344285.1 Myxococcales bacterium UBA2376
GTGATCACGACGAAGTTCACGATCACCAGGATCGCGAACACGATCACCCCGATGATGAAATCGCCGCCCATGACGAAGTTCGCGAATGCGGCGATCACTTCGCCGGCAGCATGCTCGCCGCTTTGACCTTGACTCAGAATGAGCCTCGTCGAGGCGATGTTCAGCGCGAGCCGGAGCAGGGTGGTCAGCAGCAAGACCGAGGGAAACGCGGTGAACTCCAGCGGCTTCCTGATCATCAGCGCCGTCATCAGGACCAGGATCGAGGAGATGATCGAAATCGCCAGCAGGAAATCGAGCAGCGGCGCCGGCAAAGGCACCAGCATGATCGCCAGAATGGCGAGCACGCCGGCGGCAAGCGCGATTTCTCCGCGCATGACAAAGCCGCGCATCTCGCCGAAAGTAATGCTGGGGCGCTGTGGCTGCGCGGCGTCTGTCATGCGATGCGTTCCCGTTTAGGCGGCTTGACCGGTGGGCGGCGGCGGCACTTTTACGCCATCGTCGGCGTAGAGCTTCAGTTTGTTGCGGAGCGTGCGGATCGAAATGCCAAGGATGTGTGCGGCATGGGTGCGATTGCCGAGGCAGTGGGTCAGCGTCTCGAGGATCAGGTCTTGCTCGACATCGGCGACCGTGCGACCGACGAGTGCGCGCGCCGCCGCCTGACCGGCCTCTATCGCGGCGCCTGCGCCGTCGTCGCGCTGTCCGACGGGCGCGCCGTCCGGCGCGCGAATGGCGTCCGGCCCGACGTCCTCCGCATTCGACAACAGCACTGCGCGGTGCATCGCGTTTTCGAGCTCACGGACGTTTCCGGGCCAGCGATGAGCAAGCACTTGATCCATCGCACCGGGGGAGAGCCGCTTAGCTGGCCGCCCATTGGCGCGCGCGTACTTGTCTAGGAAGAACTGGGACAGCGTGGACAGATCGTCCTTCCGTTCGCGTAGCGGCGGAATGCGCAGATTGACGACGTTTAGGCGATAGAGAAGGTCCTCGCGAAATTCGCCAGCGCGAACCAGCGCCGCGAGGTCGCGATTTGACGTCGCCAGCACACGGATGTTGACGGGCACGGGCTTGTTCCCGCCGACGCGATCAATGACCCGCTCTTGGAGCGCCCGCAGCAGCTTCGACTGCAGGCGGAGGTCCATTTCTGAGATTTCGTCGAGGAGAAGCGTCCCGCCATCCGCCTCTTCGAATTTGCCGATGCGTTGCGCCACGGCGCCGGTAAAGGCGCCCTTCTCGTGCCCGAAGAGCTCGCTCTCGATGAGCGTCTCCGTCAGCGCCGCGCAGTTGACCGCGACGCACGGGCCCTGCGCGCGCCGGCTCGCGCGGTGGATCGCGCGCGACACCATCTCCTTGCCCGAGCCCGACTCGCCGCCGAGCAAGACGGTGGCGTCGGTGGGCGCCACGCGCGCCACGAGATCGAGGAGCGCGAGCGCCGCCTGGGAGCGGCCGATCAGCTCGGCGTCGCCGAGGCGCTCGTCGATCGTCGCCTGCAGCGCGGCCTGGCCCCGGGTGAGGAGCCCCTGCGTCTCGGCGGCGGCGAGCGCGGCCGCGGCGATCTGCGCCAGACACCCGGCCGCCATCACGTCGAGCGTGTCCCACGGCGCGGCGCCGCGGCGCTCGGCCCAGAGGATGGCCACGTCGTCGCCGACGGTGAGCGGCACGGCGAGCGCGGCGCGCGGGCCACCGGCGGCCGAGGCCTCGACCGCCATCGCCTTGCCGTGGCCGAGCACCTTCTCGACGATGTCGCGCGGCAGCGCCAGGCTGCCGCCGGCGGGGTCGCCCTGGACCACGGCGGTCGCGATCGGCTGCGCGCGGCCGCTGGGCTCGCGCACGATCACGAAGCCACGGTCGGCGCCGAGCGCGGCGAGGCAGCTCTCGGCGGTGGCGCGGGCGACCGCTTCCTTGCCGCGCGCGATCTCGCTCTTCAAGCGTTCGCCCAGCCCGGCCAGCGACGCGAGGTGGCGGCGCGCGCGCGCCTCTCCCGGCGCGCCGGCCAGCGACATCAGCTCGCGCGTCCCGATCTCCATCGTCACGCGCGCGGGCGCGGCGGGGCGGGTCATCGCGACGCCATCCGACGGCAGGTACGTCAGCCGCGTCTTGCCGACGACGATCTCGTCGCCCGCCTCGAGCCGGTGCACGGACACGAGCTCGCCGTTCACCAGCGTCTTGTTGCGGCTCCCTTCGTCGACGAGGCAGAGGGCGCCCTCGCGCAGCTCGATCGAGCAGTGCGCGCGCGACACCGCCGGATCGCTCAGCTGGGCGGCGTTGTCCTCGCCGCGGCCGATGCCGCCGCCGCGCGAGGGAATGTCGAACTCACGGCCGAGGTCGGGACCGTCGATGACGATCAGCCGGGCGGGGGGCACGAGAGACATCGTACCGCAGGGTGTCGCGGCAGAGACGCTGGTACGCTCCTCCAATGCAACGCTTGGCGCTGGTGCTGATGCTCGTGATCCTCCCGACCGCCGCGTGCGGCGGCAAGTCCTCGGTCGGGCCCGCCTCACCGGCGGGTACCACCCAGCCCGCGGTCGACGAGACGCCGGTCACCGTGGACGCGCTCCTCGCCTTCATGAAGGCGAGGTTCCCGGCGCAGGTGGCGGACGGTTCGCTCACCCTCGACTTCGGCAGCGCCGGCGTCGACGTGCAGGTGATCGACGAGCTCGCGATCATGGGCATCACCACGATCGGACAGCTCGACCGGGCGACGCCTGCCGACTTCGACACCAAGGGCTTCGGTGCGATCAAGGCGTCGGGCTCGCCGAGCAGCACCGTGGCCGGCGTCCTGCGCGACCTCATGATCATCCACGACGCCAAGCGGTACGTGGAGCAGGCGTGGCGTGACAGCTGGGTGTCGTCGGGTCCCGAGGACTTCCCGGCGCCGATCGCGTACGGCGTCGACATGGCGATCCTCGAGGCCGGCGGGGTCTTCGGCGGCGGCGGCGCCGGGTACGACGAGGACTACGACGACGGCGACCCCTGCGCCGACGGATCCGGCGATTGAGCGCTCCCGGCGTTCGCGATACACAGATCGCATGCGCTGGATCGTCATCTTCGGGCTCACCGCGGCCTCGCTCGCGGCCTGCGGCGGCAAGAAGTCGTCGACGACCACGCCGGGCGACGGCGACGGGACCGGCGCTGGCCCGGTCATCACGGCGCAGACGCTCCTCGGCTGGGGCATCACCGGGTACGACCCGGAGTCGTCGACCCCCAGGACCGACGTCTTCCTCGAGGTGACCGACCACCACGGCCAGACCCAGAGCCACCCGCTCGGCGACGTCGCCGCGCCGTGCGCGCCGGGCGCCGGCAACGCCGACGACATCATCACCACGCTGTTCTGTGCGAAGGACGGCACCGGCGCCGAGTACCGCGCGGTCTACCGCGGCGGTGACGAGATCATCGTGCTCCGCCGCTGGGTCAGCCCCGGCGACGATCCGGGTGACATCGAGCTCTCCTTCCAGGAGATCTCGCGCGTGCCGGTCCCGGCCGGCTCGAAGGTCAAGCCGGCGAGCTGATCGTCACGGTGTCGACGTCACGACGACGCGATCGCGTCGACGGTGTCCTCGATCTCGTCGAACGTGGCCTGCGCCTCGACCTCGGGGATCTCGAAGGCGTCGGCGATCTTGCCCAGGACGAGGAGCTCGTCGTCGTGCACCTCGAGATCGCAGAGCACGGTCACACACGCGAGGATGTACGCCGCGCGCCGCGAGTCGGGGTCGAGCGCCGCGGCCGCCTTGGCCAGGCGTGCCGCCATACCCTCCTCGGCGAGGTGCCCGGCCAGCTCGGCGAAGGTGGCGACGAAGAAGTCGGCGTCGAGATCGGACTCGAGCCAGGCCTGCATGTTCGCGGTCAGGTTGCGGATCTCGTCGTCGGCGAGCTTGCCGTCGGCCGCCGCCGCGATGAACGCGACCTCGAGGATGGTGTGGAGACGCGCCGCCTCGGCCGCGATGCCGTCGGGCACGCTCTCGCCGAGGATCCTGCGCTTGCTTTCGATCGTGACGCCCATGGGCGCGACGATACACCCTTCGACTCGTCCTCGCTGTCGCTCGGACTCGCTCAGGGTGACCGGGTGATCGTGTCGGGCGCCTTGCGGTGGCGCTCGAGGATGAAGAACGAGTACGTCGGCAGCCGCAGCGGCCCCACCGCGTAGTAGGCCTTGCCGAGGAGGACGTCGGGATCGCGCGGGTCGACCTGCACCAGGTAGTCGCGCAGGCCCGCGCTCGGATCGAGCCGCGGGTTGTCTCCCTTGCCGTAGTCGAGGAGCAGCGCGTGCAGGTAGCGGTTGTCGCGCGCCGTGGGATCGACCGGTGACACGGTGTAGAAGCCGAACCGCTTCGGGTTGGCGTCGTCGGGCCTGGCGATCCACGGCTCGCGCAGGCCGTTCTGCTCGACCGGGCAGTTGTAGCCCCACACCTGCCCGCGCTCGTCCTTGTAGAAGCCCTTGATGAACTTCTTGATGCCGAGCAGGCGGAACCACGCCGGCGTGTTGAGGCCGCGCCACTCCCAGCCGGCGATCGACGAGAGCGCCGGCGTCGACGCGCGGAGGAAGACCTCCTCGAGCTCGGCGTGCGGCAGCTTCTCGAGGGCGAGGACGGTCGGGGCGGCCAGGGCCATTGAGGACGCGTGCGTGGTCATGGTCGTTCAGCCTTGGTACGTCGAGAGGTTGTCGAGCACGTGCGCGGCGGCGCGGGTCGCCAGCGCCATGATCGTCTCCATCGGGTTCACGCCGATCGGCGTCGGGAACAGGCTCGCGTCGCACACCATCAGGCGATCGGCGTCGTGGACGAAGCCGTGGTCGTCGGTGACCGCGCGGGTGCGGTCCTGGCCCATCGCGGCGGTGCCCATCATGTGGACGGTCACCACCTCCATCTGCGAGCGCTTGATCGTGCGGTCGTAGAGCGTGCGCGTGTCGTCGTGGCTCGTGAGCGCCGGCACGTGCGCGAACGGCGTGATGATCGACCGCGCGCCGGCCTCGAACAGGAGCTCGGAGAGGAGCGCGACGCCGCGGATGAGCTTCTCGGCGTCGAACTGGGCCAGCTGGTAGAACGCCTGCGGCCGGCCGTTGATCGTGCGCACGCGGCCGGTCGCCGTGTCCTCGCAGAGCATGCCGGCCACGACCATCTTGTCGTAGTCGGCCATGAGCCGGCCGAGCTCGGCGCCGCGCCCGTTGGTCGTCATGGCGAGCACGCCGGGCGGGATGTTCACCGCGGCGAAGAGCAGGCCCTCGCCCTCGAACTCGCGCACCTGGTAGGCCTGGTGCACGCCCTCCCAGCCCCGCACCGGCTCGTCGAACGTGGCCACGAGCTTGACGTTGGGGTGGAGCGAGAGGTTCTTGCCCAGCTGCCCCGACGGCGTCCGGATCCCGGACCGCGCCAGCAAGGCCGGCGTCTGGATCGCCCCGCACGCCGACACCACGAGCTTGGCGCGCACGACGATCTTGTGGCTCCGTCGTTCGTCGTCACCGACGACGTGACCGGACACGCCGATCGCGCGCTTGCCGTGCATGAGGATCTTGTCGACCTTCACGTCCGACAGCAGCCGCGCGCCGAAGTGGAGCGCGCGCGGCACGTAGCTGACCAGCGCCGACTGCTTGGCGCCGGTCGGGCAGCCGAACGCGCAGTTGTTCGAGCCCGGGCAGTGCACCTGGTTGCGCAGGTTGGGGATGACGCGCCAGCCCTTGGCGTCGGCGCCCTGCTTGAGCAGCGCGTTGTCGTGCCCGATCGACTCGGGATCCTGGTGGCGCACGTTGATGCGCTTCTCGACGCGGGCGAAGTACGCCTCCATGTCGCGCATCTCGATGTTCGCGAGGCCGGCCTCGCGCCGCCAGCGCTCGAGGATGCGCTCGGGCGTGCGCCACGACATGCCGCCGTTCACGACCGTCGAGCCGCCGACCGCGCGCCCCTCCTGGAAGAGCACCGGCGGATCCCCGATCGCCATCGACGCGCCGCCGTCGCGGTACAGCTGGCGGATCATGCCCGACGCGTCGGCGGTGAAGTCGCGCGTCGTGTAGTAGCGGCCCTCCTCGATCATGACGACGTCGAGGCCGCACTCGGCGAGCTCGGCGGCGAGCGTCGCGCCGCCGGCGCCGGAGCCGACGATGACGACGTCGGCGTCGTAGACGGTGTCGCCGTGGATCGTCGCGCGCGTCGAGACGCGGTCGGGGATGCGGCCCTGCTGGACGGCCGTCTTCGGTAGCGCCACCATCACACGCGCTCCTTGGCTTTCTTCACCGGCGGCCGCAGCGGGTCGGGCGCGAGGATCGCGGCCTCGGCCTTGCGCACGTCGTCCGCGTACACGGTCAGGCGCCGGCGCTTGACCTCCTCGATCCACTGCTGCGGCCGGTACCCGAGCCGCTCCTGCATGACCGGGTGCTCGTAGCACCCGAGCTTGATCAGCTGGCCGACCGCCTTGGCCAGCTCGTGGCCGACCGGCGTGAGCCCGTGCTCCCAGCGCTCGTAGTAGCGCTCGGCGAGCTCGGGCGGGAGCTGGTGCGCGCGGCGGCCGCGGCCCGGCAGCCACGCCAGCGCCGCGACGTCGTAGGTCGCCAGCCCGAGGACGAGGCCCTTGCGGAAGAGCGGGGGCACGGCCGACATGGTCAGCGCGACGTGATCGACGATGTCGGCGCCGAGCCCGAGCTCCATCACCTCGGGCGGACAGATCACCGGCACCAGGCTCTCGAGCACGCGGCGCGTGAGCGGATCGTGCTCGTAGGTCACGGCTGCCTCCGGGTCACGCGATCATCTCCAGGGCGCGGGTGAGGGCGGCGTCGTGGCGCTCGAGGTAGGCGTTGACCAGCTCGGCGGCCTTGTCGCCGTCGCCCGAGTCGATCGCGTCGAGATACCCGAACGACGACTCGACGTAGTCGTCGGGGACGCGCACCTGGTTGGTGACGGCCGCGGCGATCTCGACGTAGACGCCTGCGACGCGGTTGAGCATCCACACCGCCGGCAGGAAGCCCGCGGCCTCGACGACCGCGCGCATGACGAGGAAGTCCTCGCGGACGAAGTGTGCCGGCTGGTGGCGTGCCGCCCACGCGCGCTGCACCTGGGTGCGCGCGACGACCGTGCCGGTGCCACCGGTGAGGCGCGGCGTCACGAGCTGCGCGACGTCGCGGATGATCACGCGCCGGAGCGCGAGCAGATCGAGGAGGAGACGGCCGGCCGTCGGCATCAGCGGCGACGGCCGCGCGTAGCGCAGGTACGCGGGTAGCACCTCGATCGACCAGTCGGCGAGCGGGCGCACGACGATGCCCGAGCCGCGCCGCGGCTCGACGAGCTGCCACTCGCCCAGGCGGCGGAGCGCCTCGCGCAGGGTGGGGCGGCTGGCGCCGAGCAGCTTCGAGAGCTCGCGCTCCGCCGGGAGCCGCGCCCCCGGCGGATACGTCCCGCGCATGATGTCGGCGAGGAGCGTCTCGAGGACGCTTTCGATCGCCGTGCCATGCCCGTTGCCAGGCGTCGTGATACTGTCGGTCGAAAGTGTCATGGGTGGTCTTACCAACTGGTAAGACCACTTTAGCCACGGCGGCGGTGGGACGCAAGAGGGAAGTTGGGGTGAGCGTTGGAGCGGACATGAACCGCCTCGCACCGTTCCTCGGCATCGTGGTCTGCGCCGCATGCGGCGACCGCTCGCCGCGCCCACCGAGCACCACTCCCGCCGCCGACGCCACGGCACGTCCGGTCGCCGACGCCACCGCTCCGGCGGAGTCGCCGGCTGATCCCTCGCCGGCGGCGGTGTCGCCATCGCGCGCCTGTCCACCCGCGCACGCCGCCACCCTCGGCGAGTGCAGCGACGGGACGCGCTGCGTCCTCCTCCTCGAGATCAGCGCCACGTGCGTGGTGAAGGTCGCGAACGAGCTCCACCTCCCCGACGTGGCGCTCCCCTCGGATGGCGGCGGTCTCGGCGACCTCGCGTGGCCGACGAGGGCCGGCGCGCTCGTGCTCGTCAACATGGTCGACACGTGGAGCTGGGCGGCGCTCCCGGCGCCGCTGGCCGCGCCCCGCGACGCGCTCGCGAAGGTCACGTGGACCCCGGCGACGGTCGGCGCGACCGAGCCCGAGGGCTACCAGTACGGCGTGGTCTCCGACGGAGCCAAGGCGCTCCTCGTCGGCTGCAAGGCCTGGCGCGACGACTGCGGGCCCGACGCCGACGAGTGCGAGGAGTGGCACTGCACGCAGCACGTCTTCGTCGACCCGCGCACCGGCAAGCGGCTGGCGAAGGCGCCGACGTGGCCGTTCGTCGGCGGCGCGAAGACCGGCGCGATCACCGACGCCGTCACGCTCGGCGAGAAGGGCAAGGAGCGGACGTGCGCCGTGGGGTCGGCCGCTCCCGACACGTGGTACGGCGACGCGCTCGACGGCTCGATCGCGCTCTCGTCGACCGACTGGCTCGCGTTGCGCTACCAGCGCGGCTCGCGGGCGGCGGCGCGGTGGCGCCTGGACGCCGAGTACATGCGCGGCTGCGATGACCTGTACGACGCGGTCGAGGGCGAGATCGTCGTCGGACCGGACCGGCTGTGGGCGCGTTCGACCCGGGCGGGCTGGGAGGTCCACCACGGCCCGTTCGGCCAGGCGCTCACCGACGCCACTGGCAAGATCAAGGTCTTCGGCGACAGCATCTTCGTGTTCGCGGCGGATTGAGGCGCAAGTACCTGTCATTAGAGGCAGGTCACCTTGACGATCCGGTCGCGCGCTGAGTAGGTTTCGCCCATGTCCAAGGCCAAGGCTGGTGGAGACCAGCCCGTCGAGATTCCTGACGTTCTGCCCGTCTTGCCCCTGCGCAACTCGGTGCTGTTCCCGGGTTCGATCATCCCGATCGACGTCGGTCGTCGGAAGTCCGTGCGCCTGGTCGAGGACGCGATCGCGAAGGAGCGTCCGGTCATCGGCATCCTGACCCAGCGCGACGCGCGCACCGAGGATCCGTCGTCGGGCGACCTCTACACCGTCGGCTGCGCGGCGCGCATCCTCAAGGTGATCAAGCTCGCCAAGGACAACTTCAGCGTCATCCTCCAGGGCGTCAGCCGCTTCGACGTCACCGGCTTCGACGGCAACGAGCCGTTCCTCTCGGCCAAGGTGCGCGCGGTGCCCGATCCGACGACGTCGGACGTCGAGCTCGACGCGCTGGTGATGAACCTGAAGGACATCGCCAAGCGCGTGGTGAAGCTCATGGACGCCGTGCCCAAGGAGGCCGGCGCGCTCGTCGACTCGGTCACCGAGCCCGGCCACCTCGCCGACCTGATCACGTCGAACCTCGAGCTCGAGGTCGCCGAGAAGCAGGACATCCTCGAGACCTTCGACATCAAGACCCGCACCCGCAAGGTGCTGCAGTTCCTCTCGCGCCAGCTCGAGGTGCTCAAGGTCCGCGAGCGGATCAACACCCAGGTGCAGGAGGAGATGGGCCGCAACCAGCGCGAGTACGTGCTNNGATCTCGACGAGTTCGGCGAGAAGATCGCCAAGGCCAAGATGCCCGAGGAGGCCGAGAAGACGGCCAAGAAGCAGTTCGAGCGCCTCAAGGGCATGCAGCCGTCGTCGGCGGAGTACACCGTCACGCGCACGTACCTCGAGTGGCTGGTCGAGCTCCCGTGGTCGATCTCGACCGAGGATCACATCGAGCTGGCGGAGGTCCGCCGCTGCCTCGACGAGGACCACTACGACCTCGACAAGGTCAAGAAGCGCATCGTCGAGTACATGGCCGTGCGCAAGCTGAAGGACGACAAGAAGGGCCCGATCCTGTGCCTCGTCGGTCCCCCCGGCGTCGGCAAGACGTCGCTCGGCCGCTCGGTCGCCCGCGCGATCGGCCGCAAGTTCGTGCGCATCTCGCTCGGCGGCGTGCGC
>DDTA01000164.1:0-61374 GCA_002344285.1 Myxococcales bacterium UBA2376
CGCGTCATCCGATCGGTTCGTCAGAGCCGGTATGAACTCTGGCGCTCCTCTCGAAGATCATCTGCGAACTTCTCCAGCCGCTGATCTTCACCGAGCAGCTCGTGCTCGATTAGATCGGCGGCTCGCACGACGCGCACGATCATGCCTGCGACACGCGCTCGATCGTGATCGACACCCCCAAGCAGGACATCGTCCTCTACCGTGAGGTCGTAGCTCCCCTCACCCTCGACGGCGCCGACGCGCGCGCGGCTCTCGCGAGCCATCTTGCGGACCAGCTCCCGGCTCTCGACGGGGTCCACCCGGCCGATGGGACTGATGCAGCGCACGACCAGTCGGCCATGGTGAATCCGCAGGTAGAGCCCGAACGGCTGGACATGTTCAGGAAGCTGCGCGGTTCCGAGCAGGACGTCAGGTGGGCTACCCGCCTGGCGTGCTTCCCATGTGATCGCGACGTCCGCGGGGGCCGTCCCGTGGAGTGCGCCGAAGCGCGCCAGGGCCCGCTCGGCGACCTCGGAGGTCACGGCGAGCGAGCGACGCTGTCCGTTCAGCAGACGGTCTGGTATCGGAAACGCTGATACCAATCGCTCCTGGATCCGCTCGAGCGCGGACTCGCCCTCGATCATCTCACGCCGTACGTCGAGCCGCCGTTCGTCCGCGACCGGCAGGCGCAGCCCCTGGTGCATCAACCGCAAGAACGTGTTCATGCGCGAAAGAACCTTGCGCACCTGCAGCACTTCGACGGTGTCCTCGAGATGAGGGAAGTACACCTGCAGCAGGTCTTCGCCACCGGGGGCCTCACGCCGCGACGTCAACCGTCGCTCGCTCTGCGAGCGCACGCGATCGATGCGCCCGATGCGCTGCTCCATCGCCGATGGTGTCCACGAGATTCCGTAGTGATGCACGGACGAGCAGAACGCGTGCAGATCCTCTCCCTCCTGCAGCAGGTCGGTGGTGACGAGGATGAACGGATATCCGGGCATCCGGAACTGACGCACGAGGGTCGCGGACACCGTACCGGCCATGCCGCCCACGGGCTGCTGGTCGCCCAAGAGCACTCCCACGCGCCCCTTGACCTCCTGCAACGGCTTGTCGCGGACCTCGTGCAGATTCAGGTCGACGATGAGCTCGAAGTTCTCCGCCAGATCGGCCAGCTCGCGAAACGCGCTCCATCGGTCCTCGTTCCGCTGGCGCTCGAGGAGGTCGAGAAACGCATGGATCTGGGCTCGATCCGTATCGCCGCCATCTTCGGTCTCTTCGACCACGCCTCGCTCGAGCGTTCCGACGCGCCCGATCAACATCACGTACAGGTCGATCAGTGGATGTCCAAGTCGCACCGCTCCGGCGAGTAACGCGGCGCGCACCTCCTGTTCGCGAAGACGCTGCCGGAGGTCGTCTGTCGCGGCCTCGGGCCAGAGTGCCTGTCGCAATTCCGGCCGCCGCCGCAGCTCGGTGAAGAACGTCGGCCATTCGAGCGCGTCGGCGATGTTGTCGGGAGCCGCCCTTCGCCCGCGGGCCGTCTGGTGGAACCGTTCGGCCCAGACAGCCCGGGCGGGCTCCTGGAGCGCGCCGGGCGTCTCGTGAAGGAGCTCGATCGCCGCGGCCTGCGCCGCCTCGAACCGCTGACCTCTCCGCACGGGGCCCGTGCCGCTCAGCATCGGGCCGGCGCGGCGATGGATCTCCGTCCGGACCCATCCGGTGTCGCGTCCCAGAACGTGCGCCAGCGCCGGCACCACCTCGCCGGGTTGCGCGTCGAGAAGCGCGGCAGTGTAGTTCTCGGCGAAGAACGTCGACAGGACCGTCCCGGCGTTGATGAAGCGCTGCGCGACACTCGCGCCCGATACCACGCCACGCGGGCCATCGCCGCGGAAGAACCACGCGAAGAAGGTGTCCTTGTCGGAACCGCTTTGCTTCTCTCGGCGGTACCGCGCGACCAGCTGATCCAGCTCCGGGCGCACCGCCTCCGGAAGTGCGCGCGAGAGGTGGGCGATCAGCCAGTCATCGTAGGACTCGTCGAGCTTGTGCTTCAGCTCCTTCACCGACGCCACCCGCCTGACGAACACGAGCGCCTTCCGGCCCGTGCGCCAAGCGTCGCCGAGGTTGGCCACGAGCCCATCCATCTTGGGATGCGGCATGTGGCGTCCGAATGCCTCGAAGTGCGACCGCGCCAGCGCATTCAGGTCACGTACGTCGATGCCCTCGCGCTCCTCCGAGTCCTCGGATTGCTCGGCATCGTCGAAGTTCGACGCTTCCTCGTCCGCACGCTTGAGCTTCGCTGTCTCCGCGAAGCTCTCGAACGAGGCGAGCATGCCGATCTGGAAGCGGTTGTTGAACCTGGCGCTGCCGAGGAGCTCCGTCACCTTCTTCTGTACCAGAGCGACCGTGAGCCGCTGCCTCACGTCGTCGATCCGCATCGGGTTGTCGTATACGGCCACGCCGCCCCGCCGCCATTCGCGCCGGTACTGGTTCTTGGTGAGCTCCACGTCGCCCACTCGAAGTGACGTCACCCTGCGGATCAAGAACCGGCTGGCTACCGCCTTCTTCTCGTCGTCACGCAGATCCTCACGGCGCAGATCATCGAAGTCGTCGCCGCGGCCGAGGACATCGAGCTGGTTCCAGAGTTGCTCGTAGTCGTCCTCGATCGGTGTGGCCGAGAGGAAGAGCACGCGGCGTGCTCGCGTGCCGTAGGTGCGATAGAGCTTGCGGTCGGCATCACCGCGCGCGTGGCCGAGCGCGAGGGCGAGGACGCGATTGCGATACGCGACCTTGGGCTTGAAGCCGTGCTTGAGGTTGTGCGCCTCGTCGACCACGACGAGGTCGAACACCGGCAGCGCGCAGCAGATCCCTCGTGCCAGGTTGTCCTTGTCGCGACCGTTCAGCGCCTCCGAGGTGAGCCATGGCACCTGATCTCGAACCTGCTTCCGGACGCGGTTCCATGCCTCGTCGTCGCGCCCGAGGGGGAGGCTGAAGCTCGTCAGCCGAGCGAAGAAGTCCCGATCCGGATCGAGCGCGGCCTGGCGCAGGAGCGACGCGAGCGTGTCGCAGTGCACGAGCGGCCGCGCCGGCTGGCCGCCCAGCCCCCGCATCCGCAAATCGGCGATGCGGACGTTGGAGCCGGCGAAGTTGCGCATCTCCTTCGCCCACTTGCGCTGGATGTTCTCGCGCGGCGCGATGAACAGCACGCGGAAGTGCGGATCGAAATGTCGAAACAGCGCCACCGCTCCGAGCGCTACCAGCGTCTTGCCCATCCCGACCTCGTCGCGAGATACGCGACGCCCTCCTTCATCAACAGGTTGTGCAAGGCGACCGCGCCGTGCAGCTGTTCCTGGGCGCGCTGCGGGCTCATCTTCATGCGCGCCCCGAAGTCCAGGATCGAGGCAGCGAGCTCGACGCCGATCACGGTTCGGCCTCCGCGGTCCTCGCGCGCGCCAGGAACCGACGATCGAACCACTCCAGAAACGCGGGCATCGTGTCCGGTTGGTTCGTCATCAGGGCGTCACGTAGCTCGCGCCGAACGTCGAGCGCCGCCTGGAGCTCGGCGACCTCGGCCGGGTACGACGACCAGAACTCGCGATACTCCCGTCGGAGCTCGTCGCACAGCTGGGTGGCGCACAACGCGATCACGTAGCGATCGACGGGGTCGCGGTCGACTTCCGACCGCACGCGCTCGAGCAAGCTGCCGAGCGAGTCGTGCTTCTTCCCGAACAGGCGATGGCAGGCAGGTTTCTCGTTGCGTCGCTCCAGCGCGTCGACGACGGCCGCCTTCAGGCACTCGAACGCGTGGAAGAACCCGGCGAAGCGCTGGAACACGCTGTCGACGTCGACGTTGCGGACCGTCGGCGTGACGAGCTGGTGCTCGGAGGCGTCCCGCAGCTTCTGGGCGCCGTGCAAGGCCACGAACTCGAGCCGCCGCTCGTCGGTGAAGAACGACCAGTACTTCAGGATGTCCTGCATCGAGAACTGCGACAGCAGCGACGGCTTCTTCCACATCCGATCCTCCATCACGAGGATCGTCACCGGCAGCGCTCGATCCCCTCGAACCTCGACGAACGACGAGGAGCCGAGGCAGCTCTCCAGCTCCTTCGCCGAGTCGTCGGCCAGCGGCGTCCATTGCCGCGCGGGGAGCGGCTGCACGGCGAAGCGCACGACGCCGGCGCTCGCGATCAGCAGATCGGGGGAGCCGGCGTCGTCGTCCCAGTACGCGCCGGCGCCGCCCGTTCGCCAGTCGTACCGCAGCGCGAGCCGCGATCCCGCGGTGCTCGCCGCCTCGTCGCCATCCGCCCGGTCGGGCTCGACGAACTCGCGCGGCTTCTTCGCGTCGATCTCCAGCCAGAAGTCGGGGCGCCGCCGCGGTCGCTCGTACACCAGCATGGCCGACTCGACGTTCCCGCCGCGCTGGTGCGCGGGGCGAGTGAGGTTCACGGAGCCGACGATCAGGTATTCGCGCTTGGGATGCGGCGAGAAGAACCGGTAGACCTTCGCGTGTACGCGTCTCGCCTTGGCTGCATCGGTCCTCGCGGTCATGGTCAGCTCGCCCGGGAGGCGAGCCCACGACACGTTCTCCTGCGCGGCGACCCAGGCATGCAGTGCCTCCGGGATCTGCGCCGCCCCCGCGGCGTCGCGCGGGAGCAGGATGCGCGTCTCCGCCGGCTTGAATCGCCGCAGGAGCTCCGCCAGCGGAGCGGACTCGTCGGTGCCGTCAAAGAACGGAGAGATGATCTCGAGGTTGAGACCGCGGAGGTCGTCTCGTGCCGTGTCGGCGACGAAGTCGATGAACGAATGGGTGCCACCGTGAAAATGGGGGCGGAGCGCGCCATCCTGCGAGCGGTGCGCGGGCATCGTCATCCGCTTGACGAAGGCATGGATCTCGTCGAGCGCGGAGTGGTCGACGTCGTCCGGCGACATGTCGCGGATGGCCTTGATGTGGGCGGCGAGTCCGTCGCGGAGTCGCGTCTCGGCGCGCTCGGTGAGCACCTCGACGTGGCACGCCTCCACGTTCTGCCACCATCCGGCCTTGGTCATGTTCGCCGACATCGTGGCGACCACGAGGTGCTGCGGGTGCGTTCCGTCGTCGGTGGGCTCGAGCTCCTCGACCAGGACGAGCACGTCCTTGGGATGGAAGAGCCCGCCGCGACGTCGGACGGGGATGCGCGCGATATCGAGCTTGGCCGAGCCCTCGCCCGAGGTGATGAGACCGTTGGGGTCGTAGTAGATGGCGATCTTGGCGCCGCTGGTGCGTAGCGCGTCCTCGAGCTGGGCGACCCGGATCTTCGACACGTGGTGGAAGTTCAGGTCGAAGAAGACGGGAAGGACCTCCTCCTCGAAGAACGCGGGCTCGAGCTGGAAGGTCGTGAACACGGCGTGCAGGACCCGCCGGCCCTGCATGTGCTCGGAGAAGTGCTCGGAGAGCACGGCGTGCGGCACGTCGATCACGCGGCGGCCCTCCTCACCTGTCTGACCATCTCCCGCAGGGAGTCGAGGAAGTACGACGATCGCCACAGCGAAGGCAGGTCGTCCCGAGCCGGCAGCGCGGCTTCTTCATCGCGAAACGCGACGTGCAATCGACCTCCACGCAGCTCGATCCACGGCGCCGCTCCACCGCGCTGCTTCATGACTGCCTTGTTGTGCAGGATCAGTCGTTCGATCGCGTCCTCGTACCGCCCGTGGCGCAGGTCCGCGGCCACGGCGAGCCATCGCTCGACGGCCTCGCGATCGCCAAGGATCGCGAGCAACTCCTCGCTCATCTCAGCGATGGCATCCAGGTCGAGGTGCGCGAGCGACCCGCCCCAGGCCTTGCGCACCTCGTCGGCCAGATCGCTCGGTCGCTTGCGGTCGCGCGCGAGCAGGTACTGGAACAAGCCGCTCGCCGGCGCCAGCACCGTCTCGCAGTGCCGGATTCGCTCGAGCCTGATCGCGAGGGCGCCGGGCGTCTCGCGATCCTTGGCGGCGCGGGCCAGTCGATCGACACGCCTGGGTGTGAAGGCGAAGTCCTCGTCCTCGAGCGTCTCGAAGAGCAGGTCGGCCATGCGCCGTTGCCTGCCCCCGGTCTCGTCATGGGGGCCTCCCTGGACGAGCATCTCGTCGAAGAACTGCCGCTCGACGGCGGTGAGCTTGCTGGGGCGCAGGATGGAGGCGATGGCCTTGACCAGCGGCTCCTCCTTGCCTTCCATGTCGATCTTCGCCGTCGGCATCACCAGAAGTCGGGTGATCGCCTCCGCATCGCGGAATCCGTGCTTCGCGAGCGCCGGGATGTAGACGCTCTCCACGAAGTCGCGGGCCCGCGGCGTGAGGCGTAACGGATCGGCGTCCAGCAATCCCGACGAGCGGCCCGGTACCGTGTACAAGCCCCACAGCCCGTAGAGCTTCTGGTTGCTCAAGATCTGATTCGCCCGGTCAGCAGAAAGCGTCACTCGCGAGCTTTCGCTGCGCCGCTTGCCCACTTGATCGCTGCCGCGAAACGGTCCCAGTTTGTGTTCGTGGCGGACGTAGCCGGCGAGTTGCTCCCACTTGAGGAACAGCGAGACGTCGGGCTCGGCCGCACCACGATCCTTTGCTCGCTCGACGAGCCAGAAACCGAGAACCAGCACGGTGAAGTCGCGCACCGACGTCGACACTGTCGTGAGGTTGCCGACGACCTTGCGACCCAGCGGCACCCAGATCGACTGCGTCGCGAGTGGATCTCGCGAGCCCTTGATCGCCGCACGCGAATCGAGGTCGGTGAGGAATGCCATGCACGACCAAGATACCGAGCACGGCTGTCACGAATCTCCGGATTACGGCAGCAAACTCCAATCCGGAGAGAGATCTCCCCGCGACGGCTTCGCCCAGGACCGTGGGGCCGGTCTCTAGCGCCTCGGTCGCACGGTCGAGCGAGCTCGAGCCGCAGAGCCTGGAGCGCACCAGTCACATGGAGCCTGGCCGAGAGGTTCCAGCGCATTCGGGCACGTGGCCGACGCGAACTGGACGCCGCGACCGTCGTGGCTCAGTCGACGATCGACCAGGTCGACCTCGCAGAGGACCGAGATCCCGCGGGCCGCAACCTTTCGTGCGTTGGCCAGGCGCTCGTCCCAGGTGTCTCGGACCGTGTCACCCAGCTTTGCCATCTGGTGAATGACCTTGTTGCGCCCTCGTCGCCATTCGTCGATCACCACGAGCGAGGCGCGCAGGGCTTCGTCCTTCTCCAGAGTCGAGAGCAGTTTTGTGAGCGTTCCGAGCTCGGCGAAGCCTTTCCTGGCCTCGCGAAAGACCTTTTTCGACTCTGCCTCCGCGTGGTCGGCGAGCAGAAACTGCACTCGCTTCTCGAGCCGATCTGCAACCAAGCTCTCGATGAGCGTCGTCGCTTCGAGGTAGTAGCCGGCACTGTTCGCCATCGCGATGCGCTCGGCCGTCTTCCACAGAAGGTTGAATCGTGCGGCTCCGACGCCGGGTGCGGAGCTCGCCGAAATGCGCTTGGGCTTGACCGAATTCGTCACGAGTGGCTGAGAGCTCCTCCCCTCCTTCATTAGGCGCGAGTTCTCATCTCGTCGTCAATGTCGCCGATGGACACCCACGAGCCGGCGGAGGTCCATGGGGGCGCGCGAGCATATGCGCGGCTTCGCCATCACACTTGTGGTGTGAGCGTTCTTCGCGACGCGTGACACACGCCTCCGAGGACGTGCTGCATGTTACAAACGCCGGGATGCAGAGGCTCGAGGGGCAGGAGCGCTACGTCGAGGGTGCACTCCGGCTGCTCCAGTTCGTCGAGCAGCGCCGCCCGACCGGCCGTCGCTTCGGCGCCGACGCCGACGCGCGCTGGAGCGACTTCAAGGGCGACCTGAGGACGGTCGATCGCATCGAGCTGATGATCCGGGATGCCGACGCCGAGTGGCCCGGCGCGTTCGGCGCGCGCACGGTGTATGCGCTTCGCGGCGTGCCCGAGGACGAGCCTTTCGGGTCGTCGTGGCCGGAGGTCGACCCGGTCACGGCCGAGGAGCTCTGGCGCCGGCTGCGCGACGCGCCGGCCCCGACGACAACGGCCGCCTCGCTCGCAGCGATCGCCGCGGTCTGGGGACTGGCGCTGCGCCCGCACGCCGTCGGTGAGGTGAGCCCGACCGACCGGCTCCTCGTCGCAGGTCCGTCCGCCATCGCCGCCCTCATCGAGACCTTCGCCGCCGGCGCGGCCCTCGACTGGGCCGACCAGGTCACCGTGGTCGCCACGCCCGCCGCGCACCGGCAGCTCGCGTCGTCCGCGACCGCCATCCTCAACGGCGCGCGCGCCTTCACGCTGCTCTCGGCGATCGAGCCTCCGTCCCGGTTGCCCTCGTCGATCCGTCCGGTCGTCTCCGACGACGCCGACGCGCGCGATCGCGACGCCGTCCGCGCGCTGGCGAGCGAGGCAGCGTAACGTGGCGCTCTCCGCGACGCGCCTGCTCGCCGAGGGCACGACGCCCTACGCCCACGAGCGCGAGGGCGTGCAGTTCGCGCTGCAGGCGCTGCCCGACAACGACCCGTACCACGCCTGGGCGCTGGTGGATCTGCTCGACCCGTCGACGGGGCGGCTGCTCGAGATCGACCTGCTCGTGCTCGGCTACGCGTGCCTCTACCTGGTCGAGCTGAAGGCGTGGCCGGGGCGCATCGAGGGCGACGCGACCGACTGGGTCTGGGTGCAGCCCGAGGGTCGCCAGGTCTGGCGCGACAACCCGCGACCGCTCGCCCACCGCAAGGCGCAGGTGCTCAAGTCGCGTCTCGAGCGCGCGATGCCAGGCGGCGTGCGGGCTCCGTGGATCGAGCCGCTGGTGTTCCTGACCGACAAGGACGTGAAGCTCGGCCTCACCAAGGAGGGGATCGTCGGTGTCGTTCGCCGCGACAACTTCGCGAGCGCGATCACGCGTCACGAGTTCCCCGGCGCCGACCCCCGCCACCAGGGCCGCCGCATCGACGCGCCCACCCAGCGCAACGTGCTGCAGGCGATGCGCGCGCTCGGCTTCCGCCAGCGCCGCGGCAAGCTGCACGTCGGCTCGTACGCGCTCGGCGACCTGCTCTCCGAGACCGACAGCTTCCAGGACCGCGAGGCGACGCACCGCGAGATCCGCGGGCAGAAGCGGCGCGCGCGCACGTACCTCGTCCCGGAGCAGACCTCGGTGGAGCTGCGCCAGCAGCTCCGCCGCGCCGCCGATCGCGAGGCCCAGCTCCTCTACGAGGTCCGCGAGCACCCGAACATCCTGACCTACACGGACTACGTGCCCGACGCCGAGGTCGGGCCGACCGTGCTCTTCGATGCCTTCGAGGACGGCATCCCGCTCGACGCGTTCCTGCGCCGCGAGCCCGATCTGAGCTTCCCCGACCGCGTGGACATCCTGCGCGACGCCGGCCGCGCGCTCGCACACTGTCATCGCCGCGGCGTGCACCACGGCGGTCTGTCGCCGAGCGCCATCCTCGTGCGGCGCGGCGGCGAGCGGAAGATCGAGACGCGCCTCTTCAACTTCCAGCTCGGCGGCGCCGCCGGGGTCGACCCGACCAGCCACCGCTCGAACCTCGGCGACGAGCAGGTCCCGATCTACCAGGCGCCCGAGCTGCGCAACGGCCTGGTGGCGCCGAACGCCGTCACCGACGTCTTCAGCCTGGGCGCCATCGCCTACCTCCTGTTCACCGGACAGGCGCCCGGCGCCACGCTCGCCGAGGTCGACGCCCGCCTCGCGGCCCAGCGCTGCCTCGATCCGCGCGCGGTCAGCGACGCGATCCCGTCGGCGGTCGCCGACGTCGCCGTCCAGGCGACCCACACGACC
The DNA here is from genome assembly GCA_002344285.1 of Myxococcales bacterium UBA2376. GTDB lineage: Bacteria > Myxococcota_A > Polyangia > Haliangiales > Haliangiaceae > UBA2376. The sequence goes on from DDTA01000164.1 coordinate 9,762, forward strand.
GTCGCGGCCCGCGTCGACGACGCCGGCTTCTGGGTCGAGGCGCTGCTCGACGCGGTCGCCATCGCCACCCGTGCGGCGCAGGCCCCGGACGTGAACCCGCTCGAGGCCCGCGAGACCGACGTGCTCGGCGACCTGATCGTGCACGGCGTGCTCGGTCACGGCGCGTCGTCGCGCGTGCTCGAGGTCGAGCGCGCCGACGGCCGGCGCTTCGCGCTCAAGGTGTCGCTCGGCCCCGATCACGACGAGCGCCTCGCGGCCGAGGCCCGCGTGCTCGCGCGCCTGCGCCACCCGCGCATCGTGCAGCTCGAGGGCCCGCCCGAGCGCCAGCCGGTCGTCATCGGCGGCCGACCGTGTCTCCTGCTCTCGCTCGCCGGCGTCACGCTGCAGCGCGAGCTGGCCGCACACGGCGCGGTCTCGCTCGACTTCGCCGCCCGCTACGGCACCGACCTGCTCTCCGCGCTCGAGCACCTCGAGGAGGAGGAGGTCCTGCACCGCGACATCAAGCCGGCCAACGTCGGCGTGGGCGCCGTGCAGAAGAAGGCGTCGAGCCTGACCCTGTTCGACTTCTCGCTCGCCGCGGCCGATGCCGCCGACGTCCGGGTCGGCACCGCCGCCTATCGCGATCCCGACGTCGCCGGCCGAGGGCGCTGGGACCACGCGGCCGATCGCTACAGCGCGGCGATCACGCTCTACGAGCTGCTCACCGGTCAGCGCCCGGCGTCCGAGGAGGACCCCGCGGCGCCGCTGACCGCGCGGCTGTCGCCCGAGCGCCTCGACGCCAGCGTCCGCGAGGCGCTGGGCGAGTTCTTCACGACCGCGCTCGCACGCGACCTCACCCGCCGCCATCCCACCGCCAAGGCCATGCGCACGGCGTGGGAGCGCGCGTTCGAGGCCCGGCCGGCGCGAACCGCCGCGTCCGCCGCCGGCGACGGCGCCGCGCCCGCTGACGAGCCGGTCGGCGCCGACGAGGTCTCCGACGAGACCGTCGCCGCGATCACGCCCGACACGCCGGTCCATGGCCTGCCGCTGTCCGCGCGTGCGAAGAACGCCCTCGATCGCGCCGGCGTCCTGCGCGCGATCGAGCTGCTCGCGTTGCCGCCCAACCGGATCTCCGCCATCCGCGGCGTCGGCAACCAGGTCGCCCGGGAGATCCTGGATCTGCGCGATCGCTGGGTCGCGCTCAGCCAGGTCACGCCGGCCTCGGCCGAGCCCGCGTTCTTCCCCGGCTACCGCGGCGACGACCTCATGGTCCAGCTCGCTGCGCTGCCCACCGCCACCGCCGAGCGCCTGGCCGACGCCGGCCTGCGCTCGCTCGCCCAGATCGCGGCCGCGCCACGCACCCAGCTCGCGAACCTCGCCCGCGGTGGCGAGCTCGACGAGGCGGCCGTGCGCACCGTGCTCGCCGCCGAGCACGACAAGGCGGCCGTGCGCTCGCAGCCGACCACGCTCGGCGCCTGGATCGACGCGCTCCTGCCTGCGAACAAGAAGCGCCACCAGCACGCGCGCGCGCTCTTCGGCCTCGACGGGCCGCGCGCCGGTCACCCGGGGACGAGCCCGCGCGAGCTGGCGGAGCTGCTCGGGCTCACCACCGCCGCGGTCTACATCGCGCTCGGCAAGTCGCGCGACGAGTGGACGCGTCATCCGGCGCTACCGACGCTGGTGCAGCTCGTCCACGGCCAGCTCGATCAGGCCGGCGGCGCGCTGCCACTCGCGCGCGCGGGCGCGGAGCTGCTCAGCGCGCTGCCGCACGGGACCGAGCCGGACGTGGCGCTGCGCGCGGCGGCGCTCGTGCGCCTGGTCGCGGAGATCGAGAAGGACGATCCGGGCGGGCTGCGCTTCGTGCGCCTCGAGGGCGACTCGCCGTGGATCCTGCGCAGCGAGGACATCGAGCAGGTCGTGCGCCGCCTCGGCGCCGTCGCCGACGAGCTGGCGAGCCGGCCCGTGCTGGCCGGGCCCGCCGAGGCCGCGCGCGCGCTGGCCGAGGTCGTCCAGGGCTCGCCGCTGGCGTCGCTCGGCTCCGACCGGCTCGTGCGCCTGGCCGCCGCCGCGAGCAAGCGCGCCGCCGCGTCGGCCCGCCTCGAGCTGTATCCGCGCGGCATGGATCCGCGGCGCGCGCTCGAGCTGTCGGCGGCGGTCCTGACCTCGCCCATCCGCGAGGACGAGCTGCGGCAGCGGGTCCTCGCGCGCTATCCCGACGCCGCCGAGCTGCCGCCGCGGCCGCAGCTCGACGAGCTGGTCGCCGCCTTCAACCTCACGTACCAGCCGGGCGAGGCCGCGTACGCGCGGCCCGGCGACGAGGGGCGCTCGTCGCTCCACACCAGCATCCGCTCGCCGCTGACGACGTTCACTCGTGTGCGACCGGCGGCCGAGATCTCCGCGCGCGAGGTCGCCATCGGCGAGTTCGACGATCGCGTGCGCGTGTGTCTCGAGCGCCGCGCGCTGCTCGTGCTCGGGGTCAGCGCCGATCTCACGCACGTCGCCGAGCGCGCGCTCGCCGATCGCTTCGGCCTGGCGCCGCGCTCGTTCGACGCGCTCTTCCTCGCCGAGCTCGACCGCCAGGTGGAGAAGAACCGGGTCAGCGCTGACCTCGTCTACGCGACCGACGGCGCGGGCCGCACCGCCGACGGCTGGCTCAACCTGCGCCGCCTCGCCGAGGCCACCACGGCCGGCGTCGCCGACGCGCTCCTGCCGCCGCGCGCGCCGCTCCTCCTCACGCAGCCCGGCCTGATCGGTCGCTACCAGCTCACCGGCTTCCTCGACCGGCTGGTGCGCGCCGCCCGCGACGCCGACGACGGCGCGGCGATCTTCCTGCTCCTCCCCGGCCACGAGGGCGCGCGCCCCGTCATCGGCGACGTCCCCATCCCCGGCCTGCTCCCCGGCCAGCACGTGTGGATCCCTCGCCCCTGGCTGAGCGAGCACACCACGCGAGCCGCCTGAGAACCCGTTCATGGCACGCACCACCAAGAAGAAGGTCCGCCTCGACGATCTCGCCGGGCACGGCGACCCGCGCGCACTCCTCGACGCACAGGCGTTCCTGTCCGCCGCGCGTCCGCTCCTCGGCCGCCTCGAGGCAGACCTGCGTGATCGGGCCGCCGCCTCGCCGGCGGTCGCGCGCGCGCTCGAGGAACAGCACGCGCGCGAGAAGCAGGCCGAGCGCACCGCGGAGAGCTTCGCCGGCTGGTCGGCGGCGCTGGCCACGCAGGTCGCGGCCGCGTGGCTGCTCTCGTGCGTGTTCGTGCGGACCCTCGAAGATCGCGGCCTCCTGCGCCAGGTGCGCATCGCCGGCCCGGGCGCCGCCGACAGCCAGAAGCTCTTCTTCCAGCTCGCCCCGTCGCTCACCGAGCGCGACTACCTGCTCACCGTCTTCCGCGAGCTCGCCCAGCACCCGGCCGCACGCGACCTGTTCGACGCCGAGCACAGCCTGGTCTGGAAGCTGTCGCCGTCGGCCGAGCTGGCCAAGGAGCTGCTCGCGCTCTTCCGCAAGCCCAGCGCCGAGACGCCCGCCTTCCGCTTCGGCCAGGCCTCGACCCGCTTCCTGGGCGACCTCTACCAGGACCTGTCCGAGGACGTCCGCAAGCGCTACGCGCTCCTCCAGACGCCCGACTTCATCGAGAGCTTCATCCTCGATCGCACCCTCGAGCCAGCCATCGATCGCTTCGGCCTCGATGACACGACGCTCATCGATCCGACCTGCGGCAGCGGCCACTTCCTCCTGGGCGCGTTCGATCGGCTCTTCGAGCACCGCCTGCGCGCCCAGCCCGGCCTCGATCGCCGGGTCGCAGCCAAGCTCGCCCTCGACGCGGTCCACGGCGCCGACATCAACCCGTACGCGGTCGCCATCGCCCGCTTCCGCCTGACGCTCGCGTTCCTCGACAAGGCCGGCTTCACCCGCCTGTCCGACGCGCCGGCCTTGCCGCTGCACCTGGTCGTCGCCGACTCGCTGCTGCACAACCCGCAGCACGCGCAGACCGAGCTCGCGCACCTGGCCGGCCAGTCGTCCTCCATCTGGGGCGGCGACGTCTTCGCGCTCGAGGACGACGCCGCCGCGCGCGACGTGCTGCACAAGCAGTACGCGGCGGTGGTGGGGAATCCGCCGTACATCACCGAGAAGGACCCGGCGAAGCGCGAGGTCTACCGGCGCATGTACACGTCGGCGGCCGGCAAGTACGCCCTGTCGGCGCCGTTCTGCGAGCGCTTCTTCCAGCTCGCCCGCGCGCGCGGGTTGGTCGGCCAGATCACCGCCAACTCGTTCATGAAGCGCGAGTTCGGCAAGAAGCTAATCGAGGAGTACCTGCCGACCGTCAACCTCGAGCTGATCGTGAACACCTCGGGCGCCTTCATCCCGGGTCACGGCACACCCACCGTGCTCCTGTTCGGCACCCACGAGGCCGCATCGTCCAGCGACGTCCTCGGCGTGCTCGCCAAGCGCGGCGAGCCGTCGACGCCGGACGATCCATCGAAGGGCCTCGTCTGGACCAGCGTCGCCGAGCACTGGCACGACGTCGGCTTCGAGAACGACTACATCTCGGTCGCGCGCCTCGAACGCGCCAGCCTGCGCAAACACCCGTGGAGCCTCGGGGGCGGCGGCGCCAGTGAGCTGAAGGAGCTGCTCGAGGAACGTGCGGACAAGCGCCTCTCCGACGTCGCGGAGAGCGTCGGTATCGCTTGCGTCACGGGCGAGGACGAGGTCTTTCTTCTGCCGGAAGACGCTGCGCGTCGCCTTCGCGTTGGCCGAAGCCGCGCGCTGGTAACTGGCGAATACGTTCGCGACTGGAGCCTCGCATCAGCCGGAGAAGTGGTGTTTCCGTACGACGCAGAACTGGAACGCCTGCCGTCAGACGCGCTCGGCAACGAGACGCGTTACTTGTGGCCATTCCGTTCCGTTATCAGTCGCCGGAAGCGTTTCGGCGTACCCATGCTGGACCGAGGACTTGCTTGGTACGAACTACAAGAGCTGTACTCGGACAAGCTTCGTACCTCGCTGACAATCGTGTTCGCCTTCGTCGCCACGCACAATCACTTCGTGCTCGACCGCGGCGGCAAGGTCTTCAACCGCTCGGCGCCCATCATCAAGCTGCCCGCCGACGCGACCGAGGACGACCACCTCGCCCTGCTCGCCTACCTGAACAGCTCCACGGCTGCCTTCTACTTCCGACAGGCCGGTCACAGCAAAGGGGCGCAGGGCGTCAACGAAGGCCACAAGTCCGAAGAGTGGGAGCAGTTCCTCGAGTACAGCGGCGCACTGGTCGAGAGCATCCCGGTGCCGCCTGACTGGCGCTCGTTGTCCAGCCTTGGGCGTGATGCTGTCGCGGCGGCAACAGACGTCACTCGCATGCACCAGGGCGTGTGCGTGGCGGCAGACGACCTGTTGGATGCCGCAACGCTTCAGTTCAACGGGGCTCTATGTAGACTCGTCGCAATTCAGGAGCGGATCGATTGGCGGGTATACGAGCTATTCGGTCTGGTCTCCGGCTCCCCGCCGATTGGTTCAGAAGTGCGTCCCGGCACGCGCCCGTTCGAGTGGCGGCTCGCTCGCGAAGTAACCTCTTGGTTCACACGAAACGGCTACCCAGTTCCACATGGCGAGCCCGCCAAGGAGCTTGGAGAAGCGCTTCGCATCATCGAGGCGGTTCCCGAGGTCTCGCTGCTCGAGCAGCCCACGTTCAAGCACAGGTGGACGCTGCCCGACCTCGCGGCAACTCGTCTACGGGAACACCGGCGAGTGGCGCTCGACGCAATCGAGAACGAGTTCACGTCAACCCTGCCGCGCACGGCGAGGTCGCTCGCGGAGAACCTTTCGAATCTCCAGCCGCCTTTCGAGAGGGACTTGCTCGAGGACGAGGCCGTGCCGTATCTCGCGACGCTGCGATTCTCGCCGACGGGGCTCGTGAAACACGCAATCTGGCAGGAGTGCTGGACGAGCCAGCGCGCCGAAGATGCTGGCGGCGAGCCGTCCGTGACAGTTCCTCCCAGGTACAAGAGCGAGGACTATCAACGAACGACGTACTGGCAGCTCCGTGGCAAGCTCGACGTCCCCAGGGAGCGCTTCATCTCGTATCCAGGCTGCGAGTCTGACGAGGACGGCGAGCCGGTGTTCGGCTGGGCTGGCTGGGATCACCTCCAGCGCGCGCAGGCGCTTGCGGCGCTGTACCTGAAGCGCAAGGACGGCGAGGGCTGGGCCAAGGACCGGCTCACGCCGATGCTCGCGGGCCTGCTCGAGCTGATCCCGTGGCTCCAGCAGTGGCACAACGAGCCGAACGACGACTTCGGTGGCGAACGCATGGGCAACTACTTCGCGTCGTTCCTCGACGGCGAGTGCCGGCTGCACGGGCTCTCCCACGACGACCTCCGCGCGTGGCGCCCGGCGGCGAAGACCCGCGGCAAGGCGAAGAAGGCGGCGGCGAGGGCCTCGTCGCCGGAGGCCGAGCCCGCGGACGCCGACGCGCCGCCCAAGCCGCGCAAGCCGCGCGGCCGCAAGAAGGCGAAGGTCGAGTCGACCGGCGACGTTGCCGAGGAATGAGAGGGCGCAACCCGGCGTCGGTCGCTCCGATGGAGACGTCATCGTGACGCGACGAGGAACGCACATCGATGACTGAGCCGATCACGCCGGCGGAGTTACTCGTGGCCTGGCGGCGAAGCTACGACGGCGCGCCGCCGCTGGCCCGCGTGCTCCGGGAGCGATTCCGGCGGCGCTGGTTCCGTGTGCACAGCTTGCCGGCCGGGAAGCGCTACGCCACGACCGACGACGAACGTGCCGAGCTGCTTCGTCGACAGAACGCGCTCGTCACGGACGTCCTCGGCGACGGTACGCCCTGTCGGTTCATCTTCGGCTACTACGGCGAGGAAGCGCAGCTGCCCGCCGACGTCGTCAGCGCCTTGCGCGCACTCGCGCCCGAGTTCCTGACCACGATCGATCCACGCGATGCCGGTACGGTCGAGGCGTACCCGTTGATGCTCGCGTCGATCACCTGGGAACCGGGGTCGCTCGATCCGATCCTGCTCGCGGTCGCCGATGACGTCCTGGAGACGCCGCTGCTCGTGAGCTCGGACCTCCAGCGCGTGATCGCCCCGTATGATGGAGGCGTCGACGTCATCGTCGAGACCCCGGAACGGCGTTCCGAGCTCATGCGAGCGTGGAGGCGTGATCCATGAGCGGGCAGGTGTTCGAGCTCGAGGACGTGGACATCACGTTCCTGCAGCGGCGACCGGGCCATCACGACCTCGTCGCCAACGACCTGGACCGCGGCCTTCTGCTCATCGATCCGTGGCGAGGCCGGATCGTCGATCGGCGGCCCTTTACCGACGGCGTCGCCGGTGCTGGATGTATCGACAGCTGGTGCCTGCGTGCCGACGGCAAGCTCGCGATCGTCTTCAACGACGAGCGACAGCGAGGGTGTCTCGTCCGCTTCGACGGCGGCCCGCCCACCGACGTGCAGTACCCGGCCTGGAACGACACGGTGGCGATGCCGTACGACTGGCGCGGAGACGACCTCTGGCTGAAGCACCCGAGGCTTTTCGAGTTCGGTGTGGTGCGAGGAGTCGACCTGGCCACGTGTCGGCCATCGGACGGCTTCGAAGCCCTGCAGGAGAACCGGGGCTGGCGGCGGGCGATCGATCGCAGGCGTCGGGTGGATGGGCACAGTGCGCACGTCGAGCCCGAGCTCGGTCGAATGCTGTGGTTCTCTGCCCCGGAGGAGGGCCAGCCTCGCATCGGGACCGTGAGCTGGGTCGGCGATCCGGATCTCTCCGTGCCGGTGGACCAGGTGCCGCCACGTCTCGCGGCGAGCGGGACCACGCTGATCGCGCTCCACGAGTACCGCGTGGAGGTGATCACCGAGACCGGACAGCGTGTGGCCGAGCTTCCGCCCGCGCCGGGCTTCCACTACATGGCGGTCGAGGCCATCGCCGCCAGCGAGCCGCATCCCGCGGCCTTCGTCACGGCCGCGCACGCACTCGACGGGCGCGCGCTGATGCGCTTCGAGGTCGTACCCCTCCCCCCTCTTGGCTGAGCCCGTCAATGAAATCGTCCGCACCGAAGCTGGCGCTCTTGTGTACGCCCTGTGTGTTGGCCGCGGCCTTGGCGAGCTGCGAACGCGCAAGGGTGGGTTCGGATCCGGCAGGCCAGACCGTCCACATTCGGATTCAGAACGGCCGGGCGGAGTGCAACGTGACCGATGGCAAGGTCTTCTGTCGTGGAGACGGAAGTCGCGGACTCCTCGGTACGGGCACGTCGATCGAGCACAGCGCGGACTTCCGACACGTCGAGCCGCTGCGTGACGTCACTGCGCTCGCCGTCTCCGAGGGCGCAGTGTTCGCGTGTGCCGTCACGAAAGGCGACGTCTGGTGCTGGGGGGACAACGTGTCTGGAACGCTCGGTCGATCCGACGCCACGGCGTACGATGGCTCGCCCCGTTCGATCTCGAAGCCCCAGCCGGTGGCCCTGCCACCCAGCCGCCGGGTCGCCATCGGAGTGACCCATGCGTGCTCCCTTTCGACGACGGGTACCGTGCACTGCTGGGGGATGAACGCCGTCGGCGAGGTTCTCGACCCGCGCGTGGAGCCCAGGATCGGCGTGGCGCCTCCGGTCGAGGTCCCGGTGCCGTCTGGGGTTACCGATCTCTTCCTCACGACGCTGCAAAGCTGCGTGCTGACCGATCGTCGAGAGGTCCATTGCTGGGGTGGCAGCGTCGGGGGCCCCGACGGTTCAAAGCCGGCGTTCGCTCCGACCCTGGTGGCACGTGATGCGCTGGAGCTTCCACGCGATCTCGGCGGCGATGGCCGAAGCTGCGTGAAGACGAAGAGCGGTGACGTTTGCTGGGACTACGCCGTCGATGAAGTGATCGGGCTGTACCAGGAGCCCCATATCGTTCGGCAGAAGTGAGACATCCTGTGCTCGACGTGCGGCGAGCTGCTCGTGGTCACCGAGTAGCGCTCGCTACCCCGCGGTGTCTTGCTGCACGGCGCGGCGCGCATAGAACACCCCGTACACCCCGACACCTGGGAACCGCTCCACCAGCCGCCGCTTCAGCCCTGCGAGGTGCGCGCCCGCGGTCAACACGTCGTCGATCACCAGGACGTTGGTGGGAGGCGGGTTCGCGAATGACTCGTCGACGGCGTATGCGGCGTACCAGTCCTCCGGGCGTGGCCGAGTGGCGGCCGTGTGCGCGGCCGGCATGTCGTTCGGCTGCACGATCAGCTCGCGCACGTCGCACGTGAGCCCCTCGGTCATGACCTCGACGATGCGCAGCATCCGATCGGCGTACAGGAGGTTCGACCTGGAGCGCGACGGTGGCATCGGCACGATCGTCACCTGACGAAGCAGCTCGTCGCCGAGTGCTGCGCGCAACTCCGTGCCGGCCTGTCGGATGGCGGCCTCCTTGTACCTCCACTCCGGCCACCCGCGCCGGTCGACCGACTTCTTCAGGTTCGAGATGATGTTGTTCGTCTCGCCGTGCCCGAAGCCCGCCCCAGCGGTGTACTCGCGGAGGAAGTAGCAGTCGTCCTCGGCGGTGAGAAAGAAGTGCTGAGGACGGAGCAGCTCGTCGATCTGCTGGAGCTTGAGCGTCACGAGCGAGCGAGCGAGCCCTTGATGTCGGCGTAGTCGCGAACGCGGATCGCGCCGCGCTCCAGAAACCTCTCCGGCCACTTGAGCCCGCGGTTGAAGCAACTCTCCAGGACGAACAGCTTGCGACCCTGCTCGATCGCCGCGCGCGCCTGGATGAGCGAGCCAGACGTCTCACCGGCCTCGACGATCACCGTCGCCTCCGTCAGCGCGGACATCGTGTGGTTCCGATCAGGGAAGAAGAACCGGTTGAGCTGCGGCGACTGCTGCGAGTGCCGGAAAACGGGCACCTGGCTGATCAGCAGGTGCTCGCGCGCGATGCGATCCTGTAGCTCACGATTCTCGGGTGGGTAGTAGCTGCCGAGCGGCGTGCCGATGACGGCGATGGTCTGGCCGCCCGCCTCGATCGCGGTCGTGTGCGCGACGGTGTCGATCCCCGCCGCGAGCCCCGAGACCACGGTACGGCCGTCCTCCACGAGGGCGCGAACCAGCCTGCGCGCACGCGCCCGGCCGTCATCGGTCGGTTCGCGCGTGCCGACAACCGCGACACTCGGCGTCTCGACCAGCTCCCACACACCCTGGAAGTACAGCAGCTCGATCGGGTGTCTCGCGTCGCGAAGCCGTTCCGGGTACTCGTACGCGCGATGGATCCGGACGCCGAACTGCTCGACGCCGAGACCGCGGAGTCGTTCGACGACCGTGCGGGCCATCTCGATCGCTTCGTCGTGCGGCACGAGCACCGACGGCAAGACGTTCGGGTTCGCGCGGAACAGGTCGGCGAGCTTCTTCACCGTCATGTTGTGGCGCGCCCACAGCGCTTCGTACGCACCGAGCTCGAGGAGCGGCGAGATCGCCGCGAACGGCGACGGCTCGCGCGATCCGAAGTTCAGGGCGTGCTGGCGCATCGTGACTCGACGAGACTATACCCGTCACCCTACCGGTCTGGTCTGACAACTACCGCGGCGTCCGCGACTACGACGTGCCCGCATGAGCGGCACGCACCAGCACGTGCGCGAAGTCGCGCCACTCTTGCCGCCAGTCGTCTCGGACCTGGGGCGGGAGTGAGCCGCGCAGACGCGGTTCGTATCGATCAGCTACCTGGGCTGCCGCATCGTCGAGCGTTTCGACGATCCAGTCGGCGTCGTCATCGTCGAGCTCGCCAGCGAGCACACGGTGGAGCTCGGGTTCATCCGACGGAGTGATCTCGGCGGCGACCATGGCCTCGCGTACACGCTGCATGGCCTCGCGAACCCCGCTCGGCAGGTAGAGCGGTTCTCCGAAGTCCTCGCTCCAGGGCGGCGACACCTCGCCCACCAGCTCTCTGGCCTCGGCGATCCGGAGCACCAGCGTCGCGATCGCCGGATCGAGCCCCGCCGGCGGTGGCATCCGCTCGGGAAGGCAAGCCGCCGCGATCAGCGAGAGGTCGGGATGACCCATGGATGTAAGCGCGCGCCGTGCCGGCAGGTCCATCGCACGGGGCAGCACCCAGGCGCTCCGTGGGATGCCGGCATCGACGCCGAGCAGGACGCTACGCCAGGCCGCCGAAGGCATCCCGGTCAACCGCGTCAGCAATTCGTCCGTCCACGGGCATTGCGCCCACGAGTCCAGCGCCAGGCGTGCGCCGTACGCGATGAGGCGTCGGTCGAGTGTGCTTGGCTCCCGTTCCGCGATCGCGGCGAGGACCTCGCTGGTCTCGTCGCTCAGGAGCAGGCGCGCCAGATGGCGACGCTCACCGTCGTCCGTGATGGTCACCGTCGTAGGCAGCGGCGCGATCGAGTCCATGGCGTGTTACTCGGACGCAGACCTAGCACCTGTCGAACGGCACTGCCTGCTGGAGGAAGGAGATGAAGTCGATTCTGATCACGACGCGCCACGAATCACCCCTTGTGGGTGACTGCCGCGCTTCAAGAAGGTGCAATTACGTCGGCCACGAATTGCCGCCGCGTTCGTCACTCCCACTCGCTACGATGTTCGTCCCCTTCGCCGGAGGCTTCACAGTGCGCCGCCTTGTTCCCTTCTTGCTCGTCCTCGCATCCTGCGCATTCTCCACCAAGCTCACCGGTCCCGGTGGAACGTCCTCCTCGAGCTCTGGGACGTCGGGCTCCACGGCCAGCTCCAATCGGCAGATTCCGATGCCGGACCTTCTCGGCAAGACCCCCGAGGAGGCGGAGAGGATCCTGCGCTCGGCCGGATTCGAGGTCCGCACCTTTGCGCCGGCCACGCAGGGCTACAGCTGCGACTACGACCGCAACAAGTCGTATCCGCTGTTCGCGATCTGCTACCAGCGCCCGGCGCCAGGTCAGCTCGCGCCCGCCCAGCTGCGCTCCGAGTACGTCGTCGAGCGCAGCCAGGGCAACCGTGGCGAAATCGGTACGCCCAACGAGTTCATCTTCATGCCGGAAGTGCGCGGCATCTCTCTCGAGCAGGCGCGCAAGGTACTCGCCGACGCCGGTCTTCCTCTCGAGAAGCACTTCGACGTCGAGGTCGCAGGTCAGCACGAACGCTGCGAGTACGACGTCGTCTGCCAGACCTCGCCCGGTCCCAAGATGCGCAAGAACCTCACCGTCCGCGGCACCATCAAGGTGGGGATGAAGGCGCCGCCCAAGCCGCCGGTCGCCACGAAGCCGACGGAACCCACCCCGCCGACGCAACCGGCGCAGCCTCCAGCCGACAAGCCCGACACCTACTTCTGAACAGGAGCACGGACCATGAACCTGCCACGCATCTGCCCCCGCTGGGTCGGGCTGTTACTGCCGGCTGCCGCCGTCGTCGTCGCCGTTTCGCTCGCGTTCGCCGACGACGAATCGGACCGACGCGGCTACCTGAGCGACATCGAGAACAAGCTCGGCTACACCGCGTCCGAACTTTCGGGCGTCAAGTCCGACTCTGGCGATGGCAGGATCCGCAACGCTGAGCGCTACGTTGATGAGGTGCGCGATCTCGTGAATCGCCTGAGCGGCGTCAAAGGGGACGACTCCAAGGCGCGGGAGGTGGTCGACCGGTACCCGGGCTACATCGAGAAGTTCAAGCGTGCGACGGAGGCACTGCGTAGCATGAAGAACTCGCAGCGCTCGGTGCTCCCGGTGATCAAGTCCTGCGAGGAAAAGGACAAGGAGCTCGTCGCGCAGGCCGAGGAGTTCGCGAACAAGAACGACCCCGAAGGTCTCGACAAGCTGCCTCGCATCGCGTCGGACTACAAGAACATGAGCACCCGCTTCCTCGAGGAGGCGGATCGGTTCGGCTCGCAGATGGACGATTGGCGGCGAGCGGTTCAGTACTTCGACGCCAGCGACAACAAGTGGAGCGACGTGCGGCGCGCACTTCACGAACAGGCCGACGGCATCCAGGGTGTCTGGAAGAACGACCGTCGGGACGCCGAGAACGCATGTACGCGGCTCAAGGCAGGTCCCGACCATCCAGTCGTCAGGGACGTCCTCTCCAAGCTCGCGAACAGCTCCGCGGGCCGCAAGGAGGTGATGGAAAACCTCAACCGTCTGATCAACGAGACGGCCGCCAAGATCAAGGACGTCCCCGGCGCGTCCGGTGCCTACGCGGTCGACAACGTGCGCGAGAAGCTCGACGCAATCGACAGCACGCTGCAGATCCTGGAGCGCACCAAGGGCGCCGATCCCAAGGCCAAGGACATCGCGGAGAAGTGGCCGGCGATCGCGCGCGAGGCGCGCGCGTCGATCGCACCCTTCAAGGAGCTCAAGGAGCACCACCACGCACTCGACGAGCTCCCCGGCAAGTGCAACGAGATGAACTCGAAGCTCGACTCGTTCATCTCGGCAAACGGCGATGACTCGGACGGCATCGACAAGATCCCGACCTTCGCCGCCGAGCTCGGCAACCCGGTCATCATCGGCATGGCGAAGGCGAAGGAACGGCTCGAGAAGATGAAGTCCGCTCGCGAGAACGTTCAGCGGTTCACTCGCTCCGATGGTCCTTGGGCAGAAGTCATGTCGGCCTACCGGTCGAGCTCGTCGACGATCTTCGATTTCTTCGAAGATCGGTACGAAGAGACCGAGGCAGCGTGCCGCGACATCGTCAAGACGCAAGAGCACCCCAAGGTCAAGGCGGCGCTTGATCGTCTGCGCGGTCGGGCCGGCTCCGATAGCGACCAACTGGAGCGCGACGTCGCCGATTGGGTCGGTCGTGCCCGAGCGACGTACACCCTCGACTGCAACGGGATGCAGCAGATCTGGCAAGCCTTCTGCGCCGAGGACTGGGAGCCTGGCGATACGGACGCTGAGCGGAACGCCAAGGCGACGGCCGATGGGCTCCGCGGAAGCATGCGCTCGTCGATCGACGCGGTGCTAGGCCAGCTGCCATCGCTCGAAGCTCGCGCGCAGTTGCTGGTCGCCAAGAAGGAAACCAAGTCCCGCGGGACGAAGCTCCAGGGCGAGCTCACCAAGCAACGGAGTCGACTCGAGAAGCTCTCGAGGAACCCTGCCTTGGGCGGGAACTACAACGTGATGACTCAGTACGCAAACACGTACGGCAAGCAGGCCCACGCTCGCCTGTGGAGCAGCTACGGATGCGACGTGCCGCTTGGCTCCGACAAGGAGGCAGAGTTCCCGGTCAGCGACAAGCACCGCAAACCGGACTGCATCATCGCCAGCAAGTGCGAGGTCTGGGAGTTCAAGGCGGACAGCCCCGGTGGACACAAAGAGGGCGAGGCACAGAAGTCCAGCTACCGGAGGATCGTTCCGGCGTACTACACGGACAAGCACCGACGCGGGGTGCCGGCCGATTCGCATCTCGGCGGTGCTTCCATCATGAAGGCCCTCGAGAAACAGTGCCTCAAGGGGGACGAGATCGTGCTGAGGACCGACGTGTACTACTACGATCAATGCAAGAGCCAGTATGAGTGCGTCAGCGGCGACTGACCGAGCGCTCGGCGTCTCCTTCATCCCGCTCGACCAGCCGAGCGACCAGGGGGCCGTGGCCGACGAGGTGGTTCGCTTCTTCGAGGACAGCGGGCTGCGGCCCGAAGAAATTGTGGTCTGGCGACGGGACGGTGTCTCACGTCGCGCGTACAGCGCGAAGGCAGTCCGCGCCGTAGCGCTCGATCCCTCGGTGCGAGAGATTTCCATCTGGCCGCCGGAGTGGCGGTATGGATCCGAGCTCCACTGCTATCTTCGGACACACGACCCTGCCGCCCCGGAGTTCGAGGTCCGCTACGTAACGCTGACGACGGACCGTCTGCCACTCATCATGGGTGAGCCCGTGTGGCGCCTGCTGGCATCGATCGTGGCCTTGTATCCGATCAGCCACGGGTGCGTCGGCGGCTACCGATCGATGGCGCATGCGTCCCGCGAGTGCTCGCTAAGTGGTGCCGTCTCGGCTGAGCTGCTAGATCCGGCGACCCGGTCGCGCCTGGAGGAGGACGACCTGTGCACGAACATCGCTAAGCGCAAGCTCCGACGGCTCTATCCCATCACCATCATCGGTCCGGACATCTGGGCGCAGCTGCCGCCGATGCCCGACGTGAGTCCGGCGCCGACGGTCGAGGACCTGGGGAACTGCAAGCTGCTCACTGCATGGCCGACGCTGTGCGAACCGCGCGACCCGGATTTTCTGCGCGGGACGAGGGCGCTCCGAGAGTGGCTGTGGCCCTACACGATCCAGAACCCGGCAGACCATGTGGACAACGACCCGCCGTTGACGGACTCGCCTGGCGCTCGGTCGTCGCCGTAGCCGCGCGATGTCCCCCGGCCCCGCACCTGTTCGCCCCCCTGGGGTGATCGCTGGGACCAGCCTCCCGGATTCCTCGAAAGCTGCCGGCGGGGATATAGTCCGGCGGGGATCGCGCGCGCGGTGGCGCGTGAGCCCCCGCACCGCCCATGGCCGACCCGACCAGCGTCCGCGACCTCTTCGACCTTCCCGAGCAGATCCGCAAGGGAGACTTCGTCCTCAAGCTCAGCGAGGGGATCGAGGACCCGCGGACGACGGCCGACACGTACGTGGTCACGCCCAAGCTGGCGCAGGCGTTCGATCATGCGCTGACGCTGGTGGGCAGCGCGCTGCGCGACGGGCGCAGCCAGGCGGCTTACCTGCACGGCAGCTTCGGCTCCGGCAAGTCGCACTTCATGGCGATGCTGAGCTTGCTCCTGGCCGGGCACGAGGCGGCGTGGCGACTGCCCGAGCTGCATCCGCTGCGGGCCAAGCACGGCTTCGTCGGGCAGAAGCGGCTGCTCGAGCTGCACTTCCACATGATCGGGCAGGAGTCGATCGAGGCCGCGATCTTCGCCGGGTATCTCGCCCACGTGCAGCGTGCGCATCCCGACGCGACGTTGCCGGGGCTCTTCGCCGACGAGAGGC
Organism: Myxococcales bacterium UBA2376; assembly: GCA_002344285.1. GTDB lineage: Bacteria > Myxococcota_A > Polyangia > Haliangiales > Haliangiaceae > UBA2376. The sequence goes on from DDTA01000164.1 coordinate 25,648, forward strand.
TGTTCGACAACGCGGCGAGCCTCCTGACCAAGCTCGGCGACGAGGCGTTCTTCGCGCCGATGAACGAGGGCTCGACGGCCGACGCGGGCTGGGGCGCGTTCGGGCAGCGCTGGGACCGCGAGCGGTTCCGGGCCGCGTCGAGCTCGGTCGAGCCGGCGACGCGCGAGGAGCTGTTCACCGCGCTGGTCAAGAGCCACTTCCAGGGCTGGGAGAAGACCAACCGGAGCTTCGTCGATCTGGATAGCGGGCTGGCGACGATGGCCCGGCACGCGGCCAGCCTCGGCTACGAGGCGATCGTCCTGTTCCTCGACGAGCTGATCTTGTGGCTGGCGGGCCGGGCGTCGGACGCGGCATGGCTGCACGCCGAGGCCCAGAAGATGGTGAAGCTGGTCGAGGCGGCGGACATGCACCGGCAGATCCCGCTGGTGTCGTTCATCGCGCGCCAGCGCAACCTGGCCGACCTGGTCGGCGAGGAGTACGCGGGCGTCGAGGAGATGCGGCTGCGGCAGTCGCTCAAGCACTGGGAGGGCCGCTACGACACGGTCGAGCTGCAGGACTCGAACCTGCCGGCGATCGTCGAGAAGCGCATCCTGCGGCCGCGTGACGAGCAGGCTCGGCGCGCGCTCGACGAGGCGTTCGAGCGGATGCGGCGCGGAGCGGGATCGGCGTGGAACGTGCTCCTCGGCGGCGAGGACCAGGGCGCGTTCCGCAAGCTGTATCCGTTCAGCCCGGCGCTGGTCGACGTGCTGGTCGCGCTGTCGAACTCGCTGCAGCGCCAGCGCACGGCGATCAAGCTGCTGATGGAGATCCTGATCGAGCACACCGGCGACCTGGGCCTCGGCGAGGTCGTGCGCGTGGGCGATCTGTTCGACGTGCTCGCCGCCGGGCAGGACTCCGCCGACGGCGTGATGCGCAGCCGGTTCGAGGCGGCCAAGCAGATCTACAAGTACCAGTTCCTGCCGATGATCCAGCGGCAGAACGCGACCGATACCGCGGCGCGGTGCCAGCGGATCCGCAACGAGACGATCCGGCTCGGCTGTTCGGGGTGCCCCGAGCGAGCGTGCCGCAACGACAACCGCCTCATCAAGACGTTGCTCGTGGCAGCGCTCGTGCCCGAGGTCGACGCGGTGAAGGACCTGTCCGCGGGTCGGCTGGTGCAGCTCAACCACGGGTCCCTGAAGGTGCCGATCCCGGGCACCGAGGCGAGTCTCGTCGCCACCAAGCTCAAGACCTGGGCGGCCGAGATCGGACAGCTCCAGGTCGGCAACGAGGCCGACCCGCGCGTGCGGCTGCGCCTCGAGGGCGTCGACCTGGGGCCGATCCTCGAGCGGGCGCGTCACGTCGACTCGGCGGGAGCCCAGCAGCGCGTGATGCGCGACCTCTTGTTCGAGGCGCTCGGGCTCGAGAAGGTGCTCGAGAAGGGCAAGGCGCACACCGTGGAGTGGCGCGGCACCAGCCGGCGCGGTCTCGTCTACTTCGGCAACGTGCGCACGATGAGCCCCGAGTATCTGCGCTGCGCCGAGGACGAGGACTGGCGGCTCGTGATCGACTACCCGTTCGACGAGCGCGAGTTCGGACCCAGCGACGATCTGGAATCGCTCGAGCGCTTCATGGAGTCGACCGGCGGTAGCTGGACCGCGGCGTGGCTGCCGAGCTTCTTGTCGGACGCGATGAAGAAGCTGCTCGGCGAGCTGGTCATCCTCGAGCACATCCTGGAGAGCAAGGAGACGACGCGCGGCTACGTCGCCGAGCTGAGCGTCGAGAACCAGAGCCGCGCGATCACCGATCTCGAGAACCTGCGCAGCGCCAAGCGCGCGCGGCTCATGCTCGTGCTGGAGGAGTCCTACGGGCTGGCCGCACCCAAGGAAGGGGACCTCGACAGCTCACGCTCGATCGAGCAGCACCTGTATGTGCTCAAGCCCGGTGCGAAGCTGACGCCGCGGGTGCCGCCCAACTTCTCCGAGGCGGTGGACGTGTACATCGAGGACCTGCTGGCGTCCCGGTGGCCGCGGCACCCCAGGCTCGGCAGCAAGCTGACCAGGAAGCGCGTGGAGCTGCTGGTCGACGTGTTCGGTCAGCTGGTCGACAGCGACGACAAGCGGCTCTCCGCGGAGCGGGCGATGGTCGACGAGGTGCGCGGCACGCTGGGCGAGCTGGGGCTCGTGAGGGTGACCGAGAACGCGATCCATCTGGTCGAGGACCGGGTGCTGCAAGAGCTCGAGAACCGCCGCTCGCAGAAGGCGGTCGACCAGCCGACGGTGGGGCAGCTCCGCCACTGGCTCGACGAGAACGGACGCATGGGTCTGCCGGTCGAGGCCGAGGATCTGGTGATCCGCTGCTACGCGCGCCACGCCGCGCGCACGTTCGTCTACTACGGCAACGCGTATTCGCCCGAGGCGGGACGCGCGATCCCTGACGAGGTCGTGCTCGAGAAGCCCGAGCTTCCGGCGCACGCCGACTGGACGCGGGCGCTGGACATGGCGGGCCGTGTCTTCGGGCTAACGCTGCCCGGGCGCGCGCTGCACGCCGACAACCTCAAGCGGTTCGAGACGCAGCTCGCGGAGCGGGTGATGGAGGTGGCGCCCGCGGCCGAGAAGCTGCCGGGGGCGCTGGAGTCGTGGCGCGAGCTCTTCGGCGTTCGGCCCGACGCGGACCGGCTGAAGACTGCGCGCTCGGGCGCACAGCTCTGCCAGGATCTCGCCGGGCAGAAGGCGCTGCGGCAGATCGCGGTGCTCGCCGGCTACGAGCCGGTGACGTCCGCGCCCGCGGTGGGCCGGAGCTTGACGACGGCGAAGACGGTCGGCCAGGTGCTCGGGGATCGGCTCACCATGGGGCAGTTCCAGGCCCTCGCGCAGCAGCGCGACCACGTCGAGGGGGCGAGCGAGCTCCTCGAGGAGCTCGCCGGCGTGTTGCGCCAGGACGAGATCAACGCCCCATGGACCGACCGTGCGCGACGAGCGGCCGAGAACGCGCAGGGACTGCTCGCGAAGCCCGATCCATCCCCGCCTGGTCGGGCGGTGCTCACCCGGCGTCTGCACGGGGTCGGCAAGGCGCGCGCGCTCGAGGCGCTCGACGCCGCAGTCGCCGAGGTGCGCGCCGCGATCGAGACGGCGGACGGTGACGTGGAGCTCGGTGGTGCGATCACCGTCACGAAGCCCTCCCGGGAACGCGGATGACGGCGCCACGCCTGACGCGCCGCGACCTCCAGGTGGAGCTGGATCGCCTGTTCGGGGCCAACCGCGCTCATTTCCTGCTGGCGTTCCACGGGACCGGCGACGAGGATCTCGTCGACGTGCGGGGGACGCGGGTCCGGGTCGTTCCGGTGCGGGGAGAGCTCGAGCTGCGACGACGCCTGCTCGACGTCGGCGCCGAGGACCGGGTCGCGTTCCTGGTGCCGTGGAGCGTCGAGGTTCCGCTCGACCTGCAGCATCGCTTCGCGCGCAAGGGGCGCGTGCTCCGCATCGGGCGCGAGGCGCGGCTCGCGGCCATGTTCGGCGTGTCGGAGGTCGACGGGAGTCTGCGCGACGCTCCGCTCGCGGAGTACCTGCTCACGCACCACGCGGGCGAGACGTTTCCGGTCGCCGGCGGGCGCCTCACGGTGGACGCGATGTGGGCGGCGTGGCTCGATCGCACCTGTGGGCTGGAGTCGGGCGGCGAGATCGCGCTCGACGTGCTCGTGGGGTGGGCGGCCATCGACGGACGAGGCGCCCAGTTCACGGAGACGATCGCCGGTCGCTCGACGGAGGTCCGCGATGCGCTGGTGGAGCACCTGCGGCGACGCCTCGGGCCGGCCGGTCCCGCGGTGTGGAAGGCGTGGGAGGCGGGCCGCGGGGCGACCGCGCTCGAGCTCGCGCTGGTCGTCGGGGCGCTCGGGACGGCGGCGACCGACGATCGCGCGGTGGCGACCTGGGTCCGGACCGTCGGGCTCCATGCGTTGGGTGACGCGGCCACGCCGGAGGCGCTCGCGCAGCTCGGCGCGGTGGCGGACACGGCGCTGCGTTACGTAGAGCGACGCGCCGGGGCCGAGCGCGTGCGCCGCCTGGTGAACGCCGCGGACGGCCGCGCCGACGACGAGATCCTGCGGGAGCACCTCGTCGCCTCGACGCGGCTCCCTTCCGCCTGGCGCGCGCGCCTCGATCGGCTCGGGGAGAGCCTCGCCGCCGTCGCCGCGGCGCCGAGCGTCGCGACGGCGCAGCTCGCGATCGAGCGGATGCGCAGCCTGTCCGGTCACGAGCTGTACCAGGCGCGCGAGCACACCGCGGTGGTGCGGCGCGCGGAGATGGCTGTCCGGATCGCGACCTGGCTGGCGACCCGGCCCGACCGCGAGGTCGCCGCGTCGATGACGCCGTTCGGCGACGTCGAGGCGCTGGCGAGCTGGTACGTGCGCGAGGGCGGGTACCTCGACTGGGCGCGGCGCGCCGCCCGCGGCGTCCCCGAGGGAGCCTTCGGTCGCGGCGTGGCGAGCGTGCTCGCGGCGGCCGACGAGGCGCGGCAGGCGCTCGATCGTCGGTTCGCGCGCGCGCTCCCCGCGTGGCACGAGGCGCGGCGTCCAGCCACGGCGATCGTGCCGATCGATCAGGCGGTCAAGCGCCTGGCGACGGCGTTCCTCGACGAGGAGCCCGATCGCCGTCTGCTGGTCGTCTTGATGGACGGCATGGCGTGGGCGCAGGCGGCCGAGATGCTCGAGTCGATGGGCCAGCAGGCGTCGGTGTGGGGTCCGCTGGCGTGGCACGGCATCGGGGCGCACCGCATCGGCGACGCGCCGTTTCCGCCCGTGCTGGCGTCGTTCCCGACCATCACCGAGATCAGCCGGGCCGCGTTCTTCGCCGGCAAGCCCATGCCCGTGGGGCCGCGGCCCGACACGCAGCAGGATCCGTCGCGATGGCAGGCGAATCGCGACGCGCAGCGGTACTGGCCCGCGAACGAGGCCCCACAGCTCTTGCTCCGCGGCGAGAACCAGACCGCCGATGGCTCGGCGCGTCCGGAGGCGCTCAGCCGGGTGGAAGACCGGACGCACCGGCTGGTCGCGGTCGTCATCAACGCCATCGACATGTCGCTCAAGAGCGACGCCGCGCACCAGCACGTGTGGACGCTCGACACGGTGAAGTCCTTGCGCGACTTGCTCGACGCGGCGGCGCGGAGCGGTCGCGCCGTCCTCCTGTGCAGCGACCACGGACATGTTCCTTCGGATCGTCTGCAGGCGAGCGGCGCGATGCAGGATGGAGGCGCGCGCTGGCGTCCCTGGAAGAGCCCGGACGAGCCGATCGCCGAGCACGAGGTCGCGCTCAAGGCAGGCGAGGGCGTCTGGGCGCCGCGCGGGGCGCACGGGGTCGTGCTCCTGAGCGATGACGGCCATCGATACGGGGGTGGCGCTGGCTCCGGCGAGCACGGGGGCGCGAGCCTCGCCGAGGCAATCGCGCCGTGTCTGTTCATCGGCAACGCGGACGTGCCCGGCGCGGTCGACGATCGGGGCCAGGCGGTTCGCCCCGCGCGCGCGCCGTCGTGGTGGCACTTCCACCTCGATGCGAGCCCGCTGCTCGAGGACACCGCCGTCGAGCGACGTATGGCGCGCAAGCCGCGGCCGAGCAACCAGCTCCCGCTCACCGCCGTCGGCGCGCCGCCGGCGCCCGAGCCGGTCGCGCCCGCGCCCCGCAAGCCCGTCGAGTCGCCGCTGTCGGGTTCGCCGTTGCTGGAGGCGCGCGCGTCACGGGCGGCCGATCGGGAGCGCGCCGTGCTCGCCGTCGAGCTCCTGCGCGCGCGCAATGGCGTGATGGACGCCGCCGCGCTCGCGACCGAGCTCGGCGAGTTCGCAGCGCGTGTGAACGGCCTGGTTTCCCGGCTGCAGGAGGTGCTGAACGTCGACGGCTACCAGATCCTCCGTTACGACCGCGTGAACAAGCAGGTTCACCTGGACGTGCAGAAGCTCGCGCAGCAGTTCGAGATCGAGCTGTAGGATCGAACGAGGATGGCGGACGACCCCAGCACCAAGACGGCAGCGGCGAGCCCGCTGAAGCGACGCGAGATCGTCGAGGCGTTGCGGATCGGCGCCGTCCCCCGACGAGGGCTGGAGCTGTTCGCGGTCGGCCTGGACCGCTACGAGCGCGCGATCGACGAGGAGCTGGAGGCGGTCGCGGCCGGGCGGGGTCGGTTCAAGGCGGTCCGCGGCGACTACGGCTCGGGCAAGACGTTCTTCTCGCGCTGGCTCGAGCACCGCGCGCGCGAGCGAGGCTTCGCCACGACCCTGGTGCAGATCTCCGAGACCGAGACGCCGCTCTACAAGTTGCAGACCCTGTACCGGCGGGCGATCGAGGGCCTGCAGACGCAGGAGTGGACCGACGGCGCCTTCGCCAGCCTCGTCGATCGGTGGCTGTACACGCTGGAGGAGGAGGTCATCGACCACGGCGGGATCAATCCCGATGACCCCGATGGGTTCGGCAAGGCCGTCGGGGAGCTGCTCGAGCGTCGGCTCGCTGATGTCAGCAAGACGCAGCCCCAGTACGCCGCTGCGTTGCGGAGCTGCTACACGGCCCGGCTCGCCGGAGATCACGCGACGGAACAGGGCCTGATCGCCTGGCTGATGGGCCAGCCGAACGTCGCGGCGTCGCTGAAGCGCGAGGCAGGCATCAAGGGGGACCTCGACTCCGACGGTGCGTCGGGCTTCCTGCGCGGCTTGCTGGAGGTGCTGCGCCAGACCGGACGCAAGGGGCTGGTCCTCGTGCTCGACGAGGTCGAGACGATCCAGCGCGTCCGGGGCGACAGCCGGGAGAAGAGCCTGAACGCGCTGCGTGGGCTCATCGACGACGTCCATGGCGGCCGCTATCCGGGTCTGTACGTGCTCATCACGGGAACGCCGGCGTTCTTCGACGGCCCGCAGGGCGTTCGCCGGCTGGCGCCGCTGGCCCAGCGGCTGGAGACCGACTTCTCGGGCGATCCTCGCTTCCACAATCCGCGCGCGCCGCAGATCTGGTTGCAGCCATTCGACCACGCCAGACTGGTCGACGTAGGACGAAGGATCCGCGACCTGTACCCGAGCGCTCGAACCGAACGACTGCGGGAACGGGTTCCCGATCCGGTGATCGACACGGTCGCGCGCGGGGTCGAGGGCCAGCTCGGCAACAAGGTCGGCATCGCCCCGCGACTCTTCCTTCGACGCCTGGTCGACGTGCTCGATCGCGTCGACGAGTTCGACGACTTCGATCCGCTGAAGGACTACGATCTCGCGCTCAAGGCGAGCGAGATGACCGCGGAGGAATCGGCGGCGGCCGGTGTGACGAGGACGGTCGACGACATCGAGCTCGACCTGTCCCCGGGCGACGCCGAGCCATGAGTGCGGCCTTCGACCGGCTGTCGCCGGCGATGCAGTACCAGATCGTCAACGGCCTCGGGTTCTCCTGCTTGCGGCCGGTCCAGGAGGCGGCGGTGGGGCCCATCCTCGACGGCAACAACTGCATCGTCCTGGCGCCCACGGCGGGCGGCAAGACCGAGGCCGCGTTCTTCCCGGTGCTGTCCTGCATGGACGCCGAGGCGTGGACGCCGTGCTCGACGATCTACGTCGCGCCGATCCGCGCGCTGCTCAACAACCAGGAGGCGCGGTTGCAGCGTTACGCCGGCCTCATCGGCCGGCGCGCGTTCAAGTGGCACGGCGACGTCTCGGCGTCGGCGAAGAACTCGTTCATCGATGACCCGGCCGACATCCTGCTCACCACGCCGGAGAGCCTCGAGGTGATGCTCATGAGCCGCCGGGTCCCGGCCGAGCGGCTGTTCCGCGGGTTGCGCGCCGTCGTGATCGACGAGATCCACGCGTTCGTGGGAGACGACCGCGGCGGCCACCTCTCCGCGGTGCTCGAGCGTCTGTCGCGCTTCTGCGGCAAGGACGTGCAGCGCATCGGGTTGTCGGCGACGGTCGGCAACCCCGCGACCATCCTCGAATGGGTCGCCGGCAGCTCGCGCCGCGCGGGCGTCATCGTCGACCCGGGCGGCGGACGCAAGACGCCGGAGCTCGCGATCGACTGGGTCGCGAGCATGAGCAACGCGGCGCGCATGGTGGCCCGGCTCCATCCCGGCAAGAAGCGGCTGGTCTTCGTCGATAGCCGGCGCCAGGTCGAGGCGCTCGGTCAGGCCCTGCGCGAGCTCGGCGTCGAGACCTACGTGACGCACTCGAGCCTGTCGGTCGACGAGCGGCAGACCGCCGAGGCCGCCTTCCAGGACGGGAAGGACTGCGTGATCGTCGCGACCAGCGCGCTCGAGCTCGGCATCGACATCGGCGACCTCGATCACGTGCTGCAGATCGACGCGCCGACCACGGTCGCGGCGTTTCTCCAGCGGATGGGGCGCACCGGCCGCCGCGACGGCACCGTCCCGAACTGCACGTTCCTCGCCACCGAGCCGGACGGGTTGCTGCGCGCCGCCGCGATCGTCCGGTTGTTCCGCGAGGGCTTCGTCGAGCCGGTCGAGCCGCTGCGGCGCGCGCCGCATCTTCTCGCCCACCAGCTGATGGCGCTCGGCGTGCAGCAGGAGGGGGGCATTCCGGTGGCCGACTGGTGGGCGTGGATCGCCGCGGCGAGCCCGTTTCGCGACCTCGGTGAGGTGGAGCGCCGTCTCCTCGTCGACCACATGATCGCCGAGGGGATCCTGCACGAGAGCGCTGGACGGCTCGCACTGGGCGAGCGCGGCGAGAAGCTCTACGGCTGGCGCAACTTCTCCGAGCTGTATGCGGTCTTCTCGACGCCGCAGACCCTGAAGGTCCTCTGGGGGGCGAGCGAGATCGGCGCGATCGACGTGTTCTTCGCGCAGCAGGAGCAGCTCGCCAACCTGAGCTTCGTCCTCGGCGCGAAGGCCTGGCGAGCGGTGGAGATCGACTGGGATGAGGGCATTGTCCGGGTCGAGCCGATGGCGACCAGCAACCTCGCCCGCTGGCAGGGCCGACCGCAGCTGCTCCGGCCGGAGCTGTGCGAGGCGATACGCGCCGTCCTGAGCGCCGACGACATGCCCGCCGACTGGTCGCAGCGCGCCCGCGTCCGGATCACCGAGCTACGCGCCGAGTACGGGATCGGTTCCGCACCGAGCTTCGAGCTGGTTCCGGACAGCATCGGCTTGCGGCTGTGGACGTTCGCGGGCGGCAGGACCAACAACCTCCTCGCGCGGGCACTCGAGTCGCTCCTCGGGGCGAAGGTGGTCGTCGACAACCTGTACATCGGCTTCCGCGAGCAGGCGGCGACGTCCGAGGTCGCGATCCGTGAGGCGCTGCGAGCGTTGCGCGATGCTGGACGACCGGACGACCAGGACGCGCTTCGCTTCGCCGAGCAGTGTGCGCGCGGACGCCTGTCGAAGTTCCAGCCGTGCCTGCCGGAGGTGCTGGAGAGCCGCTATCTCGCCGACACCTTGACCGACGTCGCCGGCGCGGCCGACCTCGTGCGTCGCATCCTCGGTCGCTGATGCGTGCAATTGCTCGTGAGCGCTGTGGGCATGGCGGTCGCGTTCGCGTTCGCTTGCTCCGGGGCGTGTCGATCGTCGGAGAGTGAGCACCATGTCGTACAGCTACTTCGCGGGCGTGTTTCGCTGTCTCGCTGGGGGGCACGCGCATCGCGCGTCCGTCATCACCCGGGTCGAGTCCGATCCAGGCGCGGTGCTCGTCGCCGGAGGCGAGTTCCCGGCCGATGCGGTGGACACGGCCATGTCGCATTTCATCATTCGGGAGCCTCGTACGGCGCGAACGTTCAGCATCCTCGAGAGCTGGGATTGCCCGACTTGCCGCAGCGCCGAGTGGATCGAGGCGGTCGTCGAGGACGGTGTCCTGCGATCGCTCACGGTCGTGCCGTTCGACCTCGCAACGTTCCGACGAGCCAACTACGTGTCCGAAGCGATCGTTAACCTCTACAAGGAGAGGACCGGAGAGCCGCTTTACGTCGGAACCGAGGTCCGTCGAGGTTGGCAGGACCGCCTGATCGCCGCGTTCGAGAACGTGAAGGAGTGGTGAGCGGCGGTCAGGCTCCTGGCACGCGGCCCAGCACCTGCTCGATCGCGCGGTACAGCTCGCCTCACTCGGTCCGTACTCCCAGGCGCCGAGTCGCAGGCACTGCTCGCGGTTCCGCGCGGCCTGCTCGGGCTGGCCGGCCGCCGCGAACACGATCACGGTGCCGTTGGCGTAGCCGTGGAACTTGATGATCGGCGTGGTGGGCCGCTCCTCGCCGTGGGCCGCCGGGGCGTTGAACCATGAGCGGAACGATCGTCCGCGGCGCGGGCTCAGGCGTGGTGGACGTCGCGACCGGTGAGGTTGCGCGGCGGGTCGGCTCAGGCGGTTCGCTCGCCGCGAGGACCTGCTCGAGCCGACGGTAGATCTCCTCGAAGGCTCTGGGCGAGCCGTCGACGCCGATGCGCAGATCCAGCTCCCGGTCGTCGCTGAGGTACTCCTCGCCGAGCAGGCGTCGGATCACCGAGGACGAGAAGTAAGTGCCACCGAGGATCCGGTCGTCGTCATTCGTTCCAGTCCCGCCCGGCTTCAGATCCATAAGGTCCCGGATTCGATGGCGCCCGCGTCCGCCGCCGAAGCTCACGTGCAACCAGGTGCCGTCATGCAGGCGGCACGCGCCCTGGCCACCTCGGCGTACCGCGAGCACGTCTGCCGTTACGAGCTCTCCCACACGGTCCTTCATGGCTCGCCAGCTTGCCACTACTCGCGACAGGTGTGGCCTTCGATGCGTTGGCGCCGCGAACGATTCGTCATTGACGACTGAACCTGTTGGCGTTCGCGAGAGGGACAAGAGCGCCCTTGCGCTTGGGCGCGAGCTGCGCGCCGGCGGGCATCGCAGCGAGCGTGTCGACTACGGCGTTGCGGACGGAACGTCCGCGAGCTCGACGTCGATGATCGGTATCGGACGAGCCCATGCGTTCGGGTCGGCTTCCAGCATGACCCCGAAGGAGCGGTCCTTGAGTTGTGCAATGAAGTGGACGGTCGTGTCAGCGACCTTCACGCGCATCCAGTGGTCGGAAGGGCTGGGTCGATGGCGCCTGATGGTTTCGATGAGACGGGTGGCGTTGTGCTCGTCCATGCCAGTGGTGTCTCGAACATAGCCGACCGCCTCCGCGAGGGCGTCGCAAGGAGGCGTCGAGCGGTTCTTATCCCAGTCACAAACGACGTTGATCTTGCGCAGGCGTCGGTCGTTGTCGCTGGTGCCGGATTGGAAGTCAGCGTCCACGGTTCGGAGGACCCCCGGCCCACTTCGAACAGTGCAGCTCCAACGCCACTCCTTGATGGTCCTTCCGATGTAATCAGGGGCCGGGCCGCGGGGCGGCAGCGTCGGCGGGCACTCGCGATCGAACCGTTCTTGCATCAGCTCCACGGGACCGAACGATGGCTCAGGCGTGCGCGCATCAGGAGGCGGCGGGGCCAGCGCCTTGACGTGTTCGGGGGGCAGGTCGGGCGGGAACGACTGGGGGCGTTCTTCGTTGCGGCCGCAAGCCGCGCCGGCGATCAATGGAACGATGAGAGAGCGCGCGAAGCGAGTCATTGGATGTCTGCGGTGGTCTTGTTGGCGAGCGCGAGAAGGAAGACGGCGGTACCCTCCACCTGGCCTCGATCGGCAGCCTGGCGGGCGATCCGTTCCTGCGTTCTCGATGGATGGTCATCGGGGACGCTCCCGGCTGCGATCTGAGCCAGCGCCGCCCAGCTCGCGTCGTCCAGGTTCACACGGTTCTCCGGGCTGAGCGCGAACCGGCCTGCGGGGAAGTTGATGCCCGTATGGCCGTCCTCGAGTGTCATCCTGACCACGCGATGCAGCGCAACAGTCTCCAGCGGACGGGCCGAGCGACGAAGCTCGAAGACCGCGGATTCCGACATGCCGTTCATCGTGATCGACTGGACCTCGACCCGTGGCCGCATGGCGAATCCGGGTCCGCGCGTGACGTTCATGGCGATCTGAACGACGCCGGGCATCTCGACGATGTTCTGGAGCGTGCCGTGGCCGCCGAGGTGCCCCTCCTTGTCCTCGCTCAGGCTCGCCGCCGCGACGAACGACGCCCACTCGGCGATCAGGTCGACCCGAAGCTTGGCGCCGACTGCCTGGGCACCCATCGTCAATCCGTCGTAGATCGCTGCCAGGCTGGCTGGGGGATAGAGTTCGAGGGCGCGCCCCAGCTGCGAGACCTTCTCCGTCGTCGCGTTCACGTACGACTGGAGCCCGTCGGTCACGTGCGCGACAAAGGCCGTCGAGAGTGGCCGCTTGTCGTCTCGCACCTGGGTGGCCCTCGAGGTCTTCCCGGTACCGCCCTCGGTCGATCTCCCGACCTCCTCGACGATCCCGCCGCTGAGCTTGTCGACAACGGGAGAGACCACGTGCTTTCCCGCGAGGGGCGAGACCTGTGCGAACGCGGCGACTGCTCGTCTGACTTCGGGGTGCTTTGCGACGAAGCGAGCGAGGCCGCCGCCGTCCTTGCTATCAGCTGACGGAGCGAGGCCGCCGCCGTCCTTGCCACCTGCCGACGGGCGGTGGGTGTACGTCGGGTCGGTGTTCATCGGGAAGCCGCTACCACCGCCGCGACGACTGCCACCGGCATCGTCTGCTTGCTTGAGCACGCTGTTCGCACCGTCGGTGATCACCGAGCCCAGAAGACCGCTCAAGTACCCCGGGAGGAGCCCTACCACGTGATTCGCGATGGTCGCGAGCAGCGACTCGAACGTGGAGGGCTCGCGGGTGCGTGGAGGTTCCTGGAGGATGGGCAACAAGTCCGTGAGTCCGAGCGCGACGCGCAAGGGCTCGTAGCTGAACCAGCTCTGAATCTTTGCGATGAGCTCGCTGCCCGTGTCGCCTGGGTCGACGCCCGGCGCCCGAGGGACGCCGGCGAGATCGGATGCGGTGCGATCTCCGTAGAATCCAGCGCGGTGCCGTGCCGCCTTCTCGCCGGACGCGATGAGCATCGCATCCTCGGCAGCGAACACCTCCTCGAGCCCCGCCTGCACCATGTGAACGGACGCGCGGCGACTCGCACGGAAAAGCACGTCGATCCGAGACTGCAAGCTGTCGATCGTCGCCTGGATGGCTCTAGACATCTCAGGCGAACGCTCTCGTGCAATCTCGGCCGCCTGCCAGAGCAGGCGAGCCACGGACCGGACGTTGGGTGCGATATCGCGGCCCGCCGTCTCGGGGGTCGTCGCCTGAGCGAGCGTCCCGACGATGACGTCGACATGGGTGCCGATGATCGTATCCAGCGCTCGCAGCTCCGAGAGGGGATCCTTCGCGGCCTTGCGCTGAACGGCGGGAGTCCCCGCTGTGCCACCAGCCATCTGGTCCAGCACCGGGGCTGCCGACTCCCCGCGCACCACGCGGTCGGCGACGGCGTCGGCGTGCTGCTCGTACGCGTCGCCGGCCTCGCCGACGCCGCCCTTGAGCTGGAGGCCGCCTCGCTGCTGCACGATGTGAGCGGCCTCGTGGGCCGCGGTGTGGAGATCCGGCGCGCTCTTGAACGCGACGTGGTTGCCGGTCGCGTAGGCCTCGGCGCCGATCGCGGCTGATGCCCGAGCGGCGTCGCCGCCGACGTGGGCTTCGATGCCGCTCACGTCGTGGTGGCCGAACGACGCCTGGATCGCGTCCATGAAGGGAAGCTGTGTGCCGCCACCGCTCACGCCACGCGCTGCCGTCGCGAGCGTGACGTCGGCCGCCGGCGCGTCACGCTGACCGTCCATCTGCACCGGCGCCAGGCCGAACGGGTCACGCTCGAACTCGTTCGGCGTGTCGTTCGACTCGCGGCGCTGGAGGGACAGCGGCTCGACCGGGGCCGGCTGCGGCAGCTCGCTCGACGGCCGCGCCGGCAAGCTCGCGGCCGTGGCGCCGGCGCCGGCGCGCGAATGTTGCGAGCTGGGTGGGCTTGTCGCCCTTCCTGCGCGGTTACGACGTTCGTGTTCGGTCATGCGCGACTCCGGATCCGGTTGTCGATCATGCACGCTGTATCGGAGTCGTTCGCAGCGGTTGCGCTTCCACCGAGAGAATCTTGTAAGTGCGCGTTGTTCCAGAAGCTTGGCTCTCAGCTGAATCACCTCTACGGGGTGATCGTCAAGGCGACAAGCCTCGTGATCCGTGGCCGCTCCCAAGTTTCGCGTGCGGGCTGCGCGTGAAGATAGTCAGCACCCCGGCACGCGGCCCAGCACCTGCTCGATCGCTCGGTACAGCTCGCCCCACTCGGTCGCGTACTCCCAGGCGCCGCGCCGCAGGCACTGCTCGCGGTTCCGCGCGGCCTGCTCGGGCTGGCCGGTCGCCGCGAAGACGATCACGGGGGGACGTTCCTTCCAGCCGCGGACGCGCTCGAGCACGGCGAAGGCGCGACCGGTCTGGAAGCCGAACTGGGTCAGGAGCAGCTGCGCCGTGCCGTGGCGGGCCTCGTCGAGCTCGGCCTCGGTGGCCAGGTGATCGATCCGCGCGCCGCTCCGGGTGAGGAGCGCTCTGCCTTCCTCGACGCTGCTCGCCGACGCGTCGACCCAGACGACGTGACGCCCACCGAGCAGGCTCGAGAGCCGGCCGCCGAGCGACGTCCGCGCCGCGATCGCGCGTAGCCACGCGTCGAACTCGTCGTACGTCTGGATCGGCAGCGCGTGGATCCCTTCGTGCGCGGACAGGAAGTGCGTGAAGGTCGCCGTCGGCTGGTACACCACGGCGTACCCCCACGGGTGGCGGTCGCGCGGGCGACGCACGACGTTGAGCACCTCGGAGCGCAGCTCGTTCAGGTACGCATCCGTGAACGACACGCCGAGGAAGAGCACGGTGTAGCCCGCGAAGACGGCGCGGAGGAAGTTCCCGTAGTTGTGGTCGTCGTAGAGGCGCTTGCGATACGCGGAGCGGGACAGCACCAGCGGCATCGAGGCGGGGTTGCCGTTGGCGTGGCCGTGGAGCTTGATGATCGGCGTGGTGGGGCGCTCCTCGCCGTGGGCCGCCGGCGCGTTGAACCACCACGGTCGCTCCTCCCGGAGCACCTGCGCGCAGATCTCGGGTGTCGTGGGCTGGCCGGGGAGCGACGGGTCGAAGTTGGTGGTGAGGATCGCCTTGAAGGGGATGCAGCGGAGCAGGCGCGTCCGTTCGTCGAGCTGCTGCCGCGCGCTCTCGGGCGCGCTCGTCCATCGTCGCTCGAGTACGTCGCGAACGGCCTCTTCCCATCGCTCGTCGGACGCACTGTCGTGGAGAGCCTGGCCGAGCGCCTCCAGCTCGAAGCCGCTCGCGTCCTTGCGGATCTCGAGCTCCTGGCCGAGGGCCTGGGCGAGCTCCTGCAGCAGCGTGGCCCAGTTCGGCATGACCATCGCCGAGAAGCCGGCACCGACGAACGCGACGCAGCGCCCTCGCAGGATCGCGTCGATGAGCTGTGCGGGCGGGGATCGATCGGTCGCCATGTCTAGCGCGTTTCCGAATGCGCCCAACCTGCTCGTTCACGCGACTCGAGGGCGCGTACGTACCATGTCGCCCACTCCGCGATCTGCTTGCTGATGGATTCGAGATCCAGCGTCTCGATGTCGTTGATCGCGATCCCGAGGTTCAGGGCGGGGACGTCCTTCATGTCGTTCGACGCGCAGGCGCCCGCAAGGCTGACGAGCAGCTGGGACGTCGAACGCACGCGCGTCACCACCTCGGCGCGCGACGGCATGCCGTGCTCATGGCCGTTTGTCATGGCCTTGGCCGTCCATCGAAACTCCGAAAGCACCGTGCCACAGAGGTCGCGAAGCTGCTGCCGCTCGAGCGTGCGGCCCCTGCTGAGGTCTTCGCGGGCAGAGACCTCCGAGCGCCACAGCACCGCGCACGCGAGCGCGGCGCCTATCGCCAACACGGCCAAGACACCCAGCGTCCAGCGTGCGGTGCCGCTCCTGGCCAGATCGTTCGTGAGCGGTCTTGTCATCGGATCGTTCCCATCTGCCAGCTTCACTCGAAGTCATCGAACATGCCCCTCGTATCGGTGGAGATCGCGACGGTTGCGAGGCTTCGTGAGAATCCGTGTAAGCACCCGTATGTACGGGCAATGCTCCACCTCGTGCTCTGGCGCGTCGAGCTCGTGTAGAGGCTGCGCCCCTGCGCTACGGATCGTCCTCGCGCACGTTGCAGCGCGGCACGAGGGCGTCGAGGTCGTGCTGGCCCGAGCGGCGGACGAAGACCTGCTCGCCGTCGGCGCGGAGCGCGCGCAGGCGATCGAGGAGCGCCTTGTTGATGGCGCTCGACACGGGCTCGCGCGCGCCGAGCCGGTGGCGCGCGACGCGGCAGACGCGGTTGCGCTCGTCGACGCAGGCCACGATGAGCGGTTGCTCCAGGCTGACCAGGAGGGACTCCACCCACGGGTCGCGGCGATAGACGCGGCCCGGCGCCGGCGTGGCCAGGAAGGTGAACCAGCGGAGGTCGCGCGCGGCGTCGTCGCGCTCGACGAGCATGACGAAGGTGTCGGGCGCGTTGTCGAGGATGTAGTGCAGGTCGCGCGCGGCGTCCGCCAGGCTGGCCGCGGGCACGGAGGGGTCGACCGCGAAGAAGACACCGAGCACGTGCTTCTTCGGCTTCGCCGGCGCCTTGCGCTTCGCTGGCTGCGCGCGCGCGAGGGCGCGGAGGCCCGCGACGCTCCACACCGAGACCTCGGCGGGCTCGCCGAGCGGGGCGATCGCGACGAGCTCGCCCGACGGGCTGACCGCGACCTTGTCGACGCCGCGCGCACCGAGCGCCACCTCGCCCTCGACCTCCCAGCGCACGGCGTCGACGAACGCCAGCACGCTTTGCTCGGCGACGGCCATCCAGGTGCCATCGGGTCCCCAGGCCACGTGGCACACGGAGCGCGTGCGCTTGAACGACGCGATCTCGCGCCAATCGGACGTCGAGACCACGGTGAACCGCTGCTTGTGGCCCTCGAAGAGGGCGAGCCACGCGCCGTCCGGCGACGGCTCGAGCTGGCCACCGTCGGGACGCAGCGTGCGGACGTGCTCCACCGTCCCCGTCGACGGTTGGACGACGACGAGCGGTTGACCTCGGCGGACCGCGATCAGCCGGCCGTCGGGGAGGAACGCGGCGGACGCGACGCCCTTGCGGATCGCCACGCGTACGACCTCGGTGGCGTCCAGGCGGCGCTCCACGACCAGCGTGTCGTAGCCGTCGAGTCGCGCGAGGTACTGGCGGTCTGCCGACACCGCGAGCAGATCGTTCCACCGGAAGTCGCGGGCGCCGTCGTCGGCGCGCGTCCCGTCGCGACCGAGCACACCCCCGTTCACGAGGAAGCCCTCGCCGGGCACGCGCACGAGCTCGGATCCCGGGGGCTTCGCCGTGGCGACGACCGTGCCCGATGGGATCGCCACGATCTGGTGCCCGACGCCGAACCGGCTCATCGCCAGGTGCTCGTCGTCGAGGAACGCCAGGTCGTGAACCGAGGAGGCGACCGGGAAGGCCGCGCGTCGATGGGCGTCGTGGTCGGAGCGCTTGGTCGTCATGGCGGCGTTATCGGGGCTCGCAGCGGCCGGTTGCGGATCGGACCGAAGATGGCCAGGAAGGGCGTGTTCGCGGGCACTTGCGTGCTCGACGCAACCCGGGCCGCGCCCCCACGATAAGGGAGCGCGTCATGCTCACGCCACTGCTCACGCCGGATCGGGACGCGCTGCCGTTCCTCGTCGTGCACGGCGCCTGGCTCTGGAAGGCGGCGCTCGTGGTGATGCCGATCCTGGGGGCGATCGCGTGGCAGCGGCTGCGGCACCGGTGGGCGACGCGGCTCGCCCGTCGCGCGCTCTCGGCGACGCCGGGGACGGTGACGACGATGCGGGAGGGCCCGCTGGCGCTCCGGGGGCGGCTCCAGGTGTTCGGGGACGATGAGCTTTCGGGCGAGCGGGTGCTGCGGTGCGCCGGCGGCGATCCCGAGGACCTCTCCGCGCCGGAGGCGGTCATCGCGATCGAGCAGGGCGACGCGTACGTCTTGCTCGACGGACCGGTCGTGGTGGCGAGCGGAACGTCGGCACGCTCGTCGCGACGACGACAGGTCGAGTGGGACGAGCTCGTCGATCTCGAGACCGGCGAGAAGCGCAAACCCGAACGGGTGTACTGGTCGATCCTCAACACGCTACGAGATGGCGACGAGGTCGAGGTGCATGGCGTCGCGAAGCTGGTCCCCGGCCTCGCGGGGACGGACTACCGTACGAGCGCCGGCTCGTGGCATCTCCACGGCGATCCGCTCCGCATCCACGCGGTCCGGCCGCGGGCGCTCGCGAGCCCCGTCACGCCGCTGCGCGCGACGGCGATGCTCACGCTTCTGGCCGTCACGATCTGGGGCGCACTGCACGGCGCCGGGGCCGCGCTCGAGGACGACGTGAACAACTGGCGAGGGCCCGTGGAGACGGGCGAGCTCAGCACGCTGTCGGTCGCCGCGGCGCTGCCGTCCACGCGCGCGGCGGCGCTCGAGCGGTACGCGGCGGAGCTCACGTACGTGGGCGGGCCCGTCAACGTCCGGCGCTTGCTCGCGCTCGCCGACGTCACGGGCCAGTGCGACGTGGCGAACCGGGTCCTCATCGAGCGGCATCGATGGGACGCGCTCCTCGAGCGCGGTCGACAATGCGCGGATCGTGACGTCGAGCTCCAGGCCTTGATGGGGCTCGGTCGCTTCGACGAGGCCGCCGACCTCGTCGAGGCCGCGCCGACATCGCGGCCCTTCGTGGAGGGCCTCAGCCTCATCTCCGCGGCGCGCTGGGGAGAGGCGGCCGTGCGGGCCGACGCGATGGCGCGCGCGTGGGACGCGCGGGTCGCAGAGGATCAGCTGACGCAGGAGCGGAAGTGGTCTACGCGCATGAAGTACACGTGCCTCGCAGAGCTCTTCCGCTGGCGCGGTGGGGACGAGCTGGCGGGGGAGCGCCTGGGCACGCTCGCGCGGCGCGTGGCGGCGCCGGCGTGCCAGGTCATCGCAACGGAGGTGCTCTCGGGGGAAGAGCGCCTGCGTGCGCTCGAGCGCCTCCATCGCCGGATGGGCGCGGGCGACGATGACGTGACGGAAGTGGCCTCGTGGTTCCTCTGGGCGGAGGGCGCGCGCGATCGCAACGTGCTGCGTGACGTGATCCCGGCGATGCGGCGATTCGATCCGCGCGCCGAGCCCTGGCTCGCGCCGTTCGCGGTCGCGGTGCGAACCGCGGAGAATGCCGACCGGGGAGAGGCGCTCGCCCAGCTCGCGCTGTGGCAGCTGATGAAGGGCGACCTCGATGGTGCGACGCGAACGGCGGCGTCGGCAGCGGCCATCCTGCCGGAGGAACAATCCGTGAACGCGCGACGTATCCAGGCCGCGGTCGCGCTGCGCGATCGCGCCTCCGCCGGGCCCGTCGATGACGAGATCGAGGGCCAGCCTGGCTCGCCGTTGACGGCGCTCCGTCGCGGGGAGGCGCCCGCGTCGCTCCCCGACTTCTTCGTGGCCGATGACGCCTGTGCGCCCGAAGCCCTGCGTGCGCTGGCGGCGGCGGCCGCGGGAGACGGGCGCCCACTCGCGCTGGTCGTGGTTCGCTGTCGGCTCGACGTCCGCGCGGAAGACGTCATCCTCACGGTCGGGCCGCGCCTCCGGACCGGCACCGACGAGCTTTCGGTGGCGCTGACCTGGTACCTGCGTCGGGACCTTGCGGGCGTCGAGCCGGTGCGGGTGTTCGCGAACGCTGCGTCGTACCGCGACCTGTTCCGGGCGATCGGCGACGACGAGGGGGCCGCCTGGTGGGCCGAGGTCGTCGACCGCCACGCGCGGGTCCTGGCGGATCGCGATCGCGCGGTGGGGCTCAGGTTCTGGGAGATGTGAGCGCTGCGGATCCGGGCTCTGAGGCCTGGCCTGATTCGACCGTCCTGACTTGACCGTCCGTCAAGTGCGCCTGCGCCAGTGCGGCGATGATCCATGCTCGATCATGGCGGACGCACACGCGGTGCCAGACGAAGACGCGGAGGCGGATGCCGACGCAGCGCTCGTGCTGGCGGAGGTGGAGCGCTTCGCGCGGCGCGAGATCGAGCCGCGCGTCGAGCGGCCCGAGCAGCCGATGGATGCGGCCGCGCTCGCCGCGGTGATCGCCGCCGCCGATGCGCTCGGCCTGGCGAGTGGAGAGGTGCCGACCGGGCTCGGGCTCTGGGAGGACGCCGACGGACGGCAGACGCTCGCGATCTTGCGGCGGCTCGGCCGCGCCAGTGCCGCGGCCGCCGTGGCGCTGCACCAGCGCGCGATCGCGCGCGAGCTGGCACGGCGGCTCGGGCTCGCGCCGCAGGCGCCGGTCGTCGCCATCGCGTGGGGAAGCCACGGCATCGGGCGCGACGCGGCGGCGCGGTTGCTCGCCGGCGCGCCGCTCGTCGCGGACGACGTCGACCTCCTCGCCGCCGTGTGGGGGCGCGACGCGGCGCGCGTGATCACGAGCGACGACGGCTGGGGCGAGCTGGCGATGCCGGTGGTCGATGGCACGGGCGCGCTCGGCTGGGAGCTGTGGCCGCGCGCCGCGCTCGTCGTCTCGCCGGCGCCGCACGCGCACGGGCTCGACGAGCTGGTCACCGCCACGATCGTGCCGGCGGGAGCGCCGCGGGTGCGGATCGCCGGCGACACGGCGCGCACCGTATGGAGCTTCGCGCTCGGCGCGACGGCGCTCGCGCACGTCGCGATCGCGTGCGGGGCGGTGGCGCGCGGGCACGCGCTCGCTCGGGCCTACGCGGCGCAGCGGCGGCAGGGCGGGGTGACGATCGATCGTCACGACGCGGTGCGCCTCCTGCTCGCGCGCGGCACGACGGTGCTCGACCTCGTCTTCGTCGCCGCGCTCGCCGCGTCATCGCGCGCGCCCATCGACGGGCTCGGGGTGTGCGCCGAGGCGATGCCGTCGCTCACCGCCGCCGCGAACGACGCGCTGCAGGCGTTCGGCGGGCTCGGCTACATGCGTGACACCGGCGCCGAGAAGGTCGTGCGCGACGTCAACCACCTGCGCGTGCTCGGCGGTAGCCCCGGCGAGCTCGCGCTGGTCACCGCCGAATGGGAGCGCCTCCATGCTCGAGCCGCGTGAGCGTCGTGTCGGTGGGCACGTGCCCGCGTCCGATCCGCTGTCGCCGCGGCGCGCGTTCGCCGGGCTGCCGCGCATCGCGCGCCCGCTGGTCCGCTATGCGCCCGCCGAGCCGTGGGAGCAGGACACCGCGACGTTGCCAGCCGCGCTCCAGCGCTATCGCCGCCACGTGCGCGCGTTCGCCGAGCGCGAGCTGGCGCCGCGCGCGCTCGCCTTCGACACGCGGCCGCACCTGCCGGTCGCCGACCGCGACGAGGACGCCCGCGCCGTCTTGCGCGCGGCCGGTCGCGCCGGGCTGCTCGGCGACCCGCTGCCGCGCCCGCTCGGCTCGGCCGATCCGCGCCTCGCGCTCCACTCGCTCGCGCTCACCCAGGCGCTCAAGACCGAGGAGCTCGCCGCCGTCGACGGCGGGCTCATGCTGCTCGTGTGTGCGCACTCGCTCGGCGCGACGCCGCTCATCCTCTCGGGCGAGCTGCGTCATCTGCGACGCGTCGTGCGCGCGTACCGCGCGTGCGAGCGCGGCGAGCCGCACATCTTCGCCTTCGCGATCACCGAGCCGGCGGCCGGCTCGGACGTCGAGGAGGGGCACGGCGCCGCGGCGTACCGGCCCGGCGTGGTCGCGCGCCCGGATGGCGGCGGCTATCGCCTGCGCGGACGCAAGGTGTTCATCAGCGGCGGCGACCTCGCCGACGAGACCGTGGTGTTCGCCGCGCTCGAGGGCGAGGGCATGGCGTCGTGGACCGCGTTCGTGGTGCCGCGGACGGCGCCCGGCTTTCGCGTCGTGCGCACCGAGCTGAAGATGGGTATGCGCGCGTCGGGCGCCGCCGAGCTCGAGCTGGACGACGTCCTGGTGCCGGCCGACGGCGTGGTCGGCGCGGTGCGCGGCGGCTGGGCGCTCAACCGCGCGACGCTCAACCTGTCGCGCCTGCCGGTCGCGGCGATGGCGGTCGGCTTCGCGCGCGCGGCGACCGACCTCGCGCTCGACTTCGCGTGCCAGCACCGGCTGGGCCGGCGGCGGCTCATCGACTTCCAGGATGTGCAGCTCGAGCTCGCCGAGATGATGGCCGACACCGCCGCGGCGCGCGCGATGGTGTGGGCGGCGGCGCGCCGGACGCAGCCGCTGCAGCGCGAGGCCTCCGCGGCGAAGTTCCACTGCACCGACGTCGGCGCGCGGGTGGCGACGCGCGCGATGGACCTGCTCGGCAACCACGCCGTCCTGCACCGCGAACGGGTCGAGAAGGTGTTCCGCGATGTGCGGCTCACCCAGATCTTCGAGGGCACCAACCAGATCAACCGGCTCGCCGTGATCGAGGACCTCCAGGAGACGATCCTGGCTCGCATCGCGGCGCCGCCGCGGACCCCGTGACGAGATGAACATGAGCGACGCGTTCTTCGATGTCCCCCGCACGACCGCCATGACCAGCGCCGGTCCGGTCGAGCTCCCCATCCTCTATCACGACGTCTCGAACGTGCTCGCGCTCTTCCGCGGGCGGCGCGGCGCGGTCGAGGAGCTGCTCGTCGGCACCGGGCTTCAGCCCGCGCTCGGCCTCGGCGGCGACGTCGTGCTCGCCCTCGCCTGCTACCAGTACCGGCAGACGTCGATCGGCGCGTACAACGAGGTCGGCGTGGCGACGTTCGTGAAGCCGACCGGCTGGCCGGCGCCGCGGGTCGCGATCGCCGACCTCTATCGCCCCGTCGACGCGCGGGCGATCGGCGCCTACGTCATCGATCTGCCGGTGACCACGGCGATCGCCAACGCCGGCGGCCGCGAGCTGTGGGGCTACCCGAAGTTCGTCACCGACATCTCGTTCCAGCTCGACCGCGCGCGGTTCGAGTGCATGGTCGCCGACCCCGCCGACGCCGCGCCGATCATGACGTTCGCCGGCCGCCTCGGCGTCGGCGTGCCGGCGCCGCCGATGAGCCTGGTCACGTTCTCGAACCGTCGCGACGAGCTGGTGCGCACGCACGTCCACGTCCGCGGCGCGGTGCGGGCGCGGGGCGGCGGCGGATTGCGCCTCGTCGTCGGCGGCTCGCGACACCCGATGGCCGAGCGGCTCCGGCGACTCGGGCTCGACGGCGCGCGGCCGTTCCTGGTGATGACCACCGACCGCTTCCAGTCGCGGCTCGACGCCGGCGTCGCGATCAGCGGGCAGCCCGATGACCGTCCCGGTGATCGCGCGGCTCGGCCGCGGCGGTCTCACATCTCGAGCGCGCGAAGCGCGCGGTAGCCTCAGCTCGCGCGCCGCCCGGGCGCCGGGGCGACGCCGCCTACCGGTCGGGTCATCGCGAGGTCCTCGTAGGCGACGATCCCCTTGTCGCGCATCCGCGTGATGAAGACCGTCGGGTCGATGCAGCCCTCGGGGGCGTACACGCCGGGAGCGTCGGTCGTGAGCTCCCGGCGAGCGAGCATCAGCGCGCCGACGGAAAGCGCCGTCCCGGTGACCTCGCGCATCTGACCGACGCCGCACAGGGTGCGCTGCTCGACGCGCCCGCCGCGCTCACCCCAGACGTCGAGGCGCAGCGCGCCGAGCCCCGGCTCGGGCGGTCGGGTCGCGCGCTCGAGCGCGGTCAAGAGCTTGATCGTCGCATCGACGCGACGCGGCGACGCGAACACGCCGAGCCTGGCCGGCCACACCAGCGCGCGGGCGCCACGACCGTAACCCATGAAGAAGTTGACCTCCTCGATCCCCTCGACGAAACGGGGCACGGTGAGCGGCTCGGCATGCCCCATGTTCCACAGGTCGATCTTGCCGAAGCGGGGGAGCTCGATCGTCCGGTGCTCGCTGCACGCGGGGAGCTCGACGCGTCGGCCGCCGCGCCAGATCGCGACCTTCCCGGTCATGATGAACAGCATGTGGCGCAGCACCGCCTCGCCGCCGCCGGCGTCGAGCGGCTGGTAGACGCAGATGTCGGCGCGGCGGACGCGATCGACCTGCTGGGCGATGTAGCGGATCCCGATGTTGGTGATGCCAGGGCTCGCGCCGAGGCCCGTGACGACGCGGACGCCCGCGGTGCGCGCGGGCGTGGCGAGCTGGTCGAGCACTTCCTCCGCGGCCTGCCACTCGTCGCAGACGCTCGCGTAGTCGACGCCGGCTTCGATGGCCGCCTGCGCCAGCGGTCGCTCGAAGCGATGGAACGGTCCGAGCGCCGACGCCGCGACGTCGTAGCCGCGCAGCGCCGCGACCAGCGCACGATGGTCGTCGGCGTCGACGCCAACGACGTCGACCTGCGCCGGCGCGCCGCGCAGTCGGGACGCGATCGCCTCGGCGGCGCGGACGTTGCGGTCGCAGATGGTGACTCGTTCGACCCCGCGCGTGGTCGCGAGATCCTCGACGGTCCGGCTGCCGACGTCGCCGGCGCCTCCCAGGATGATGAGCTTCATACGGACGCCTCCCGAGATGATCTTGGAAATGACAACCGATCGGTCGAAGTATTATTGGGCGCCCGTGGTACGGTCAAGCGGCCATCGCGCCGACGAAGCAGCCGGGATGACGAGGATCAAGAAGACCAGGATCTTTTCCCCGCTTCGTGCGCCGGCGGTCCGGCCTGGTCCGGCGGGCGGCCCACGCGACCAGAACCGCCGGGTGCGGACCCGCAAGCTATGCGCGGCGGGACTCGCGCTGTTCCTCGAGCTCGGCCTCGACGTCGCCTCGATCGACCAGATCGCGCGCCGCGCCGGGGTCGGCAAGGCGACGTTCTATGCCTACTTCCACGACAAGGAGGAGCTGGTCGCGACGCTGCTCGCGCCGTTTCGCGACCGCGCGCTCGCCGCGATGGACGCGTGCCTCGAGCGGATCCTCGCCGCGTCCGACTTCGGCCAGTTCGCGCGTGCCCAGGAGCTGATGGCGGCGGAGCTCATGGCGACGTTCACCGACAATCTCGACGTGCTGCGGTTGCTGCTGCAGGAGGCGCGTGGCCCGGCGAGCGGCGCGCGGCGGCCGATCCGCGCGTTCTACGACGAGATCGTCGAGCGCGCCGTGGAGCACAACCGCGCCGCGCTGGCGGAGGGGCTCATCCGGGACATCCACCCGCGCGTCGTTGCGTTCATCAACCTCGGCGCGATCGAGCGCCTCGCCGTCGGCATGCTCG
The DNA here is from genome assembly GCA_002344285.1 of Myxococcales bacterium UBA2376. Classification (GTDB taxonomy): domain Bacteria; phylum Myxococcota_A; class Polyangia; order Haliangiales; family Haliangiaceae; genus UBA2376. The sequence goes on from DDTA01000164.1 coordinate 50,720, forward strand.
ACGGCGCCGACCTCGGCGCGCCTGCCGACGTGGCGCGCTCGCTCGCTGCCGTCATGCTCGCGGGCCTGCGCCGGCCGCGGTGACAGGGTTGCATCGACAGGGCGGGCCGGGGGCCGGGGCGTCGACGGACGTCATCCGCGTCAGCCGTCGTCCGACTTCGTCGGCGGAGGCGGCGGGCGGGGCGGGCGCGGTCGATGCCAGTCGTCGATCATCTTGTTGTAGGCGACCAGATCCTTGCGCGCGCAGTCGGTGCGGCCGCAGGTCGTGCACCGGAGGCATTCCTCGACCAGCCGACGCCCGGTCGGGGTCTTGCCGACGACGCGATGGTCGACCGCCACCGTGTCCGCACCGCAGCTCGGGCACCGGTACACGTCAGCCCACCCCGAGCAGCCGGAGCAGCTCGCGCTTGATGTGGATCGCCTTGCGGGCGGCTGCCTCGCGCTCGATGCCATCGTCGGCGTGCTGGTGGTCGTCGAGTGCGCCACGCAGCGCGACGACGGTGATGCCGATCGCGAAGAGCACCTCGCCGGTCTGGTGGGCGCCGGCATGCCGCTGGTCCTGTGCCACCTGGTGCGGGGCACCTGCGAAGCGGAGCGCGTTCCAGTCCTCGAAGTCGGGGCCCGCGAGCCGCTCGCCGCCAGCTTTGCGGGCATCCAGCTGGGCGAACCGCGCCTGCTCGGCAGCGCCGAAGCGCTCCGGCATATAGATCGTCCGGAACGCGGCCGCGAGTTCGGCGTGCTCGTCGCGGGTCAACCCCGCCGGGTGGATCAGCATCAGTGACTGCACGAACCGTCCGCTGTCGGCGGCTCCCACCCCCTTGCCGCGCCACTCCTCGTCGAGGTGGATGTCCATCGTCGCGACGTCGATGAGGGCCGCGCCGCCGCCCTCCACCGCCATCACGTTGCCTGGGTTGGCGTCCCCGTGGACCGGGGCTCGCGGCAGCTGCACGGCGTTGAACCGGTCGACCCGATCGGCGAACGCCGCCAGCGCGGCCTCGCGCTCTTCGGCCGTGAACAGCGGAGGCGTCGGCGCGAGCTGCGCGAGCTTGCCGCGATAGTCCTCGACCTGGTGGTTGAGCCCGACCTCGCCGACCTTCTCCGCGGCCTTGTAGTGTGCCTTCCCCCCTGCGAGGTTCGGGTTCGCCTGTTCGCGCTCGTTGAACTTGGCGCGCGCCTCGCCGAGGTGGAGTTGCACCATCTGACGGGCGGTGTCCTCGACCACCCCCCGCAGCGCCCGGAGGTTGGCAGCGAGCTGCACGTCGAACTCGGCCGCCTCGGGTCCCTCGGCAGGGAGTCCCGCGCGCTGCTCGCGCGCACGTCCGCGCGCCAGGAGCAGCTGGTTGACGGTCGTTCCCCGCACCAGATCCATCAGCAACCCGCCGTACGTCTTGGGGCCGTCTTCGGCCGTGACCTCGACCCGCGCCATGCCGTGCTGTCTCGGCGCCGCCACGCCGCGTCGTCGCAGCTCCTCGAGCATCAGCGCCTCGTTGTCACCGCCGCGCGCATCGGAGAAGAGCTTGAACACGAAGCCGGGGGCCGCATCGCGATGGACCATGAACACCAGGTCTCCCGAGCGACCGTCGTGGTTGGGCACCACGACCAGCTCCTCCGGCGCGACGCCGAGTCGCGGCGCCAGGAACGCTGCGATCTCGGCCGGCCACGCGGCTTCGTCCTCACCCAGGCGCAGCCGGTCGATCGCGAAGCCCTGCAGGTGAGGTCCGTCGGCCGCTCGGGCGGCGACCGCGGGGACCGCGTCGCGCTGCAGGTACTGGGGGAAGCGTTCGGCGAGGGCGCGATAGGCCGCGCTCGCCGTGAACGCGTCGGGGAACACGCCCTGGTACTGGCCGGGAACGTACGGGATCCCGATCTGGCGGGCGATGGTCATGACCTCGTGGAAGGTGTGGGCCCCGCCGGCGAGGAAGTAAGCGAGCGCGGCCATCACGTATGCGTGGCGATCGGCGCCGCCGAGGCCGAACAGGGTCGCGCAGTTGATCAGCTCCGCGGTCGTGCCGGACGTGCCGGTTCCGGAGACCGGCATGTCGAGCACCAGGCGTGCGTCCTGGACGAACGCGGCCTGCTCGCGCGCGGTCCACTCGTCGGTGCCGCGGACGAACGGGCCCGGCTGGTCGACGTCGAGGGCGGGCACGCGCCCGATCCCGCCGCGTTCGGTCGGGACCGCGCCGTCGGTCATCGCGCCGCGCTGGCCCGGGCGGATGCGGGCATGGTCGTGGGCGTCCTCGTAGCCGACGTCGCCGCCGATGCCGAGCGGGATGCGCGTCTCGCGGTCCTTGAAGCGCTCCGGCGAGGTGGCCGCGCCGAGGCCGCCCTCGGTCAGGAGCGCCTGCGCCCGCGAGCGGGCATCGTCGACCATGTGCTGGTGGTCGGCGGCGTAGACCGAGTCCATGAACTTGGCGTGGGCCTGCAGCTGCGAGAACACCGGGCCCCCGCCGGCCAGCACGGCCCGCAGCGCGGCGCCGTACTCTCTCGCCGAGACCGCGGCGACATCGGGGAGCAGCCGACCGAAGGTGGTGTTGGTCGGGGTCAGGGCGCCCAGCTGGGTCTCGACATCCGTCGCGAGCTGGTGGGCGCGCGCGTTCATGTACGCCAGGAGCCGCTGGCTGACAGCCGCGACGGGCGCGGCGAACAGGTCGCCGGACGCGCGCAGCGCCTGCGCCAGCGCCTCCTCGAAGGCGACCTTGTCGCGGTTGTTGTGGTTCTCGTCGCGTTCGACGGCGGCGTCCTGGCCGGGACGTCCGCCTGGGGCGTCACGCCGCGCGAGCTCCGCGCGGAAGTCACGTGCTCCGCCGAAGCGAGGGAGGGTGCGCGCGTGATCGAGGTTGCCACCCAGCGCCTGCACGCCGACCGCGTTTCCGCCGCCGCCGCCGCCGCCGGCGCCGGCCATCCGGTCGAGGAGCCTCGCCGCGGAACGTCCTTCGACCACCGCATCGGCGACCGCATCGGCGTGCTGCTCGTACGCGTCGCCCGCCTGACCGACACCGCCCAGGAGCTGCACGCCCGCGCGCTGCTGGATCACGTGCGCTGCTTCGTGGGCCGCGGTGCGGAGGTCGGGAGGGCCAGCGAACGCGACCTGATTGCCGGTAGCGAACGCTTCGGCCCCCATCGCCGAGCTCGCCTCGGCCGCGCGACCGCCGATGTGCGCCGTGACGTGGGAGACATCGTGATCGGGACCGAACGCCGCCTGGATCCGCTCGCGGTGCGGCAGGCTGGATCCCGGACCCGCGACGCCGTGGGCCGCCGCGGCGTGGATGCGATCTGCCGGGACAGCAGCGTCGCCGAGGCGCTGGACCGGCAGGTGCAACCCGAACGGGTCATCCGCCTGCGTCGCGGGAGCGCAAGGCAGCAATGCGGGAACAGCGCCGACGTGCGGTGTCTGGTCCTGGCGGGGCGATATCCCCTCCGTACGCGCGCGCTTGCCCGGAGCGGCGGTGGCGCCCGGTGGCCGCACGAGGGGATCGAGCTCCTCGGTGCGGCGTTCCTTCATGACGAGAGGATCGCGCGCGTGTCGTCGGTTCGCAACCGTGTCGCGCTCACCGCATCGGGGTGATCCAGCGCCGCGATCACGTCAACATCAGATCGGTGGTGGTTCGCCGGTCAGATGCCGTCGGTGCGCTCGCGGCGCTCCCACATCTCCATGGCGCCGAGGGGGCGGTAGCCCATGCGCTCGTAGACGGGGCGGCCGCGGGTCGTCGCCTGGAGGCTCGTCGTCACGCAGCCGCGGGCGCGGGCCTGGGCGAGGGCGAGACCGAGGAGGCGCGGGGCGATGCGGGCGCCTTGCGCGGCGGGGAGGGTGGCGACGGCGGAGATGCCGCAGTCGAGGGTGCCGTCGACGTCGGCGTCGACGCACATGAGGCAGCCGACGTCGTCGGCGCCGAGGCGGGCGACGTAGGCGTACCAGGGGGGCGCGATGACGCCGTCGACGCCGGCGAAGCCGGGCGGCGGGAAGCCGTAGGCGGCGTCGTTGATGCGCGAGACGAGCGACCAGTCGCGGGTCTCGCGCCAGTCGAGATCGCCGACCTCTGGGATCGTGACGTCGGGGAGCGGCGCGGCCATCGCCTGGGGACGGGCGTCGAGGACGTGGCCGCGGGCGATGAGCGCGGCGCGGTCGGCGGGATCGTCAGGGTCGAGCCAGATGGTGAAGGCGCGCACGCCGGCAGCGGCGTACGCGGCCGCGAGCTCGTCGTACGCGGCTAGGAGCGCCGCGTGATCGGTGCGCGCGATCGAGTTGAAGAGTGAGCGCTCGGGTGAGCCGGGCACGATCGCCGCCAGCACGCCCGCGCGCTCGACGAGGCGTGAGCCGGGGCCGGAGGCGAAGAGGCGCAGCTCGTGGTCGAGGCAGGCGCGGACGCGGGCGTAGAGGGCGGCGTCGGTCCAGGTCGTCATGTCGTCACCTCGCGCGGGCGGTGGAGCGTAGCTCGAACACCATCGGCGTGAGCCAGGTCGGTGGCAGCGCGCGGAGCCAGCGGTGCGCGCCGGCGCGTCCGAGCGCGGCGGCGATGCGGCCGGCCCAGCCCTGGCGGCGGGCGAACGCCGGATCGCGCGCGAGGCGCTCGATCGCGTCGGCGAGGACGCCGGGGCGAAAGTGGAGCTCCAGGTCGTGACGCGCGGCGAAGCGAGCGATGTCACCCGCGGTGATGAAGTTGAGGCTCTGCCAGAGGGGATCGTCGGCGAGGGCAGGGCGCAGGCGCGCGGTCGCGCCGGGGCGCAGCGGCACGAGGGGCGTCGCATAGTGAGGCTCGTAAGGGATGCGGTAGTTGGGGCAGGTGTGGAGCATCCGGCCGCCGGGGGCGAGCACGGCGGCGAGGGCGTCGAGCGATGCGGCGAGCGGGTGGACGTGCTCGAGCACGTTGACGCTGAAGATGAGGTCGAAGGGGCCGTCGCGCGTCGGGGTGAGCTCACAGGCGGAGCGACGATCGAGCTCGACCGCGGTCGTCGGCACGCGCGTGACGAGCTCGGCGCGAACGGCGGCGAAGAGCTCGAAGCCACCGATGAGGGGCTCGATCGCGGTGACGTTCGCACCCGCCGCGTGCAGGATGCCGGCGACCACGCCGGCTCCCGCGCCGACCTCGAGGAAGTGGGTGCGCCGCGGGAATGGGCCGACCGAGCGCAGGAGCGTCAGGGCGAGGCTGGCCTCGGACACGATGTCGGCGACGGCGCGGCGGACGTCGTCGGCGGGGCGGCCGGCGCGCGCGGCGACGGCGCGCGCGAAGTCGTCGGCGGCGATCGCGTCGAGGAAAGGGGCGGCTTGCGCCGGCGAGAGGTCGAGGATGCCGCCAGCGTCGTCGCCCGACATGGGGGCACGCTAACGCGCGCGCCGCGCGGCGGCAATTCGTGCATCGCACGAGCCGCGTCAGTGTGTGTGCGCGGTGGGCGCGGCCGATGGCGTGGACGGGGCAGGCGGCACGGTCGGGCGGAACGTCGCGTGGCAGCCCTGGCAGCCGCCGAGGACGGTGCCCATCGCGGCGGCGGTGCCGGCGTGATCGTTGGCGGCGGCGGCCTGGACGAGCGTGACCAGGGAGTCGTGGAAGGCCTCGTCGAGCGCGGCGAACGCCGCGACGTCACCGTTCACCGGCTTGTAGGCGCCGGCGTGTAGCGCCTGCTCCGTGGCTTCCTTGGCCGCGTGGAGCGTCGCGATCGCGGGCGGCACCGACGCGAGATCGTTCCGGCCGATCGCGGTGACGACGAGCGCCAGCGTGCACTCGAGCATGCGCATCTCGGTCTGGACGGCGTTGGCGCCGGTCAGCGCGCCGCAGTCCGCCTTCGCGGTGACGGGGGCGGCTGGAGGCGGCGTGGTCGCCGCGGGCGGCGTGGTCGCAGCGGGCGGCGGGCAATCGCTGCGGTTGCACGCGGGCTGCGTCAGCGCCACGAGCGCGACGAGGGCGCCGAGGGCGACGAGGGAAGGGCGTGAGCTCATCGTGGCGGCGGTGTCAGGTCGGGCGGGCGGCGTCGGGGAGGCGGGTGAGATCGAGGTCGGCCTCGAAGACGCGGCGCGCGGGGCCGCGCATCATCACGGACGAGTAGTCCCTGGCGACGGTGATGGCGAGCGGGCCGCCGGGGAGGCGCACGGTGATCTCGGTGCCGGGGTCGGCGCGGCCGGTGAGGCACGCGGCGACGGCGGTGGCGCACGCGCCGGTGCCACAGGCGAGGGTGAGGCCGGCGCCGCGCTCCCAGACGACGAGGACGATCGCGGTGCGCGAGACGACGTGCGCGAACTCGGCGTTGGTCTTCCTCGGGAACCACGCGTGGCGCTCGAGCGCAGGGCCGATCGTGGTGGCGAGCGCCATCGGCTCGGCGGCGGTGTCGACGAAGACGATCGCGTGGGGGTTGCCCATCGAGACGCAGGTGACGCGGCGCTCGGCGGCCGCGTCGCCGGGGATGGTGATCGGCTGATCGACGCAGCGCTCGTCGGCCGGGCCGGTCATCGGGATCTCGGCGCGGGTCAGGCGCGGACGGCCCATGTCGATCTCGACGGCGGTGACGGCGCCGCGATCGACGGAGACGACGCAGGCGAGCGGGCCCGCGCCGGTGTCGATCACCATGCGCGTGCTGGGGAGGGTCGCCGAGGCGGAGGCCGACGCCTCCCAGAGGTGCTTGGCCACGCAGCGGAGGCCGTTGCCGCACATCTCGGCCTCGCTGCCGTCGGCGTTGAGGACGCGCATCGACGCGGTGGCACCGGTCGTCGACGGGGCGCCGACAGCGAGGACGCCGTCACCGCCGACGCCGAACTGGCGATCGCAGAGGCGGCGGACGGTGTCCGGATCCTGGACGGCGGCGGCGGTGGCCGGGTCGAGGGCGCGGACGTCGACGACGAGGAAGTCGTTGCCGAGCCCGTGGAGCTTGGTGAAGTGGAACGGCTGCGAGCGCGCTGCGGTCACGGCGTCGCCGGCGCGGGCTGAGCCGGCGACGGCGCGGGCGCCGCAGGCGGCGTGGTCGTGGTCGGCGCGGCGGGCGGCGGCGTGGTCGTCGCGGGCGGCGGCGTGGTCGTGGTCGGCGCGGCGGGCGGCGGCGTGGTCGTCGTCGGGGCGGGCGCCGGCGCGGCCGGCTGCTCGACCACCTCGCCCGGGAGCTCGGGCTCGCCCATCGACGGGCCCGTCGACGGTGCGGCGCCCGTGCCGACGCCCGGATCCGCCGGTTCGATCGTGATGCCGGGCGGCATGCCGCCGTCGCCGCTCAGATCGATCGTGCTCATGCCGGCGTCGCCCGCGGCCTCGAGCAGCTTCTTCTGCGAGTCCTTCTCGCGGCGCTTCCGGGCCGCCTCGCTCTTCGAGATCTTCTCGAGCGCGTCGCCGGCGTCGCGGGTCGCGAGGAACGCCAGCGTCATCGACGTGAGCATGAAGATGATCGCCGCGGCGGCGGTCAGGCGACGGAGGAACGTCGAGGCGCCGCCGCCACCGAAGACCGAGCCGGCGTTGCTGCCGCCGAAGGCGCCGCCCATCCCGCCCTTGCCCTGCTGCAGCAGCACCGTGAGCATCAAGAAGAGGCACACGACGACGTGCACGATGGTGACAAGAGTCGACATGGAGCGTGGTTTCTAGCCTAGCGCGGCGCGCGATGCAACTGGCCTGTCGGGCAGGTATTGCCTGGAATCACGAGGGCTTGGCAGCACGGCAGATGGCGACGAAGTCCGCCGCTGCCAGGGACGCCCCGCCGACCAGGGCGCCGTCGATGTCGGGCTCCCGCATGAGGGCCGTCGCGTTGTCGGGTTTGACCGAGCCGCCGTACTGGATCCGGATCGCCGCCGAGGCCGCCGCGCTCACGTTCTTGGCGAGCCAGCTGCGGATGAAGGCGTGGACCTCCTGCGCCTGCGCGGGTGTCGCCGTACGCCCGGTCCCGATCGCCCACACCGGCTCGTACGCGATCACGATCCGCTCGAGCAGCGCCGCGTCCGGGGCGCCGACGCCGGCGAACACCCCCTGCAGGTGCTGCTCGACGACCTGGAACGTCGTGCCGCCATCGCGCTGCGCCAGCGTCTCGCCGACGCACGCGATCGCGCCGAGGCCGGCGGCGAGCGCGGCCTTCACCTTCTTGCCCACGGTCTCGTCGGTCTCGCCGAAGAACTGGCGGCGCTCGCTGTGGCCGATGATCGCCCACGTGCAGCCAGCGTCGCGCAGCATGCCCGGCGCGACCTCCCCGGTGAAGGCGCCCTTCTCCTCCCAGTAGCAGTCCTGCGACGACACCGCGATGTTCGAGTCCTCGAGGCGCTTGGCGACGGCGTTGAGCGCGGTGAACGGCGGGGCCACGCCGACCGCGACCTCGCGCAGCGCGCCGAGCTGGTTCTTGAGCTCGGTGACCAGGGCCAGCGACTCGGCGATGGTCTTGTGCAGCTTCCAGTTGCCGACGACGAACGGGGTGCGCATGGGCGGGACTCTACCTCAGCCGGCGCGGCGCTCGGGCCCACGCGGGCGACGCCGCGCATGCATTTTGCGCGCAACCGGCGGCACGAGGTCTCGATAGCGTCCGCATGAATGACCGGAATCGTGCGCGCGTGCTCGGCTGGATCTCGTTCCTGATCGTTCTCCTGGCGTTCCCGCTCGGGGCTGTCGGAGCGTTCCTCATCTGGGAGGGACAGTCCGCGAGCTCCGAGGGCCCGGCCTCCGCCGTCTCGGCCTTCCTGGTCGTCTTCGGCGCCGGCCTGAGCCTCCTGGCGGTGCTGGCGTTCGTGGTCGGCGGGGTCGTCTTCGTCCGTTCTGCCAGGCGATGACGCGATCACCCTCTCGCCGCGCCCGCGGTCAAATCGTGTCCGGGCCCGGCGTCCACGAGAGGGCGAAGCGGTGCTCTCGGCCGTCGCTCTGCTCGGCGACCTGGACGCCGGTCGCGCCGGCGAGCTCGCAGGCCTTGGCGAGCTCCGCGGCGCAGAGGTGAACCGCGAGCGGAGGGCAAGCGCCGGTGATGATGACGTCGGCGGCGCCGGCGCCGCGCTTCATGACCCGTGCCTTGCACCAGCCGTGGTACCGGCTCCACATCGACGGCAGGACGGCGAGCATGGACACCACGCCGAGGGTGGCGGGGTCGGCGCCGAAGAAGCGGGCGAAGGTGGCTGACACCGTCGAGCGGCCGATGGCGCGGATGAGCTGCTGCGCGACATCGCCGCCGTTCCTTGCCTTCACCTGTTCGCCCGCGCGCTCGACGAGCCTGCACAGGAGCGACAGCGGCAGCCAGCCGAGGGGCGAGGCGCCCGGCGCGAGCGCCGAGGCCATCTCGGGATCGGACTCGGAGATCGCGCGTACGGCCGCGTCGCCCGCGAGGTGGGCGATGACGCGACCCGCGACGCGGAAGTGCGCGGCGCGCACCATCTCGGGGTGGACGGCGCCGGCGGACGCGGGGCGGACGACTGCGCCGGTGAGGACCTCGGTCTGCTTGAGGACCGCCGCGAGCGGCACGCTGCCCGGCGCGTCCGGGCGCGGGATCCGCTCGCGCGGCGGCTCGCTGTCCGGGCCCGTGCGCGGCGCGCGCTCGAGTGCGCGCGCCAGCGCCATCGCGAACGACGACGCCGACTGGAAGCGTCGCTTCTGGTCGGGATCGAGGGCCTTCTTCATGACCTCATCGACGGCGCGGGTGAGCGCCGGGCGGTGCGACGACGGCAGCATGAGCGGATCGTGGAGCTGGCGCGTGATCACCTGCATGAGCTGGCCCGAGCCGAAGGGCGGCTTGCCGGTGAGCGCGCAGAACATGGTCGCGGCGAGGCCGTAGACGTCCGTCTCGGGCGACTCGCTCGAGCCCTCGAGGAACGACTCGGGCGCGGCGTAGCCGGGCGTGCCGGCGCCGTCGACCTCGTCGCCGTGGCGCTTGGCGACGCCGACGTCGACCAGGACGGCACGATCGCGCTCGCGATCGAGGAGGACGTTGGCGGGCTTGACGTCGCGGTGGATGAGGCCGATCTGGTGCATCGCGTCGAGCGCGTCACCGATCTCGAGGGCGATCTGCGCGATCGCCTCGAACGGCAGCCACTGCCCCGCCTCGTGCTGGGTGTCCATCACCTCGGCGAGCGCCTGGCCCTCGACCAGCTCCATCACGAAGTAGACGTCACCCTGGTGCTCGCCGAGCGAGTACACCTGCACGAGGTTGGTGTGGTGCAGCGAGGCGAGCATGGCAGCCTCGGCGCGGAACTTGGTGACGAGCGCGGCGTCGCTCGCCAGGTCGGAGCGGAGCACCTTGATCGCGACCGGACGCGCCAGGCCGAGATCCTCGCCGCGGTAGACGACGCCCATCGCGCCACGCGAGAGCTCGTGGAGGATCCGGTACGTGCCGCCGAGCGTGGTGCCGGCGGTGACGCCCGCGGCGGCGTCGTCGAACCCGGCGTCGCTGTCGGTGGGGCGCGCGTTGCCGGCGACGACGATCGTGCCGGGACGCGCGGTGCGGACGGCGTTGCGCAGGCGCGCGAACGCGGCCTCGCCGGAGCGCTCCCCGTCGAGGATGGCGGTGACCGCGCCGCGCACCTGGACGGTGACCTCTCCCTCGACGGTCGGGATGGGTGTCGCGGCGATGTGCTGGGCCAGCTTGCGCGCCGCCTGCTGCGCGCGCGCCGTGTCGGTGCCGACGTAGAGGATCGCGAGCTCGTCGCCGCCGAACCGGCCGACGCGATCGTTGCCACGCACGTGCGCCTTGATGCGTGCGGCGATCGCGGCGAGCACGGCGTCG
>DDTA01000164.1:61386-61577 GCA_002344285.1 Myxococcales bacterium UBA2376
GCCGCGGCGCGCGGCGTCGGCGATCGCCGAGGCCGTCTCCTGCTCGAACGCGCTGCGGGAGAGCGCGCCGGTGAGGGGGTCGGTCTGCGCGCCGGCGGTGAGGCGGTCGTGCTCGGCGACGAGCCGGCGGTGGCCGGCGCGGAAGGTGAGCTCGCGTGGCAGGCGGGCGGCGAGCGCGCGCAGGTCGGCGA
>DDTA01000269.1:0-24068 GCA_002344285.1 Myxococcales bacterium UBA2376
CCCCCGCCCCCTCATCATCCGGCCTCCGGTCGACCCGCAACGCCTCGTTGTCCCACGCCGCATCCGCCTCCACGAACACCTGCGGATCCTCGTCCCGCATCAACCGCTCCGCCTCCTTCACCGCCTGCTTGAACCTCGCGAAGATCGTCGCGCGCTCCTCCCGCCGCGCCCACATCGCCGCGATCTCCTCGAGCTCGCTCTCCTCGTGCTGGCGCCAGCGCCGCGCCAGCCGGTGCGCCGTATGCCCGCGATACCCGAGCGCCCGCAGCACCTCGATCCCGGTCTCGTACGCCGACGCGAACGTCTCGCGGTGCGCGTACGTCACGCCCCGGCTCTTGAGCTCGTAGTACTGGATGCGGTCCCGCGCGCGCGCGAAGATCTGCAGCTGCGGGAAGTGCTCCTTCGCCGTCTCGACGATCGAGAGCGCCTGCTCGGGATCGTCGACGGCCACGATCAACACCTTCGCGTGCGCGCACCCGGCCGCGCGCATCAGGTCCAGGCGCGACGCGTCGCCGTAGTACACCTGCAGCTCCAGCCGCCGCACGACATCCACGATCTCGGGATCCAGATCGAGCACGGTGCAGCGCACGCCCATCGACCGCAGCATGCGGCCGACCACCTGGCCGAACCGGCCGAAGCCGGCGAGCACCACCGGCGACTCCTCGTGCGCGATCTCGTCGTGCGGCCGCGCGCGGGCGTCGTCCGCGCTGTCCTTCGTCACCGCCGGCAGCACCCAGCGCTCCAGCGCCAGGAACAGGAACGGCGTGAGCAGCATCGAGATCGCGACCGCGGCCACGAGCGGCGCCGCCGTCGCGTCGCCGTAGATCCGGTTCTGCAACCCGAACGAGATCAGGACGAACGCGAACTCGCCGACCTCGGCGAGCCCCATCGCGAGCAACCAGCGCGCCGGGCGATCGAGCTCGAACACGCGCGCGAGCGCGAGCAAGACGCCGAGCTTGAGCACCATCGTCCCCACGACGATCCCCGCGATCGTCAGCGGCTCCGCCCCGATGAGCGGGAAGTCGATCTGCGCGCCTACCGAGATGAAGAACAACCCGAGCAACAGGCCCTTGAACGGCTCGATGTCGCTCTCCAGCTCGTGCCGGTACTCGCTGTCGGCGAGCACCACGCCGGCGACGAACGTGCCGAGCGCCGGCGACAGCCCGACCTGCTGCATCAGGAAGGCCGTCGCCACCACGATGAGCAGCGCCGCGGCGATGAACGACTCGCGCAGCTTCACCGCCGCCAGGAACTGGAACATCGGCCGCACGATGAAGCGCCCGGCCGCCACCACGCCGACGACCGCGCCGATCACCAGCAAGCCCGTCATCCACGCCGCCCGGTCACTCCCACCACCGCCGTGGCCGCCACCCCCATCACCACCACCGGCGCCCATGACCTCGGCGACGCCGAGCAGCGGAAAGATCGCCAGGATCGGGATGACCGCGATGTCCTGGAACAGGAGCACCGAGAACGACGACTGCCCGCCGCTCGTCTTGAGCAGGTTCCGCTCCGCCAGCGTCGACAGCACGATCGCCGTCGACGACATCGACAGGATCATGCCGACCGCCAGCGCCACCTTCCAGTCGAGGCCGAGCGCGAGCCCGGCCCCGGAGACGAGCGCCGTGGTCACCACCACCTGCAGCCCACCGAGGCCCACGATCGGCCGGCGCAGCTTCCACAGGAGCTGCGGCTGCAGCTCGAGCCCGACGATGAAGAGCATCATCACCACGCCGAACTCGGCGAAGTGCATGACGTGGTGCCCTTCCTTGCCGACCAGCCCGGCGACGTGCGGCCCGATGAGCACGCCCGCGACCAGGTAGCCGAGCACCGCGCCGAGCCCGGCCTTCTTGGCGATCGGCACACACACCACCGCCGCGCACAGGTAGACGAACGCCTGGAAGAGGACGGTGTCGGTCATCGCGCCACCTCCACGAACACCTCGCCGAGGGTCGCCGCCGCCGCCGCCTTCGCCAGATCGATGCGCTCGTCGCGCACCGCCTCGAGCAGCTTCCGGTACGCCGCCGCCGCCGGCGCCGTCGACTCACCCGCCAGCCGCAGCGCGCCGTGCACCACGAACGGCGCCAGGTAGGTCATGCCGCACAGGTACGCGGTCTGATCGAACGGCGCCAGCAGCTCGCGCATCGTGAAGCGGTTGTAGCCGTCGCGGCGGTACGCGTCCTCGCCGCCGCCGGTCGTCACCGCGTTGAACATGAGCTTGCCCTGGAGCGCCGCACCGCCCTTGCCGTACGCCCAGCCGTGCTCCAGCACCAGATCGAGCCACTCCTTCACCAGCGCCGGCGCCGAGTACCAGTAGAACGGGTGCTGGAGCACCACGACGTCGTGCTCCACCAGCAACGCCTGCTCGCGCGCGACGTCGATCGCGAAGGTCGGGTACCGCTCGTACAGGTCGTGCACCGTCACCCCCGCGAGGTCGCGCACGCCCTCCATCAGCCGCCGGTTCACGCGCGAGCGCTCGAGCACGGGGTGCGCGAACAGCACCAATATGCGCCGGGCCACGCTCGTTGGTACGGCATCGGACCGCCCCGGGTCAAACCGGACGGTCGGTCAGGGCGGACCCGGTCGAACGACCAGGGCCAGCACGCGCTCGCGCAGCGCCCCCGGCTGCCACGGCTTGGGCACCACGTCGTCGACCAGCCCGTCGCTCCGCGCCTGGACCAGCGCCGGCTCGTCGTCGAAGCCGGTGACCACGACGATGCGCACGGCGGGCCACCGCCGCCGCACCTCGCGCGCCAGCTCGACGCCGGTCTGCGCCCGCCCCAGCGCCATGTCGGTGACCAGCACGTCGACGGTCCAGCGCTCGAGCAGCGCGGTCGCCTCGGCGGCGTCGCTCGCCGCCACCACCTCGCCCGCGCGCGCGAAGGTGCGCACCAGGAGATCGCGGTTGTAGAGCTCGTCGTCGACGACGACGATGCGCGCCGGGGGGTCGTGTGCCGGCGCGCCGCCCACGTCAGGCATGAGCCTCGGCCTCCTCGCGCAGCTCGGGCCCCCTCACGGGCAACGTGACCACGAACTCGGCGCCGGCCTCCGCGCGGTTGCCCCACGTGATCGTGCCGCCGTGCGCGCGCACGATGTTGGCGCAGATCCACAGCCCCAGCCCCGTGCCCTCGCCGACCTCTTTGGTCGTGAAGAACGGGTCGGAGATCTTGGCCATGAGCTCGGGCTTGATGCCCGGCCCGGAGTCGGAGATGACCACGCGGATCGTCGCGCCGTCGTCGATCGTCTCGATCGACACCTCGATCCACCCCGTCCCCGTGATCGCCTGCGCCGCGTTGGTCAGGATGTTCATGAACACCTGGTTGACGTGGCCGGCGTTACACAGGACCCGGGGGATCGGCGGGACGATGTTGCGACGCACCTCGACGCGGTTCTTGAGCAGCGGCCCGATGAGGTTGAGCGTCGTGTCGATGCCGCCGACGATGTCGGCCTCGCCCAGCTCGGTGCCGCCGGTGCGCGCGAAGCTCTTCAGGTCGGCGACGATGTCGGCGGTGCGCTCGGCGCCGGCGCGGATCGAACGCAGGAGCTTGCGCCAGTCGTCGACGAGGAAGTCGAGCTCGACCTCCTTCTTGAGCACCTCCAGCCGCTCGCGCAGCTCGGGCGGCAGGTCGGCCTCGTCGACGAGCCCCACCAGCCGGAGGAGGTCCTCCATGTACTGGCCGAGGAAGTCGACGTTGCCATAGACGAAGTTGATCGGGTTGTTGAGCTCGTGGGCGATGCCCGCCACCAGGCGCCCGAGCGACGACATCTTCTCCTGGTGCACGAGCTGCGCCTGGGCGGCGCGCAGCTCGGCGGTTCGCTCGCGCACCTTCTCCTCCAGGTCTTCCTTGGCGCGGCGCTCGTGCTCGAGCGCGACCTTGAGGCGGCGCTGGATGCGCACGTCGGCGGTCACGTCGCGGTAGGTCTCGACCACGACCCGCTCCCCGCCGTCGAGCTCGACCGGCGCCGCCGTCACGATGAACGTCAGGTCCTCGCCGTCGCCGCGCCGCGCGTGGATCTCGTCGACGCGCAGGCGGCGGCCGACCTCCTTCACCTTGCAGCCGAGGCAGTCCTTCTCGCAGATCTCGAGCTTGAACAGCTCGTAGCAGCGCGCGCCCGCCTTGACCCGCTCGGCGAGCTGACGTCCGCGCAGCCCGGTCAGGCCCTCGTAGGCGGGGTTGTAGTGCAAGACGCGGCGATCGCCGTCGAGGACAACGGCGGCGTCCACGCTCCCGTCGAGGAGCTGCGTGATCTGATCGTACAGCTTGGCCAAGAGCTACGATTCCGCGAGGAACGAGAGGTACCGCTCGGGCAGGTCGTCGAACTCCATCGTCGCGCCGCATTGCGAGCACGCGAAGCTCGGGATGACCTGGCCGCCCCCCTGGGCCGACACGTCGACCAGCTTCTCCTCTTCCTGCCCGCACTTCTCGCACACGTACGGCGCGTAGAACGACCGGATCCGGGCGTTGCCGCGGAAGTTGTAGATCATGTTCAGCTGCGTCACGATCGCGGGCGAGCAGTGGGAGAACGAGAGGTCGGTGACGTGCGGCAGGTCGCGCACGAAGTTCACCCACTCGCGCACGCCGCAGCTGTTGATGCGGCGAACCTCCGCCAGCTGGAACGCGACGGCCCCCCGCAGGCGGCGGCGCAGCTCGACGAAGTCGGCGTTCTCGTCGATCTCCCCCACGAACTCGACCGTCGTCATCCCCGGACGCTCCTTGATGCGCCACGAGAGCGCGACCGGCTCCGGCCCCCTCACGTCCGCCGATGGCATGATCTCTCTCCTACTCCATTCGCGCTGGTGGTTCTTCGAAGTGCATGTCGACGTCAGGCGCCGCGGCCTCGTTGAGCGACGCCGGCTCGATCAAGACGTCCTTTACCTCGAACCGCACCGGCTCGGGAGCCGCGAACACGCCGCGCTTCACCACGCGGCCCATCCGGCCGGCCAGGCCCTGGTACGCGCCCTTGGACGGCGAAGTCCAGCCCGAGATCGCGCCACCACCACCGAATCGGGTCACCGCGGTGCCCACGCTGGCGACCGTCGACGACGGGACCTTGCCGTTCACCTGGACGAAGGCCGGGTTGGGCACCGCGCCGGTGTCGAACAGCTTCTCCAGGCCCTTCTGCGAGCCCACCGGCGCGAACACCGCCTGCGCGCCCTTGTACGACGCGACCTCGGCGACCGCCGCGGTCAGGTCGGGCTTCCCGACCCGCGACGCGAAGAAGCCGGCGTCGACCTCCGACTCCAGCATCGCGTTGTCGATGAAGCCGTTGTCGTTGCAGCCGGTCTGCATGTACGCCAGCTTCTTGCCCTTGAGCGCCTGCATGCTGTTCGCGCCCGACGCGTAGAGCGCCCAGCTGCGCGCCGTGCCGTCGCCGATCTTGGCGTTGGCCAGGACGTTCCAGCCGAGGTTGGTGGCGTAACACTGCGCGTCGAGGATCGCGAAGTCGACGCCCGCGCTCTTGAGCGCGGAGAACGACGCGAACGACTTGCCCTCGGTCTTCACGCCGGTCTGGGCCTCGATCGCCTTGGCCAGGCCCTGGACATAGTCGAGGCGCTGCTGCGACGTGCCGAACTCGACCGACGGCGCGTAGATGCCGACGACGATCTTGCTCGGGGCGGGCTGCGTCGTGCCGGGCCGGATCGCGAGCGCACCCACGGCGACGGCCAGGCAGAGGGTCGGGATGATGATGGTCAGCTTGCGCATGGTGACGTCTCCCTCAGAACCCGTAGATCCGCTTCTTGGCGTCGATCCACTTCTGGAGGTCCTTGGCCTGGGCCTTGCCGCTGGCGGCGCGCCAGGCCTCGTAGGCTTCCTTGGGCTTGTCGGCCTGCTCGTAGAGGATGCCCAGGTTGACCAGGGCCTCCGGCGGCGAACCGCGCAGGCTCTCGAGCGTCGAGATCTTGCTCGCGGTGAGCGAGAGCACGGCGCGGTTGTTGATGATGCGACGCTTCATGTCGTCGGTCGTCGCGTACTTCTCGGCGGCGTCGAGCGACTTGCCCGCCGGGCCGGTGCGACCGTTCTTCCAGTTGTCGTAGGCCACGTACTCGTGTGAGGAGGCGATGAGCGCCCGCACCGTGTTGGAGAAGGCGCCGCTCGCCTTGCCGAGGATCGACGTGAACTCGCCCGCAGCCCGCTGGCGCTGCGTCACGTTGTTCGAGCGGTAGTCGCTGTACGCGCCGAAGAAGGCGTTGCCGACCTTGTCGTACGGGGCCTTCAGGTACGCCGACTGGTTGCCCTTGGCGGCCAGCTGCTTGAAGGTCTTGCCGGCCTCATCCGTCTGGCCGCGCTCGAGGAGCGCCAGCGCGTAGCTGAACTCGAACGCCAGCGTCTCGGTGCCCTTGAGCAGCGACGGGTCGCGGCTCGCGCGCTCGAGGTCGGCGACGGCGTCGGCGTCCTTGCCCGCCTTGATGTTGCGCCAGCCGCGGCGGAACAGCGCCACCGCGAGGTTGCGCTTGGCGGCCTTGTTGATCTTGGGCTCGCTCGACGAGAAGCGCACCGCGATGTCGAGCTTCTCGACCGCCTCGTCGAGCTTGGTGTTGAGGAGCAGCGGCGCCCACTCGGTGTAGATCGCCGACTTGACGAGGTTGGCGCTGAGCTTGGTCGCCTCGTCGTCGGCCACGGCGAAGTGCTCCATCGCCTTGTTCGGGTCGGGCTTCTTCGCGCACAGCTGCGCGCGCCCCGAGAGGCGGTTGTAGTCCATCCGGGCGCTCGGCACGTCGCGCAGCCGGGCCAGGTACCGCAGGCCGGCGTCGCAGTCGCCCTTGTCGATCGCGATGACGGCCAGGTTGCGCGAGGTCATCGGCGAGGCCGGATCGGCCTTGGACGCGTCCTCGAGGAACCCGACCGCGGTCTTGGAGTCGCCCTTCTTGAACGCCACGAGCGCCTGCGCGTTGATCGTGTAGACCAGGTCGCGGCGGACCTCGACGTCCTTGGGCTTGAGCGCGACCGCCGCCTCGAAGCGCTGGCGCGCGACGACCAGGTTCTTCTGGTTGTACTGAGCCTTGCCGTTCACGAGGTAGAGCTGCGAGGCGGTCTCGGGCGACTGCGAGGAGAACTCCTTGCTCGCGATCAGCTTCTCGGAGAGCGACTCCGCCTTCTGATCCTTGTTGGCCGCCAGGTAGGCGCTGCCGAGCTCGATGCCGAGCTCGAAGCTGCCCGGGCTCGACTTCATGCCCTCCTCGAGCTTGTCGATCGCCATCGTCAGGTTGGTGTTGGTGGTGCCCGTCGACGGCATGCGGCGGTACGTCTTGCCGAGCTTCACGCTCAGCTCGGCCTGCTGGCCGCCGCCGCGCATGAGCTTCTCGGCCTCGAGGTACGCGCGCAGCGCCTCGTTCCAGTTGCGCTCCTGGAAGTACGCGTCGCCGATCAGGATGTGCCCGCGCGGCTCGTTCTTGCGCTTCTTCAGGTACTCGTTGGCGGACTGGCGCGCCTTCTGCGGCAGGCGCTTGGCGAGGTACGCGGCGCCGAGGTTGAAGTAGACCGAGCCGTTCGAGTCGATGTTGCGGGGGTTGCCCTGCAGCCGCTCGCACGTCGCGATCGCCTGGTCGAACTTGCGCAGGCCGGTGTACGCGGCGCACAGGCCGATGTCGGCGTTGGGGTTGGCGATCTTCTCCTTGGCGTGCTTGCGCTGGAGCGTCTCGAACTCGCGGATCGCCTTCTCGTAGTCCGCCGAGGCCTCGCGCTCCTTGCCGTCGCGCACGTGGGCGCGACCGCGCGCGAGGTACGAGAAGCCGAGGTGGATGCGGTAGAGCGCATCGTCCTTCTCGAGGTCCGACGGACGGTACTGGAAGTAGGCCTCGTACGCCGCGATCGTCTTCTCCGCGTCGCGGTTGAAGTAGTGGCGGCCGATCAGCTGCTGGCTGTTGAACATCGCGGGCTTCCTGGCCACCGCCTTCTCGGCGACCGGGATCGCGCCGCCCTTGTCGCCGGTGACCCACAGGAGCAGGGCCTCCTGCTCGAGGATCTCGGCGGCCTCGGGGTGCGCCTTCTTGGCGACCGTGCGCACGAACTCGAGGCCGCCCTTGTAGTCCTTGAGGATGATGAAGATACCGGCGCGCTTGCTGTAGGCCTCGGGTGGGACCTGGCTCGGCGCCGACTTGATGGCGGCATCGTACGCGTTGGCGGCCTTCTTCCAGGCCGACTCCTCGTAGTACCGGTCACCTTCCTTCAGATCGTCCGCGACGTCGGCCGCCACCGTGGTGGCGAACGACGCGACGAACGCGAGCGCGACGATGCAATGACGTGAACGCACGGGTCCCTCCGTAGCTTGTGCGTCAGACCAGACGAGTCGAAAGCGAAACGAGCTGCAGGCTCAGTAGATCTTGCCGATGACGAGCGTGATGTCGTCCTTGCGAATGGCTTCCCCGAAGAAGTTGGCGGCGTCGGTGACCACGGCGTCACGGATCTCGCCGGCCTCGAGCGCGGCGGCCCGGCGCACCGAGGCGCGGAAGCGCTTCTCGCCGTACTCCTCGCCGCTGGTCGACTCGCACTCGACGATGCCGTCCGTGTACCAGACGAGGATGTCGCCCGGGATGAGCTCCGTGGTCTTGATCTCGTACTTGGATTCCTTGAGGTCGCCGAGGCGGTTGCCGCGGATCATGAGCGAGCCGAACTC
The DNA here is from genome assembly GCA_002344285.1 of Myxococcales bacterium UBA2376. Taxonomy (GTDB): domain Bacteria; phylum Myxococcota_A; class Polyangia; order Haliangiales; family Haliangiaceae; genus UBA2376. The sequence goes on from DDTA01000269.1 coordinate 8,617, forward strand.
GCCCTGGCCACCTTCCGACGTGCGGTAGAGGTAGGGGAAGTTGTGGCCGGCGTTGGCGTACGTGATGGTGCGGCGGCGGACGTCGAGCACCGACGCGAAGCACGTCATCACGAACTTGCGCTTGGCGCTCTGGTAGATCGCCGAGTTCATGATCTCGAGCAGCTTGGCGGGGTCGATGTTGTCGCCGTTGACCGCGCGAGCCACGTCGCACGCCGCCTTGGCCGCGGCGGTGATCATCGCCGAGGGCACGCCGTGACCGGTGACGTCGCCGATGACGACCAGCACCTTGTCGCCGACCATGTCGTGCCACGTCCACCAGTCACCGCCGCACTGCGACGCGGGCTGGAAGTAGCCGGCGAACTTGAGCGTGCCCTTGTCGATCGGGTCGTGCGTCGGCACCAGGGTCTCCTGGATCGTGCGCGCGACCTCCATCTCCTTCTCGAGCGTGGCCTTCTCGGCGGTCTGTTGCAGCAGCACGACCAGCTGGTCGGCCATGAAGTTGAAGTTCTCGCCGAGGAGCCCGAGCTCGTCGGTCGACTTCACCTCGACGCGCGCGGCGAGGTCACCGCGGGCGATCTGGTCCGCCTTCCACGCCAGCAGCTTGATCGGCTTCGAGATCTGCACGCCCTGGAAGATTGCCAGCAACGTGCCGATGAGCACGAACAAAGCGCCGAACGCGCCGGTGCGCAGCGCCGCCTTGCGCGCCTCCTCGTCCTTCAGCTTGGCGCTGTCGGTCGCGAACTTGTCGACCGGGGAAAGGTCGTATCCGAGGACGACGTAGCCCTGGCGGTTCTCGCCCGGATCATCGGCGGCGGCCGCCGCCGCGCTCCAGCCGACGCGATCACCCGAGAAGACGGGGTAGGCGAAGAGCAGGAGCTTGCCGTCCTCACCCGAGAGCTCCTTCGAGACGCGGATGTCCGGGTTGTTGGCCGAGGCGCGCTCCTTCCACACGTCCATCACCATCGCCCACGAGGGGTGCTTGACCTTCTCGCCCTCGACCTCGGCGGCGCCGTCGCACTTGTCGTCCTTGCGGCGGCAGTACCGGATGAGGTTCTGCACGCGGCCGACGGCGTAGACCAGCTTCAGGTTCTTGTCCTTGGCCAGCGTGCTCTCGACGATCGCCTTGATCTCCTCGTCCTGCGTGTTGATGAAGTACGGCTTGAGCGCGTCGCCGAAGAAGACCGTGTTCGTCTCGCCCTTGCTCTCCAGCTGCTCGCGGAAGACGGAGATCTTGTCCTGCAACGTGCGGTCGTAGGCCTGCCGGATGTTGCACGCGTTGAGCGCACCGAAGCCGAGCACCGTGAGGAGGATCAGGAACGTGGTGGTCAAGATCATCTTGACCGAGATGCTCAGGCCGCCGCGCTTTGCCATTGGCAATGCAATGTTACGGTGCATTCACCGAGCGGGTCAACGAACCGGTCCCCCGACAGGCCCAGGGCTACCCGCCCCGCAGGTACACCTCCGTCGGAAAACTCCACGTGCGCCGGTGTGGGTATTCGCCCTGCGGGCCCGAACGCGTGTACGATCGACGCGATGGAGTCACATCCCGCGCTGACGCAGTTCCTGACCGAGTTCAAGCGGGTGGCCAACGCGATCGTCGACAGCTACTTCATCGTCGACACCGAGCGCCGCATCGTCGACTTCAACCGCGCGTTCTTCGCGATGCTGCCGCGGCAGGTCGCGCGTGGCCTCAAGGGCAAGCGCTGCTACGAGGTCATCGAGCTCAACATCTGCCGGAGCGAGTGCATCGCCCAGCAGTGCTGGACCGACAACCGCCACGTCCGCCTCGACGAGATCAGCGGCAAGGTCCTCGGCGAGCCCGACGCCAAGGACCTGCGCTTCATCCTCTCGGCCGTGCCCATCACCGACGAGAGCGGCCAGCACGTGGGCGCCCTCGAGATCCAGCGCAACGTCACCGACGAAGCCGTCGTCCAGGTGAAGTACCAGGAGATGCTCGAGACCGAGGCCCGCGAGCGCGAGCGCCTGGCCAACCAGATCCGCGCGCGCACCAAGGAGCTGCTCGAGACCAACCAGCTCCTGCTGAAGACCCAGAAGGAGCTGTTGAACTACAAGAAGGGCCTGTCGGCGTAGCGCCGTTCGCCCTGAGCGAGGGCCGAAGGCCCGAGTCGAAGGGCTACTTGCTGCTGAACAGCAAGAACGCCAGCACGCCGATGGCGGCGAGGAGCACGGCGACGAGGACGTAGATGATCGCGCTCGACTTGGGCGCGACCAGCGCGGGACGATCGCCGGCGACGCTCGCGCCGAACGACGGCGACGAACCGGTGGAGCTGACGCCGGGGTTGGTGCCCGGGTTGGTGAAGTTGCCGGGGCGGCTGCCCGGGTTGGTGCCCTGGAACGAGCCGACGGGTCGCATGCCCGGCTGCGTCGTCGTGGTCACCGGCGTCATCGACGGACGGCTGCCCGGCTTGGCGGTGATCTGCGGCGAGCTGCCGCTCGGACGCGAGATCGACGGCAAGGACGGCACGCTCGGCAACGACGACACCGACGAGCTGTGCAAGCTCGACGTGCCGGTGCGCGAGCGGATCTTCGACTTCTCGCCGTTGTCGCCCGACGCGAACTCCTTGATGACGCCGTTGATCTTGTCGGGCTCCGCGATCTTCTTCTGGTTGGAGAGGAACGCGAAGTACGAGTCGGCCATGTCGTCGAAGTCCATGACCAGATCACACTCGTCGCAGCGGCACGTCGGCGGCTCGTGCGGACCCGAGCCCATGTCGGCGGCCTCGACGAGGAGCACCTTCTCCTCGTCGCACTCGGGACAGAAGTAGGGGACGTAGAAGCTCTTGACGACGCCCGACCCGGTGAAGTTGTTGACGAGGTTGATCTGCGCGACGATCGCAGGCGAGCACTCGACCAGCACGGCGCGCGTCGACTGAGCCTCCAGCTTGCCGAGCCAGTTGACCCAGTCGCGCACACCGCACGAGTTGATGCGCTCGATCTCGCCGAGATCGATGACCGCCGTCCCCGCCGGGATCTTGTCCGTGAGAGTCGGCAGCTCGTTGTCTTCGTCGATCACACCGCTCAGCTTCACGTAGCTGACGTCATCGCGGTGATGGACCGACGCCTGGAACTTCTGACTCATCGTGTCTCCATCGACATGTAAATCACGTGGGCGTGATTACACCTGTACCCTAAAACGTCCAACGCGCAAAAGCATATCTTGATCGCACGCGCCGGATCCACTCGGAGGACACCCAACAATACCCCACCAGATCCACGTCAGTTGGCTTGCGGCGCCGCCGTGAGGTAGTCGCGTAGGCGCTGGTAGTCGTCGGACAGATAGAAGCGCACCAGATCGGCGCCGCCCAGCACCGCGCCGAGCGCCACCGTCGCGTCGTGGGAGAGCAGCATCTCGCCGGTCAACCGCGCGATCATCCACGTGGCCGCAGCGAAGTCATCACACGCCAGGAGCCCGCCGCGCTTCGCGGTGCCCAGCATGCCGTCGATCCACTGGTCGCCGTCGACGTCGCGGCCCCATCCCTGGTGCCGCTCGAGCACCTTCTGGGCGCGCTTGGGCAGCCCCTTCACGAACTCGTTGGTCGGCCCCGGCCGATCGCTCTCGGGTAGCAGGAGCGACTTCATGAAGTTGCCCAGCTCGGAGCGCTGACGCCGCCCGAGGTGGTGCAAGAACGCGTACCCGCCGCGCAGGGCCTCGAACGCCCAGCCGAGGAGGAAGCGGCGCGGACCGTCGTTCTCGCCGGCGAGCATGCGGTCGATGACGACGAGGCGGCGAGGCGCCGCCACCAGCGCGACCAGGCCGGGCACACGCTCGCCGACGAAGACCTCGGCCTCGATCGCGGTGAGGCGCGCGACGTCGGCGACGGCGACCTTGAGCCCCGGGTCGTCCATGCCCTGCACCGGCACCAGGTTCTCCCCGAGCGGCGGTGGCGGGTAGAGCGCGGCGAGCTCGGTCGACGCGGCCGCGAGCACCTCGCCGAACGGATCGCGCGCCGCCGGCGTGGCGAGGAGCCGCAGGCGCATCTCGTCGTCGAGGGCGCGGCGCACGGGGTGATACGGCAGCGACGCGCGCACCTTGGCGGCGGCGCCGAGGTCGACCTCCTCGGCAAAGCCGAGCTGCTCCATGACCGTGAGCGAGCGCGCGGCGCGCTCGGGCTCGGCGAGCCGGGTGTAGAACGACGAGAGCAGGCGATAGGCCGGCGCGTGGTGGATGTCGCGGTCGACGACCTTGCGCAGCTCGGAGATGGCCTTGGCCGGATCGTCGATGGCGTAGATCTCGGCCAGCGCGACGCGGTCCGGCGGCGAGTCGTCGACACCGAGGATGCCGCGGTAAGCCTCGATCGCCGCGGGGCGATCGCCCGACGCGAGCAGGATGCGGGCGAGGCCGCGCTGGAGCGGGACCGCCGCGCGCGGGCCGCCCTTCTCCATCGCGGCGTGGGCCGCGTCGATGAGGAGCGTCTCGGCGCCGCGCTGATCGCCGGCCTCGGCGGTGCGGCGCGCCAGCGCGAGGGCCGGCGGCGCGTAGCCCGGGTCGTACTCGCTGGCGCGGCGGTACTGCGAGGTCGCGCCGCGCTGGTCGCCCGAGGTCTCGGTGATGCGGCCGCGGTAGTAGTAGTAGCGGGCGAGGTTCTCGGGCGAGATCGCCGAGCCGGGCGCCGCGGCCAGCTCGATCACGCGATCGACGGCGGCCCTGGCGTCGGGGTGGCGCCCGAGGAGGTAGTGCTCCTGCGCGAGGCGGTAGTACGCCTCCTCGTGCATCGGGTCGAGGCGGATGACCTCGCGCAGGACGCTGATCGCGCGATGCGGCTCCATCTCGCAGTCGGCGTGGATCTCGGCCTGGCGCATGAGCGCGGCGACGCGGACCGTCGGCGACACGTTGGACGCGCCGTTGAGGAACTTCACGATCGCGTCGACGGCGTGGCTCCACCGCCGCATGTTGACGTGGAGCGTGATGAGCGCGGAGAGGACGTCGAAGTCCTCGGGCGCCAGCGCCACCCCCTCGGCGTAGAGCTGCTGCGCCTGGTCGAGGTCGCCGTCCCGCTCCTTCATGCCGGCCTGGGCCACGCGCACGCGGGCGAGGAACGGGCCGGCGTCGTCGCGCTTCTTGTAGAGCTTGTCGAGCTCGCGGTAGATCGCGTCGAAGTCCCAGGCGTCGGGGTGCTTGCGCTGCAGGTCGAGCAGGCCATCGAGCGCCTGCAGGTTGTTGGGCTTGATCTCGAGGGCGACGATCAGGCTCTCGGCGGCGCCCCGCGAGTCGCCCGTCATCAGGGCGACGACGCCGCGGCGGCGGTAGAACTCGCTGCGCGTGTTGGGATCGCCCTCGCGCATGGCCTTGACGGCGAGCGCCTGCGCCAGCGGCAGCGCGCGCTGCCACTCGCCGGCGTCGAAGTAGTGCTCGAAGAGCGCCTGGTTCGCCGGCAGGCACTCGGGATCGACGGCGAGCGCGCTCTCGTAGTAGTGCATCGCGCGGTCGGGCTGGCCGAGGCGCTGCTCGTAGATGCGGCCGATCTGGGCGAAGACGCCGGCGCGCTCCTTGTCGTCCTGCCAGAGCTTGACCTCGAGCTCGAGGGTCTGGATGACGCGCGGCCAGTCCTCGCGACGGCGGTAGAGATCGCGGAGGCCGTGGACGGCGGGCAGGCACGACGGCGAGGTCTTGATCGCCGCGTCGTAGTACCGGATCGCGTCCTCCTCCTTGCCGAACTTGGCCTCCATGACCGAGCCGCACTTGAAGTAGAGGAGCGCCTTCAGGTTGCGGTCGGTGGTGACGCGGATCTGGCGGCGGGTGACGTCGACGAACTCGGCCCACTGCTCGGTCGACTCGTAGATGCGGCCGAGCGCCTCGAGCGCCTCCTTGTTGGCCGGCGCGATCTCGAGGATGCGCTGGTAGTGCTCGACGGCGCGCGACTCGTCGCGCAGGCCCTCCTCGGAGATCTGGGCGATGCGCTTGAGCAGCATCGTCGCCGCGTCGCCGGCGGGCGCGGTCGCGAGGCGGTGACGCAGGACCTCGACCAGCTTGCCCCAGTCCTGGTTGCGTTCGTACCAGCGCTCGAGGGCGTCGAGCGCCTCGGTGTCGGACGGATCGATGTCGAGGATGTGCTGGTAGAGCCGCGCGGCCTCGCCGAAGTCGCGCATCTTGGCGGCGGCGACGCGGGCGGCGCGGCGCAACGACTCGAGCCGGCGCTCGTCGTCACGGGTGAGGCCGGCGCGCTTCTCGTAGACGCCGATCAGCCCCGACCAGTCGCTCTTCTGCGAGTAGATCGACTCGAGGAACTTCACGCTGGTGTCGTTCTCGGGATCGATCTCGACGACCTTCACGTACGACGACGCGGCGGCGTCGAGCTCACCCAGGTACTGGAGCTGGACCTGTCCTCGGCGGGCGTAGAGATCCCCGAGGCGGTAGGCGCGCGAGGCGCCGCTCTCCACGAGATCGATCGCGCTCTGGTAGAGCTTCATCGCCGCGGCCCAGCGCTCGTGCTTGTAACAGAGCTTCTCGAGCGACGTGAAGACCTCGCGATTCGCGGGGTCGGCGATGAAGGCGGCGGTGTAGGCGGCGATGGCGCCGTCGGGGTCACCGCGGTTCTGCTTCACCTGGGCGATGCGGCCGTGGAGCTGCGCCCGCTCGAGCTTGTCGATCGTCGAATCGGCGCGCGCCTCGAGGACGCGCATGAGGTCCTTGTCGCGGCCGAGGCGCTCGTAGAGTCGCTCGAGGGCCTCGAGGGCCGGGACGAACTGCGGGCGGCGCTCGACGATGGACTCGTAGGCGAGCGCAGCGTCGGCGGGCTTGCCCAGCTTCTCCTCGCGGAGCTGGCCGAGCCGGCTGAGGATCGAGATCTGGGCGTCCACGTTCGACGGCGGCGCCGACGCGAGCTCGCGCTCGAGCGCGGCGGCGAGATCGGGCCAGCGCTCGGTGCGCTCGAGGAGGCGGGTGAGATCGCGGTGGCTGTCGGTGGCGGCGCCGCCCTGCGCGGCGATCTGGTGGAAGCGGATCGCGGTCTCGACGTCACCGAGCTTGTCCTCGGCCATCCTGGCCAGGTTGGCGGCGAGCCGCGGGCGCTCCGGCGCCGGCGTCATCTCGAGCTCGGCTTGACGGATCTCGGCGAGCTCGTTCCACTCGCCGAGCCGCTCGAGCGCCTCGGCGAGGACACGCAGGTTGGCGAGCGTCCGCGGCGCGCGGCGGTAGGCGGTCGCCAGCTCGCGCCAGCGATCGTGGCCGCGGGCGACGCGATCGACGCCGGCGAGGGCCTGGGCGTCGCTCGCCTCGATCGAGAGCGCGTCGTCGTAGGCGGCGAGCGCGTGCTCGGGATCGCGTGCCTCCTCGTAGAGCTTGCCGGCCTCGAGCTGGATCGCCAGGCGGCGCGACGGCTCCACCCCGCGCGTCAGCTCCTGCTGGAGCAGGGTGAGCAGGCGATCGTGGCGACGCGCCTTGCGGTGCAGCGCCTGCTGGGCGCGCAGCGGCTCGAGCGCGCGCTCGTCGAGCTTCTGGGCGCGCTCGTAGGCGGCGAGGGCGGCGGCGTCGTCGCCGCGCTTCTGCTCCTCGATCTGCCCGATCTCGAGGTGCATCTGCGCCTGACGGCGCGGGTCCTTCTGCAGCTCGGCGACCCGACCGCGCAGCTCGATCGCCTTGTCCCACTGACGCGACGACTCGTAGAGCCGGGCGAGCTCGTAGGTGACCTCGGCGTCGTCGGGGCGCAGGGCCTGGGCCTGCTCGAGGACGGTGCGCGCGCGGCGCGTGTCGCCGAGCTGCTCGGCGAGCAGCTTGCCGTGCTCGCGGAGGAACACGAGCTTGAGATCCTCGGACGTGCACAGCGTGGAGAGATCGCCGAGCACCGACGACAGCTCGCGCCAGCGTTCGGCCTTGCGGTAGATCGCGGCGAGCGCGCCCTTCGCCGCCGGATCCTGCGGCGCCTGCCGCGAGGCCTGGAGGAACAGCTCCTCGGCCTCGACCGGACGCGCGCGGGCCAGCTCGAGCGCGCCGGCGGCGCACAGGAGCGCGGTGGCGGCGCGGCGGTCGCGGACCGACTGCGCGGCGTTCCGGTAGATCTCGCCGAGGTGCGCGCGATCGCGCTGGCGGCGCGCGAGCCGGGCGAGGTGATCGAGCTCGCTCTGGCGCGCCGGACCGGCCACCTTCTCGGCGGAGGCGACCTTGAGCAACTCGAGCGCGCGGGCGACGTCGCCGAGGCGCGACTCGATGACCAGCGCGGCGCGGCGGTTGCCGGCGCGCGCGCCGTCCTTGGCCTGCGCGAGCAGGTGCGTGACCAGCGCGTCGGGATCGGCGGCGAGCAAGCGCTCGAGCACGAGCACGCCGCTGGCGGTCCGGGCGCCGGACACCGCGAGCTGCGCGAGCTCGGCGGCCATCGCGAGGCCGTGGGCGTCGGCGATCTCGAGCGCGCGCCACGCGTGCGCGACGGAGAGCGCGCCGGCGGCGTGGGCCTCGACCAGTCCGCGGCGCGCGGTGACGACGTCGCCCCAGCGGCCCGCGCGGTGGGCCTGGCGCGCCATCGCGAGGCGCGCGAGCACGGGACCATACGTGTCGTCGGCGGTCGCCGCGGCGTAGCCGGAGACGGCGGCCCCGATGTCGCCGGTGGCGAGCCGGGCGTCGGCCAGCGCGTGCACCGTCGCCGTCGCCTCGCGGCGCGCGCCCGCGTCGGGCTCGAGGAGCGAGAGCCTGCGCTCGTAGAGCGCGACCACGGCGGCGGCGTCGCCCACGCCCGACGAGCGCTGGGCGGCGTCGAGCGCGATGTCGACGAGGCGGAACCAGTGGACGGGCGCGCCGCGGCCGCGATCGGGGCGCGCCAGGGCCGCGCGCGCGAGCTCGAAGGCGCCGGGCTCGTCGCCGAGGCGGTCGAGGAGGATGGCGGCGGCGTCGCACGCGTCCTCGGGGAGCGCGGTCGGCGCCGTGGCGGCGGCCTGCAGCGCGGAGGCGACCTCGCGCCACTGGCCGGCCGAGGACTGCGCGAGCGCGCCGAGCGAGCGCATCTCGGCGGCCAGCTCGGGATCGCTGGTGGCGTCGGCGCTGCCCGCCGCGACGGCGGCCGCGGCGCGCCCGGCATCGCCGAGCGAGTAGAGCCAGGCCTCGACGAGATCGCGGACCAGGTGCGCGCGTTCACGGCCGTCGGCGAGCGCGCCGATCATGCGGCCGGCGGTCTCGAGCGCCTTGGGATCGGACGCGGCGATGCCGTGCGAGATCAGGAGGCGGGCCGCGAGCGGGTGCTTCTCGGCGAGCTCGAGGTACCGCGCGGCGTCCTCGGGGTCGTCGAGGATGTCGGCGGTGATGAGCGAGAGCCGCACGTTCAGGTCGGCGAGCCGCTCGTCGGCGTCGGCGCCGCCGGTGAGGAGCGCCTCGGCCTCGGCCGAGAGCAGCTCGACGACGGAGTCGATCATCGCGGCCGACCCCGCGCCCATCACGCGGCGCGTGAGATCACCGGTCGAGTCGTCGTCGGCCGCGGCCTGCGAAGCGGGAGGCTCGGGCCCCGCCGACGCGGACGGCGCTGGCGCCGGCGCGGGCGTGGCCTGCGGCACATGCGCGGGTGAGGCCGCGCTCCCTGTCGCCGCGCTCGGGGTCGACGGCGGCGGCGGCGGTGGCGGTGGCGGACGCGGTACGGTGGGGAGCGAAGGCAAGGCTCCACCCTCGGCGCTGCGACGCGGCAATGCCGGCAACGGCGGTGGCCGCGGGGGGCGGTCACCCGAGGGGGGGTCGGCCATCGCAAATATCGTATCAGCGGTTGAGATGCGGGCGCCACTCACCCCGGCGCGGCGGCGGTCGGTGGTAGGTGCATCTGCGCTCGTCGCCGTGACGACACGGGGTTCACCTGGCGCTACCCCGTAGCCTCCCGACGCGAGTTTGACCCCTTCGCGAGACCTACCGTATCCTCCCGATCGTGTCGGCTTCCGCGCGCGCCGTCTGCGTCACGTCCAGCGTGACGCTCCGGCGAACGCTGCGCCGGGCCTTCCACGCCGCGGGCACGCAGGTCGAGTTCGCCGACGCGGTGGGCGGCACCGACCCCGTCGACGCGGTCGTGGTCATCGACCAGCCGACCTACGCGACGCTCGGCGACGCCGAGCGCGAGGCGCTCGGCAAGGGGCGCGCGCTGATCGTCATGGGCGCGTCGCTCGAGGACGAGCTGGTGGTCGACGCCATGCGGCGCGATCGCTGGAACCACGTGATCCGCGACGCCGACGATCCCGACGACACCGAGCTCGTCGTGACCAGCGTGAAGCTCACCTCGGGCGACATCTTCGGGCTCGAGAAATACCTGGCGTGGGGCGTGAAGGTGAACGGCGCCAGCGTCCAGTCGTACGAGGCGAAGCGCGAGGCGCTCCTGTCGGTGACGGCGTCGGCTCGCGACGCGGGCGCGCGCCGGCCGACGATCGCGCGCATCGAGAGCGTGGTCGACGAGCTCCTGATGAACGCGATGTACGACGCGCCCGCGGTCGCCAGCGGCACGCCGCCGGTGACGCCCAGCCGGATCAGCGATCAGGTCGGCGACTCCGAGGCCCGGCTGCGCTGGGCCTCCGATGGCCGTTACTTCGCCGTCTCCGTCGAGGATCGCTACGGCGCGCTGGCCAAGGACGTGATCCTCGATCACCTGCAGCGCGCGCGGATCGAGCGCGGCCGCCCACGCGCCTCGCAGTCGAACGGCGGGGCTGGGCTCGGCCTCTACTTCATCCTCTCGTCGGTGACGCGCTTCATCGCCAACGTCGTCCCCGGCGAGCGCACCGAGGTCGTGTGCCTGTTCGATCTCAAGCAAGGCGGCCGCGAGGCCGACACCTGCGCCCGCTCGCTGCACGTGTTCAGGACGTAGCGGTCAGCGTCCGGCCGAGCACGAACCCCGCCACCGCACCGGCGACGCTCGTGACCGCAGCCGTGACCGGGCGCCCCGAGGCCGCCACCGCGATCACACCCGGCGCCGCCAGGTACAACGCCGCCCAGGTCGCGACGTACGCCGTGCGCGCCGCGGCCACGCTCGCCGGCGCGACCGGCAACGTCGCGGTCAGCCGAGGCAGCTCGAGCGGCGGCCGCGCGAGCGCGCGCGCGAGCCAGCCGGCGAGGAAGCCGAGGGCCGCGCTCACCACGCCCAGCCACGCGACCAGCTCGCGCGGCGCCGCCACGCCGATGACGGCCATCGCGGCGCCGCCGGCGGCGCCAGCGAACACCGCCAGCGGATAGCGCCGGCGCAACAGCCGCGCCAGGCGATCGTGCACCGGCGCGCCCGCGCCGAGTCGATCGCGCACCAGTCGCTCGACCAGGGTCGGCGGGTGGATCTCGAGGTGCGCGTGGATCTGACGATCGAGCGCAGCGACCTCGCGCATCGCGAGTGGATACGTGCGCGGCGCGGCACGGGTCGCGAGCGCGCCGGCGATGATCGCGGCGGCTGCCACGATCGAGATCCCAACCGGGCCAGCCTGGTCGACGCCATCGACGATCCACGGCGCGCCGTAGATCGCCGCGACGACGACGCCGGCGATCGACGTCGCCGGCAGGCCGCCCAGCCAGGTCGTCGTCGGCAGCTGGACCTCGCCTCCGCCGACGGCGGACGCGAGCCCGCTCGCCTTGCCGGTGGCCACCATGTGCGCCGCGCCGAGGCACACCGCCGGCACCAGCGCGATCGCCGCGAGGGCCATCGCCGCCGCGATCGCCGCCGCCCGTCCCGCCATCGCCGGGTCGCCGACGGCCACCACGACCAGGGACGGCGCCACCGCGACGGCGCTCCGCGCCGCGGCGCGGGCCGCGCGCACCACCGCGACGTACCACAGCGCCGCGCCCGCGATCGGCAGGCGCGCGAGCAGCGGCGCGTCGCGTCGCCAGAACATGCGGTACGGCGCGCCGAACATGGCCGGCACGAACGCCGCCAGGAGCACCGCGACGATCATCGTCGCGCTCGGCACCCCGTACACGCCCTCGAACCAGCCCGCGCGCCGCGCCAGCTCGACGCCCAGCACGAGCCCGATCGCGGCGGCCGCGATCCACGCCGGCGCGCGGCCGCGCCGCTGCTCGTCGAGGTCGCCCCACGCGAGCAGCTCCTTGCCCGAGAGCGTCCTGCCGCCCGGCGCGGTCACGACGCCTCGCGATCCGCGATCATCGACACGTACATCTCCTCGAGCGCGCCGACGCCGCCCGCGTAGAGCCGGGCCAGCTCGTCGCCGGCGAGATCGGCGACGACCTTGCCCTGGTCCATCACCACGATGCGGTGACACAGCCGCTCCGCGACGCCGAGCAGGTGCGTCGACATCACCACCGCCGCGCCGCGCTCGGCCGCCGCGATCAGCGCCGCCCGCGCCCGCCGCGCCGCATGCGGATCGAGCCCGTTGAGCGTCTCGTCGAGCAGCACCACGGCGGGCGCCGCCACCAGCGCGGCGGCGAGCCCGACGCGCTGGCGCATGCCGAAGGACAGCTCGCGGCACGGTCGCCCCGCCACGCCACCCAGGCCGAGGTCGGCCAGGAGCCGCTCCTGCGCCGCGCGGTCGCGGTCGCCGCGCGCCTCGGCGATCATCGCGACGTGCTCGGCGAGGGTGAAGAACTCGTAGAGCGAAGGCGGCTGGTCCGCCAGCCCGACCTTGCGCTTGGCCGCGAGCGGGTCGGTGGCGAGGTCGGTGCCGTCGATCCGGATCTCGCCATGGCTCGGCATCACCGCCCCGGCGATCGCGAGCAGCGCCGTGCTCTTGCCCGCGCCGTTCGGGCCGAGCAACCCGATGATCTCGCCCGCCGCCGCCGCGAGCGACAGCTGATCGACCGCGACACGCCGCCCGTAGTGGACGGTCAGTTCCTTGACGTCGAGTGCCGGCACGTTCGTTCGTCCCATTCGTAGAGCACACGGTACATCACCGTGGCCTCGCCGCCCGCCGGCACGTCCACGCCCAGCCCGATCTGCTGCGCCCCCTCCTTGGCGACCCGCTCCCCGGTGGAGTGATAGGCGAGGCTCCAGCATTGCCCGCGGTACAGGTGCTCGCGCACGAGCACGTCGGCCGGCTGCGCGCCGGCGTTGCGCAGCGTGATCGTCACCTCCTCGACCAGCCGCATCGCCTCGTGGTCGATCGCGAAGTCGGTCCGGCGCCGCTTGCCCGTCACCACCGGGGAGCGCCCGACCGCGACCGTCGTGTAGAGCTCGGCGTCCGCGGCCGGAGGCAGGAGCCGGCCCTCGCCTCGCCACACCAGCGCCCCGCCCTCGCCGACGGTGAAGACCCGCACCGGTCCCGACGGCAACGGCCCGGCGGCCACCCGGGACAGGTCGATCTTGAGACTCTCGTCGACGGCGCTCGGCCAGCGCTCGACGCCGTAGCTCGCGTCGGTCTGGGGGTGCATCGTCGCCGAGTCGAGGCGGGTGCCCACCGGATCGTAGACCAGCGTCGGCTCGAGCCGCAGGTCATCACCGGCGAGCGCCAGGTCGAGGCGCTGACCGCCCGGTCGCACCGCGTAGGTCCCGGGCACCACCACGGTCCGCTGCTCGAACGCCGCCGCGATCGGCGGCGCCGACGGGCGCAGGCGATCGATGACGACGAAGCGCGCGCGCCTCCAGCTCCGCCCCGTGCGGTTGTCGACGCCGAGCGCGCCGTGCAGCCGACCGCGGCCGTGATCGTCGATCAGCGTGTAGCCGGCCCGCCAGCTCACGCGGTCGGTCACGTAGCGCATCGTGAAGCGCGCCGCGCCGGCGCGACGCGCGACGACGTCGACCTGGACGGCGCGCCCCTCGGCCACGTCGTCCTCGGTCCAGCCGCGCACGGCGACATCGTCCGACTCGATCATCAGCTTGCCGAGGTCGACCCCGATCGGGCGCGGCAGGCGTGCACGGCCCTCGCCCGCGGCGACCTCCACCACGACCTGCTCCTCGACGAACGCGCCGTCGCGATAGAGCGTGATGCGCGCGTCCGCCGCCCCACCCTCGTCCCCGCCGGCCGCGCCCACGCGCTGCGCCCCGCCGCACGCCGCGGCCATCGCCGTCACCAGCGCCGCCGCCGTCGCGAGCCCGGCCGCGCGCATCGTCACCACGCGTAGACGACGGTGTAGCTCAGCGTCCGCGACTCGCCGGCCTTGAGCTTCTTCCGCCACTCGTAGGCGTTGCCGCCCGCGCCGGCGCCCTTCTCGTCCTCCTGCTCGATCCGCCAGTTGCTCCAGCGATAGAGGTACTCGCGCACGACGACATCGACCGCCGCCTTGCCCTTGTTCTCGACGCGGATCTCGACGCGCTCGCGCAGCGAACGTCCGCCGGGATCGACGCGACAGTCGAGCTGGCGGCGCTCGCCGGTCACCTCGGGGGCGACGCCGGCGCGCACGCGCACCGCGCCGGTCCTGGGATTCACGCGGAGCAGATCCTCACCGACGATCGTGAGGCCGCCGCCGTCGCCGCGGCGGAAGACGCGCACGTTGCCCTCGGGCAGGATCGGGCCTGCGCCGTCGAGCTCGAGCATCTGCTCGGTGCGCACGCCGGTCGGCGTCGGCATGTAGCCGTAGCAATCCGACAGCGGCTGGTACGAGGTCTGGTCGCCGCTCGCCTCGAACACGCTCACGCGCCGGGCGCGGGCGCCGCTGCGCTTCGGCGCGAGCTCGACCTGGAGCGCAGTCCCGGTGCGGAGATCGACCGGGCGCCCGATCTTGAACGAGACCGGCGCGCGTCCCGGCCCCGCGATGTAGCCGGGCAGCGCCGCCGGTGTGCCGGGCTGGCTCACCAGCGTGAGCTCGCTCGCCGGCAGATCGAGCCCGGTGTCGTTGCGAACGGTCGCCCACGCCGTGAAGTCGACGCGGTCGTCGTCGCCGAGGACCGCGGTGTACTCCGGGGCCCACGTGAGCCCGTAGGTCCGGTAGCTCACGTCGAGCGTGTGCTTGCCCGGCTTCTTCACCGCCAGCTTCCACTCGAGCGTCGGCTCGTTGTCGAGCGACGCCGCGCCGAGCTTGATGTCGACGACGTGCTCGCCGCGCCGGATGATCTCGATGCTCTTGCCCGCGGTCTCGATGACCAGGGCGTCGAGCGACACCGCGCGCAGGACGCCGCGCACCTCGCCCTGCGCGAGCACGACCGTGACCGGCTTGCCGACCTGGCGCGCGAGCAGCGCCTCGGGCGTGGCGAGGTTCGTCGAGAAGCGCTGCTCGACGACGCTCGTGCCCGCGGGATCGGTGACGCTGTGGACCTCGACGGTCGCCGCGTCCATGCCGACCGCGACGCCGACGAAGCGCACGGCGCCGTCGGCGCCGATATCGACATCGCGACGATGGCTGACGAACGCGCCGGCGCCGCCACCATCGCCGCCGCCGTACGTCGCCCCGCCGCCACCGCGCCAGATCGACACCGTGGTCCGCGTGTCGCGACGCTCCGCGAGAGCGCGACCTCCGGCGAAAACGGCGAGGGCGGCACACACGCCAAACATCGCCGCGGCCCGCGGCGCCGAGCTGGAGTTCATGCCCGTCCGAGCATAGCAGCCGCAGGCTCGGATATAGTGCGGGCCGTGACGACCACACCTGGCACGGCGTGGCGCGGACTTGCGCC